>CAJKBW010000171.1 GCA_905198295.1 uncultured Oscillospiraceae bacterium | reverse complement strand
GTATCGCCATCGCTGGCCGTCAAATAAAGAGTGATGTTCCCTCAATGGGGATAACCTTTTGAAGAGGATTATGAGGCGATCGGGCGTTTCGGCACACTCAAGCCGGAGGCCCGCCGGCTTCAGGACAACGCTCCGGTAGAAAATATTCTCTGCATATACCAAGCGACACGCGGCTGATATTGAAAATGCCCCCGGCGTATACAACGCCGGGGACTCCACTTTCTGCGATTATGTTCCATCGCTTATGGCTTCCGTAAAGTACAGCGTATACTCATCCAGCACCACGATCAGCGTATATTCGGATCTGCCGTCCTGATAAGTGGTAACGCCGATTGTCGCCAGCGCGTTTTGTTCATCTGTCCACAGGCTGTATATAGCAGACTCTGCATTTTCGCTGTAAATCTCGCAGGCCATCGTGAGGTTTTTCCCGGTATCCATCCGGGAAAGAGTCAGGCTTCCGTCGTGCGCCTTGCACGACAGCTCCATAACCTCTGCATCCGCATATGCGGTCTTTTTGTCGGGTGAACAGGCAACAATCTCCCCGTTTTCTCCCGCTTGTATCATAGTAAACTGCCAAGTGTGGCCGTCCAGCGAAAGATCAAGAGCTTTCCCGCAGCCGCTCAGCAGCAGGCACAGAATACCCATACAGCACAAAACCGTTTTTTTGATGGTTCTCACCCTCTCTGCCGGCGCACATCCGATAGCCTGCTCCGGGCAAATCGTCCCGCCGGCATAGTAATCATCATACCGGCCGGTTAGTGAGATTATACCGGAATTCCCGTGGAAAAGCAAGATTTCTCCGCCGTATAATTGCCTCCGCACTTAGAGGGCGGTTCCTTTGGCGGGGACAAAAAACGCCGACATATCCACCCGCTCGAGGGTCAGCAGCTGCACCTTTTTGTCCAGTCCACCCGCATACCCCGTCAGACTTCCGCCGGCACCGACCACCCGGTGGCAGGGGACAAGCAGCGAAATCGGGTTGTGACCAACTGCACCGCCCACGGCTTGCGCTGACATGCCGGAAAGCCCTTTGCGTGCGGCGATCTCAGCGGCGATTTCGCCGTAGGTCATCGTCTGCCCATAAGGGATGGTGAGCAGAATTTCCCACACCAGCCTGCGGAAAGGGGTGCCGGCATCCAGAAAGAGAGGCGGAGTAAAGTCGGGCGCTTCACCGCCGAAATAAACCGCAAGCCAGCGTTTCGCCTGTTCAAAAACCGGAAGTGCCCCGGCTTCGTGTTCCTTCGGCAGCGTATCACCGAAATATTTCTGGCCGTCAAACCATAAGCCGGTAATCGCCGTGCCGTTGCTCGCCAGCGTGATGCCGCCCAAAGGCGACACCCAGTGATTGGTATAGATCATACTTTATCCCTCCAAACAAGTATGGGAGTCCGCCAGGCCTTATTCTGTCCGTCATGTGCTTGGACTCGCCATTGAGCGTAATTTCCCGCGTGTTCGGCATCGGCGTTTTCTGCGCTGCCGCGCCGTAATGCCGGATTTTTCTGTGCCAAGCCTCTATAAATAGAATACTGTATTTTTACTTTTTTCAAGTTTATTCTTGACCCGGAGC
>CAJKBW010000170.1 GCA_905198295.1 uncultured Oscillospiraceae bacterium | reverse complement strand
GCGGCGCAGCTTGTGCCGCTTCAAAAGCGTATCGTCGCCCAGATGGACGGTATCCTGCCGGATCTGCTGCAGCTCGCTTTGCGGCAAAGCCTCCTGCATGGAAACAGACGCATATTGGGGGCAAAATGCAGGATCCGTGATCTGGACAGGCAAACTCGTTGCCTCAAAAAGTTCGTCGTATCCGAGGTTAGACTGAATCAGCCCGCATTGAATGCAGCATTCAAAGATGCTCGCAAAGATCAGGCACTGCGACACCGTCATATCACCCGCGAGAACCCAGACCCAATAGACCTTTTTAATATACATGCAAGCATAGACCAACGAAAGCGCAAGCGGAACCAGCGGCAGCCAGCGAATTCTCCTGCTGCGCGGGATGCGGCAGTTTTTCACCATCGAAAGCAACGCGAACCCCGCGCATAGAGCCACCCAACCCAGCACAAAGAAATAGCCGCCTTCATACCGATACTCCTGATCCGATAAAACGCCGGACGGGAAGGAAAACACCTGCTGGTGCAGATCATTGGTCAGAACGAGCAAAAGAAGCAGCAGCGTTGGAAAGTACAGAAGCTTGGTCCATCGCGGCAGCTGAAAATCCTCTCCCTTGCCCAGTGACAGGGAAACAAAGACCGACAGCATGGGGATGAGCAGCATCGGGAAATAGTAGAAGTACCACAGCCAGCGCTCGGCATCCATGTTATCAATGGAAAATTTGATTGAGCGCAGCAGGATCCACAGCACCATCAGCACTGAGATTGCCAACAGATAGCGCCGCACCTGCGTCTGCACGATGCGCATCCAGATGGAGTAACACCACGCGCTGAACAAAAACACATAGATTCCGCTTCGCAGGTGGTTGACAGCCGGAGAATGAAAAATATGCCGGCTGGCGTAGCGGAGCCACATGGCAAACGCAATGAGCGCCAACACGCCCAGCACATACAAAAATCTCTTTTTTGTCACTTTGCTCATGCCGCATACCTCCCCATTTTGCACATCCGTATTGATAGTATATCATGCGGATGGAAAAAGGCAACACAGTTTTGCACCCTTTGCTGAGAGAAACGAGTCAGACAATGGCCTTTGAAAAAAATAATTGCAAACCCTATCCAATCGGTGGGGGCAAAAAAGAGCGATAACGGATAAAATAAAAACGGAAACTGCAAAAGGAAAAAAAGGCGGTGAAAAGCACAGATGCGAAGAATTGTGTTGGATATGAAGAACGGGCTCCTGGCGGAGGCGGTCACGCAGTCGCTTTCGGGATGCGACATGGATTTCCTTATCTACCGTTCTCCAAAGCCGGAGGAAACGCTTGCTCTGTGCCGTACCTGCCGTGCCAACGTGTTGGTGATGGAGGTCATCCGACAGGGCCTCTGGAAGCTGAGCGAGAGACTCAGGCTCTGCAGTGCTGTAAGGCGGCTCGGTTGGGCCTGCAAGGTCCTGCTTCTGGTAGATGAGAGCACAGACGAACTGCTTGCTTCTGAGGTGCGGCAGACGGTGAAGGATCAGCTGGCCGATGGTTTTATCTATGCGTCGGTATCGCCAACCTACCTTGCAGGCGTAATCGACACGCTTTGAGGAAAGGATGGGTGAGAAATGAGAATGCTTTGTGCATAGCAAAGCGAGGAAGAGAGTACATAAAAGCGGGACGAAGGAAAACAGCATTGGGCGCAGCCGGAGGCGTGTCGGCCGGCCTACAACGCATTTCCGTTGCAGGGCAATCGCCGAAAACGTCTCTGTAACACCACCTGATGGACTCAATTTATACAATACACAATGTAAAAGGAGGAATCAAGATGAAATCAATCACCCAACGCAGGATATTCAGCTTACTGCTTTCATTGGCAATGCTGATCGGCCTCCTCCCCGCCTTGGGGAGCATCGCCTCTGCCGCAGGCAGCGGCACCACCGAAGGCGACCCAAGAATCGTAACCACCTATGCGGAGCTCAGCTCTGCCCTGAGCTCCGGCGTCACCTATGTCAAGCTCGGTGCCAACATTAACACCAAGGATTTCAATGACGGCGCGGGATATAACAAGTCCATCCAACAGACTGGAACGGTTCAACTGGATCTTGACGGCTATTCCGTGACCTTTTTCAGCAGAACCTCTCCGCTCCCGGCTGCCATCCGCGTCACGGGCGATCTGTCGG
>CAJKBW010000169.1 GCA_905198295.1 uncultured Oscillospiraceae bacterium | reverse complement strand
TCTATAACCACTGTGTACTGTATCATACTTCCGTTTTGCAGACTACTCCATTTTGGTTTCGCTGCTCTGTTTTGCTTTCTTCTTTGCGTCAGCACGATAGCGTGAGGGCGTTTTTCCGTACCGCTTTTTGAAGCTCTCTGAAAATTTGCTGGCGTTGTCATAGCCTGCTTGCTGCGCGATCTCCGTAACAGACTTCCCGCTGCGAACCAGCTCCACTGCCGCCTGCTCCAGGCGGTATTCCTTGATATATCGGTAGATCGGCACGCCATAGACCTGCTTGAAGAGCTTTTGCAGATGCGATACCGATATCTCATGCTCCGCCGCAAGGCTGGCGAGGGATATGTATCCCTCCCGGTTTGTCAGCAAGTGATCCCGGAGATGGTGCGCAAGAACCGTCTGCTCGGACGAGCAATATAACCCCGCCGTATTCTCCTGTGGAATACGCCCAAGCAGCATCAGAAGTTCCAGCGTCTTGAGCTGCAAAAAGCCGGGATCTTCATAGAACGCACTTTCGTAAAGCTCCCGGAATACATGCTCACAGCGCGGCCCCGCAGCGCCGACCATATACCATTTACAGCCCAGAAGATTTTGCTTCCATGCGGCAAAATCCACTGAAAACGCAGGTGCGTTCTGCTTTATCCAATTTCCCGCGGCGGCCGGTTCAATCTCCAGACAGATTCCCTCGTAGTAGCCCAGCGGAAAGCAGGACGCCGAACTGCTTCCGTGAAAGCCATCGTAGCAACTGACCGCCATGTCGCCCGGCTTCAGAAGAACACGATCCCGCATGGAAAAGCTGGTTTCAAACCGTCCGTTCACGCAGAAATTGACTTCCAGCCTCCCGATCTGTGTCCGAATTTCTGTGTACGCCTCCATTTCCAGCCGCAGCAGCATGATTCCCACGCCGTCAAACAGCCGGTAGTAGTGGATTTCTCCGTTACCATCCGCATGTTCAAAGCCATCTATTTGTCCGGGGAAGCCGGAAACCACGCCCGTTTTGTCATGAAAAAAGATGTCAATCATATTGTTTATACCAAAATTCTCATGATCATTTTCTCCTTCTCCTTAACGGTTTCTGCGGTATCCCGCCTCATCCCGGTATTCGGGATGGTCGCGCAGATATGGGTCTTTATCGCCACAGATGGTATAGTCACACTTGCAGCCGTCCACGCAGGTGCCCTTCCGCACCAAGCGGGCGTGAAGCAGTTCCATGGAGGCAAAGTCCACATTGCACAGGGCAGGCATAATGTCCGTCAGACCGTGCTTTACGGCAAACTCCGCCGCCGGGCAGGCGGTAAATTCGTAATAGATGGGTTTGTCCTTGTCGTAGGGCGCAATGTGCATCTCGTAATCGTGCCACCTGCTGCACTGCTTTTCGGCGTTCTGAAATGCCAGATACATCAGCTTCTTAAAAAAGGGTTTGTTGCAGTCCACGAATCTGGAGAGCTTGCGGAAGGCAGGCAGGATCAGATTTTCCTCGATTTCCTCGATCTCCCGAAATGAAACAACATCCCGGCACACGGCATAACAGCTCATAATGGCGATGCAGTCGTAGGTGCCGCCCGCGCCGTTGTGGAAGTTTTTGCTGCCGCCGAGGTCGGTGCGCCAGTCCGAGAGAAATTCTACATACTGCAGCTGCACCCGTTCCCAAACGGCCTCCCGCTCCGTTTCCGGGTAATGCAGGGCGATTTTCGCCTGTATCTCCTTTTTACACGCCCCGGAATACAGCACATGGCAGCTGCGGTCAAATTGTAGTTTGCTGTCTTTCATACCTTTTCCTTTTGCAGGCTGCACTGATGTGCCGCCTGTCCGAATTCAAAGTATTTCAATGCTACTCCGCCTCATACTCGTTTCTTTTGGTACCCGCAGTCGCAGTAAGGGCCGCCGGAGGCAAGGGTATACTGCCGCACAAAGTTCGTCACGCCGCCCGCCTCGCTCATGGCGTAGTCCAAATGGCACATGGCGGGTGTCAGGTCATAAAGCCCCAACTCCTGCATCAGCGTGCAGATGCCGCACTTCGTAAAGCGCCCCTCATAACCGCTGCCGTCGGGATACTCGTAAAAGTCCATATTCCACGAGTAGGGGTTGCGGTCAGCCGCCTTCCGGGCGGCGGTGGCTTTCATTCCGGCAATATCCTTGGGCGTGAACTTCGACTTGCCGCTTTGGCGGCAGAACCACTTCATCAGCGGCGTCATCTGGGCATTCTCATAGTATACCGTCAGCGACTCCGTATCCGGCCGCCTCGGCATACAGAGAACGAACGCCCCCAGCATGGCGCAGCCAATGATGTTCATGCTGAACCGATCACCTTTT
>CAJKBW010000168.1 GCA_905198295.1 uncultured Oscillospiraceae bacterium | reverse complement strand
GACAGACTGAAACAGCCGGACTTTCGTCCGGCTGTTTTTTTATGCATAAATGCCTTCTTCCCACCAGATGCGGTGCATCAGTTCGTACCGTTCCAGCGGCAGACCGGTATACGCACAGTTGGAGGTCGAGAAAATATAGCCCGGCTCCTGCATCCCTTCCCGGAGGGCACGGCGCACATCGGCGATGCACTCCTCCTCGGTTCCGGTCTGCAGCAGACCGCAGTTGACGTTCCCGATGAGCGCGAGCCGTCCTTTGGTGATCTCCCGCACAGCCGGGATGGTCACGCCGCCCTGCGGGTCGAGCGAATGCAGCGCATCCGGGCCGCATTCCACAATCTGCTCGAGGATCGGCATAATATTCCCATCGGTATGCTTTATTGCAAAAAAGCCCATCTGGTGATACGCCTCAATCCCCTCCTTCAGATACGGGGCGATGAACTCCGCAAAAATCGCCGGACTGAAAAAGGGGTTGGTGTTGAAGCAGTAATCGGAGCACAGCGCAAACCCGTCCAAAAGCCCCGGGTATTTGGCCATCCATTCCGCGCGGCGCAGGTTCTCATCCAGACGCGCGCGGGCGCGGCGGTGCATCTCCTCCGGCTCTTCATACAGCATGGCGGAGAATTCCATCATGTTGTCCCCGCGCGGAATATCAAAGGTGGGGTCCCCGTGCATCATGATAAAATACTCATCACCGGACTGGTCGCGGATCGCTTTGAGCATATCCAGAATCGCGCCGTCCTCCCACGGCGCGGGATGGATGAGAATGGCACTGTGGTGATACCGCTGGGCAACCTTGATATGCAGATCGGCGTTATCCTGAATATGCAGCACCTGCTCATGGCGGCTCATCTGATTCCACTGTGCATATTGCCGCTGAGAGGCGTGGATGCGCCCGAACGCCTCCATTGTCAGAAAAAACTCCAGTTCAAAATGTGGGACGTGGCCGGTAAGCGGCTGACGCCGAAGCGCACGGATAAAACGTTCCCGTTCGGTCATAATCGATCCCTCCTGTTTCTAACTTAACTTCATTATAAAGAGCCGCCTTCCTTTCGTCAATATCCAAGCCAACACCGTTTTTGCACGGACCGCTTTACGCACCTTTTCGGGACACGCTCATAGACTGGTTAAGGGAAACGCCAATCCCCCATTCTTTTGAAAAGGAGTCCTGAACTTGGATAAAACCATGCACGCAGCCGGTTGTCCCGATGAAGAAGCGCTGGATGATTTTATGTCGGAAAGCATGGATGACCTGTCTTTTCTGATGCCCGACGGTCAGAAACCCGTCGTCGCAATGGCCTATGTTCCCTGGCAGAACCTGAATACCGTTTATGAACCCGAAGGCGGCCTGTGCCGCGGTACGATTTTCCCGGAGCTCGACAAGCCCTGGATGCCCGGAGGTGTCTGCTGTGACTAATCAAAACGACCGCATGCGGATGCGCAAATGCATTGCCGCATACGATTTTTCCCTGTATGAGCTGGGGCTCTATCTGGATACCCATCCCGACGACACCAAGGCCATGCAGGCGCTCGAACAGTACCGCCGCCGCCGCGAAGAGCGCGTGCAGGAATATGAGCGCTGCTTTGGTCCGTATATCGTCACCCAGAACGACGTTGCCAGCAGCCGCTGGTCCTGGGTGGATGATCCGTGGCCCTGGGATAATGTAAAGGAGGAATGCTGAGTATGTGGCAATATGAGAAAAAGCTGCAGTACCCGATCAATATCAAAAATCCCAACCCAAAATACGCGCAGATTATCATTAGTCAGTACGGCGGCCCGGACGGTGAGCTCGGCGCTTCTCTGCGTTATCTCAGCCAGCGTTTTTCCATGCCTTACGCCGAACTTAAAGGCCTGCTGACCGATATAGGCACAGAGGAGCTGGCCCATCTGGAAATGATCTCCGCCATGGTACACCAGCTCACCCGTTCGCTCACCCCCGAAGAAATTAAAAAATCCGGTTTCGACACCTACTTTGTCGACCACACAACCGGCGTATATCCGGTAGCCGCATCCGGCGCCCCGTGGAATGCGGATTATATCGGCGTCAAGGGTGACCTGATTGCGGATCTGCACGAGGATATGGCGGCGGAGCAGAAGGCCCGTACCACATACGACAATCTGCTTCGTCTGATCGATGATCCGGATGTTCTCGAGCCGCTCCGGTTTCTCCGGCAGCGTGAAATCGTCCACTATCAGCGTTTCGGCGAAGGGCTGCGCATCGCCACTGATCGTCTCAACAGCAAGAATTTCTATGCGTTTAACCCCAGCTTTGACAAGAATTGCGTGCTGAAAAACAACAACGGTTCCAACTGCCGCAAACGCTGAA
>CAJKBW010000167.1 GCA_905198295.1 uncultured Oscillospiraceae bacterium | reverse complement strand
CTGCTGTGCTTCGTCGCACAGCAGATACAGCCACATAGCGCGATGTTCCAGCTGTTCACGGATGGCCTGCAGTATGCCGTTTTTATGTTTGGGTTCATTGGTGATGCAGCTCATGCCGTCCTCCTTTGTGTAATTTCTTCGTTGTGAACTTTGTGATAAGTATAACATACTCCCGGGGAATGTACAACGGCCGAATGTGCCAAATGCGGCCGAATCGGCGGATAGCTTGCATTCTGGCGGGGAAACTGATAGAATGGGTTTCAGTGACCAAAATCGACATTTCCGGACATAGGAGGGCGGGAATATGCGCAATTTTTTAAAAATGCTGTTTAGCCGCATGGCCGTGGTGGTGCTGGCGCTTGCTCTCCAGGTGGCGGCGCTGATCCTGATGCTGGTTATTTTTGAAGATTATGTGGTCTTCTTTTATGCTTTCTGCCTGCTGATCAGTCTCCTGGCGGTGCTGAAAATCGTCAATGACCGAAGCAATCCTGGCTACAAAATTGCCTGGCTGATTCCGATTCTGCTTTTCCCGATTTTTGGCGGGATTTTCTATCTGCTCTTCGGCGGAAACCGGCTCGGCCGCCGTACCCGGCACAGAATGCAGAAGGTCAATGAAAAGATGAAACAGGCACTGCCGCCGGATCCGCAGCTCCAGACGCAGCTGAAGGCCGAAAGCCCCCGTGCAGCACATCAGTCGCGCTATATCCAGAACAAGGCATTCTGTCCGCCGTGCCGCGGTACTTTTTCGGAATACCTGCCTTCCGGCGAAGAGAAGTTTGCGCGTCTTAAGGAAGAACTGGTAAAGGCCAAACGGTATATTTTTCTGGAGTACTTCATCATTCAGGAAGGCATCATGTGGGATACGGTGCTGGATATCCTGAAAGAAAAGGTAAAGCAGGGGGTGGATGTCCGGGTTATTTATGACGACGTCGGTTCGCTGACCACTCTGCCGTATCATTATGAGCGCCGACTGGAGGAGGCCGGCATCGCCTGCTGTGTGTTCAACCCGTTTGTACCGGTGCTCTCCGCCCGGCTCAATAACCGTGATCATCGCAAAATCCTGGTCATTGACGGGTATATCGGGTTCACCGGCGGCATCAATCTGGCGGATGAATACATCAACGCTTACCCGAAGCATGGCCACTGGAAGGATTCCGCCATTTTGCTGAAAGGGGAAGCGGTATGGAATCTGACGGTAATGTTTTTGTCGCTGTGGGAATATATTCGCGGCGTGGACGAAGACTATAACCGTTACCGGCCGTTGCCGGAAGAACTGGCGGAGGTGCGGCTGCCGGACGATCAGGCAGGGTATATCCAGCCATTTGCCGACAGCCCGCTGGACAACGAGGCGGTGGGTGAAAGCGTTTATCTCAACATGATTACCCAGACGATGGACTATATCTATATCACCACGCCGTATCTGATCATCGACAACGAAATGATCACGGCGCTGAGCACGGCCGCCAAGTCCGGGGTGGATGTGCGGATCATAACGCCGCATATTGCTGACAAATGGTTTGTTCATGCGGTTACACGGGCCAATTATGAGGCGCTGATTGAGGATGGGGTGCGTATTTACGAATATACGCCCGGCTTTATTCACGCCAAGACTTTTGTTTCGGATGATCAATTCGGCGTGGTCGGCACCATCAACCTGGATTACCGGAGCCTGTATCTGCATTTTGAATGCGGAACCTGGCTGTACCGCACGCCAAGCGTTCTGGCCGTCAAGGAGGATTTCCTCAAAACACTTGAGGTCTGCCAGGAAATCACCTATGAGGATTGCCGGAAGGTCAGTAAGCTACGGCTGTTGGGCCGTGCTGTGCTGCGGGTTTTTGCCCCGCTGATGTAGCACTGTGCGTGCAGAGACCGCTTCCGTAAAAAATGGAAAAATTCCTATTGACAAGCGGCAGGAGATAGTGTATGATACTAGGGCAGTCAGCGATTGGCTGCCCGTGAAATGCGCCATTAGCTCAGTTGGTAGAGCACCTGACTCTTAATCAGGGTGTCCCGGGTTCGAGTCCCTGATGGCGCACCACATGGCCCGTTGGTCAAGCGGCCTAAGACTCCGGCCTCTCACGCCGGCAACACGAGTTCGAATCTCGTACGGGTCACCAAGTCGGTGCCGATGGCGGTGGGGGTACACCCGTTCCCATCCCGAACACGGCAGTTAAGCCCACTTGCGCTGAAGATACTTGGCTGGAAGCGGCCCGGGAAAATAAGCAGGTGCCGACATCCGCAGCATCCGGTTTTAGCGGAGGCTGCACATATTCCTCCTTAGCTCAGTCGGTAGAGCATGCGGCTGTTAACCGCAGGGTCGTTGGTTCGAGCCCAACAGGGGGAGCCATCCATATGTACGCCTATGTTGACGGTGAATTTTCCGTCGGTATAGGCGTATATTTTTTGTACTAAGGCTTTTACTACTGTGTCAGCGCCGGTGATAAAATGTAAAAAAACGCCGAACAAAAAATGTAGGTTTCT
>CAJKBW010000166.1 GCA_905198295.1 uncultured Oscillospiraceae bacterium | reverse complement strand
GATTATGCTATAATAGGCAGAGCGAAGCCGCTGACGGGTTTAGCGGCTTCGCTTTTTTCGGAAAACAATTCAGGGAGGATTCGGGATGTATAAGATCCTTGAGAAAAAGGCGCTTAACCCCACCGTGACCAAAATGGTTATAGAAGCGCCGCTCGTGGCCAAAAAGGCCGAGCCGGGGCAGTTTATCATTTTCCGTGCATCCGAGGACGGCGAGCGGGTGCCGCTGACCATCGCGGATTACGATCGCGAGCGGGGCACCGTCACGATTATATTCCAGATCGTGGGCGGCGCAACGATGGAACTTAATGCCTTGCATGAAGGGGAATGCCTGACCGACTTTGTCGGTCCGCTCGGCACGCCAAGCCATGTGGACGGCCTCAAAAAAGTGGCGGTTGTCGGCGGCGGCGTCGGCTGCGCCATCGCTTATCCGATCGCTAAAAAGCTGCACAGCCTGGGAACCGAAGTGCACGCCGTCGTCGGGTTCCGCAGCAAGGATCTGGTGATTCTGGAGGACGAATTCAAGGCGGTGTCTGAAAAGCTCGTGATGATGACCGATGACGGGTCTTACGGTGAAAAGGGTCTGGTCACCAACGCGCTGGAAGCGCTGATCAAGGACGGCAACCAGTACGACGAGGTTATTGCCATCGGCCCGCTGATCATGATGAAATTCGTCTGCAAGCTGACCAAGGAATACGGCATTAAAACGGTGGTGTCGATGAACCCGATCATGATCGACGGCACCGGCATGTGCGGCGGCTGCCGGCTGACGGTGGGCGGCAAGACAAAGTTCGCCTGTGTCGATGGCCCCGATTTCGACGGCCACGAGGTGGATTTCGACGAGGCGATGCACCGCGGCGGCATGTACCGTGATTTTGAGGCGCACGCCCGCGAAGCAGAATGCAACCTGCTGAAAAAGGAGGTCGAGTAACATGCCGAACATGGATCCGAAAAAGTGTCCGATGCCGGTACAGGACCCCGACGTCCGCAATAAGAATTTCCGCGAGGTGGCGCTGGGCTATACCTACGATATGGCGGTGGAGGAGGCCAAGCGCTGCCTGCACTGCAAGAATAAACCCTGCCAGTCCGGCTGCCCGGTCGGCATCGATATCCCCGCCTTTATCGCGAAGGTGGCCGAAGAGGATATGGAAGGCGCGTACGAGGTGCTGTCCGCGTCCTCGGCGCTGCCGGCGGTGTGCGGGCGGGTCTGCCCGCAGGAAAACCAGTGCGAGGGCAAATGCGTGCGCGGCATCAAGGGCGAACCGGTCGGCATCGGCCGGCTGGAGCGCTTTGTGGCCGACTGGCACCGTGAACATACCGAAGAAGCCGCCAAAAAACCGGCTGCCAACGGCCATAAGGTGGCGGTGATCGGTTCCGGCCCGAGCGGCCTGACCGCGGCCGGCGACCTGGCCAAGAAGGGTTACGCGGTCACGATTTACGAGGCACTGCATACCCCCGGCGGGGTGCTGGTGTACGGCATTCCGGAATTCCGTCTGCCCAAGGATATCGTACGGCAGGAGATCGACGGCCTGCGTGAGCTGGGCGTGGATATCGAAACCAATGTGGTCATCGGCCGTACGCTGACGATCGACGACCTGTTCGACATGGGTTTTGAAGCCATCTTTATCGGTTCGGGCGCCGGCCTGCCCCGGTTTATGGGGATTCCGGGCGAGAGCCTCAACGGCGTGTATTCCGCCAATGAGTTCCTCACCCGCATCAACCTGATGAAGGCGTACAGGGAAAACGCCAAGACGCCGGTGCAGCACGCGAAAAACGTGGCGATTGTCGGCGGCGGCAACGTCGCGATGGACGCGGCGCGCTGTGCGAAGCGGCTGGGCGCGGAGAACGTGTATATTGTTTACCGCCGCGGCATGGACGAGCTGCCCGCCCGTAAGGAAGAGGTCGAGCACGCGGAGGAAGAGGGCATTATCTTCAAGACGCTCTCGAACCCGATCGAGGTGCTCGGCGATGAGAACGGCCGGGTCAGTGGCATGGTCTGCCAGGAGATGGAGCTTGGCGAGCCGGACGCTTCCGGACGCCGCCGCCCGGTGGCTAAGGAGGGCTGCACCTTCACGCTGGATGTCGACTGCATGATTATGTCCATCGGCACCAGCCCGAACCCGCTCATCCGCTCCACGACGCCCGGTCTGGATACCGATAAGCACGGCTGCATCATCACGAACGGCGACGACGGCCTGACCACCCGCACGGCGGTTTATGCCGGCGGCGATGCGGTTACCGGCGCGGCGACGGTCATCCTCGCGATGGGCGCCGGCAAGCATGCGGCGAAAGCGATCGACGAGTATATCCGGAATAAGAAATAAGCGAATCCATGAGAAAAGGCTCCGGATAAACATCCGGAGCCTGCAGTCTGTCAAAGAAGTGATTTTGCAAAAAATACTGCACAAAAAGTTTTCGCCGGCCTTTTTCAAAAGGCGGCGGGGGCGCGGACGTGACCGTCCGCGGTGAGTTTGCCGCAAAGCGGCAAACTCACACAGGGGCCGCAATGTTTCGCCTGCGG
>CAJKBW010000165.1 GCA_905198295.1 uncultured Oscillospiraceae bacterium | reverse complement strand
TGGGAAACCCTATCAAGGGGTTTCCCGATGCGGCGTGAAGCCGCATTTGTGCAGCCAGCTGCCGGCAAAACCCGTTTCCCGACAGCCTGAAAAATCCCCCGGTACACACCGGGGGATTTTGTTCCTGTAAAGACAGCTTACCGCGTCTGGACAAGGGCGCTGATCTCGGTATGTACCGCCTCGATGAAGCTGCTGGCCGCGGCGGTCATCCTGCCTTTCCAGATCACCGCATCGCGGTAAAAACCGGCCGACTGGCACGGGCGCTGCACCAGCCCCTGCCGGTCGAGCGTATCCTGCGGCATGGGACTCACCCACATATAGCACCCGGCGATATTGCGCAGCGCATCGAACTGGCCGGCGCGGTCGTATACCGCGATTTTGCCGGTCTGATTCGAAGGCTCCGGCGCGGTTTCGTCCGGCAGGGCCTCCGGCGGCAGAACCGGGGTAAGGTCGCCGTGCACAATTTCGGGATACTGCGTGAGTTCACGGTAGGGGATTTCCCGCAGACGGGCGAGCGGGTGGGATTCGTGCAGCAGCACCATCATGCTGTATTCCCACAGGCTGTCGCCGTGCAGCCCTTTGGAAACAATCAGGCTGCGGAAATAGTCCTGATGCTGCCGGTGATACCGCACGATGCCGACATCCGCATCGCCCTTTTCCACCGCCTGCAGGATGGTCATGCTGTTGGTCTCCCGGTACTGCAGCTGAAAAGCCCCGAAGGCATGCTCGCGCTCCCAGCGGGAAAATGCCGCGGCGATGTAGCTGGCGCGGGGGACGTATATCGACAGGCGCAGAGCATCCTCCTCATGCGGCAGATACAGCGCGGCCAGGCTGTCCATCTGCTCGAGAATGCTGCGGGCGTACCGCAGGAAATCCTCGCCGCTGGCGGTAGGGGCCACCCCCTGCGCCGTCCGGGCAAAAAGCGGTTTGCCGATTTCGTTTTCCAGCTCTTTAATGCTTTTGGACAGGTTGGGCTGACCCATATACAGTTTTTTGGCGGCTTTGGAAATCGAGCCGCAGGCGGCAACCTCCACGACATTGCGCAGCTGCTGAAGATCCATGTCACTACCACGCCTTTGCCCGGCAAAGGCTTCCTTTCTTTTGTTTTTTCCAAGTCCGCAGCGGCCGATAACCGCTGCGGCGGCAGCATGGTTCGCCATCTTCACCAAAAAAGCGGGAAATATCGGGCTATTCCGGTTTGATATATGTGTCATTCCTATTATACATTACCCAAAAGAAAAAATCTATGATAATATTTTAACGAAGGCAGCGAAAGGCTGTCAATGAAATGAAAAACCGGCTTTAGCCGGAATCTTTTGGGAGGTAAATTGTTATGGGTCGTTTTACTCTGCCTCGTGATCTGTACCACGGAAAGGGTTCTCTGGAAGAGCTGAAGAACCTCAAGGGCAAAAAAGCCATGATTGTCGTCGGCGGCGGCAGCATGAAGCGCTTCGGTTTCCTGGATCGTGCGGTTCAGTACCTGAAGGATGCCGGCATGGAAGTGGAGCTGTTTGAAGGCGTCGAGCCGGATCCGTCGGTCACCACCGTGATGAAGGGCGCCGAAGCGATGCGTAAATTCCAGCCGGACTGGATCGTTGCGATGGGCGGCGGTTCCCCGATCGATGCCGCGAAGGCGATGTGGGCGTTCTATGAGTATCCGGAGTGCACCTTTGAGCAGCTGATCACGCCGTTCAGCTTCCCGACCCTGCGCACCAAGGCGCATTTCTGCGCGATCCCGTCGACCTCCGGCACCGCGACCGAGGTCACCGCGTTCTCGGTGATCACCGACTACGACAAGGGCATCAAGTATCCGCTCGCGGACTTCAACATCACCCCGGATGTCGCGATCGTGGATCCGGATCTGGCCGAGACGATGCCGCCGAAGCTCACCGCGCACACCGGTATGGACGCGATGACCCATGCGGTCGAGGCCTATGTGTCCACCCTGCACTGCAACTACACCGATCCGCTGGCGCTGCACGCCATCAAGATGATCCACGACGATCTGAAGAAATCGTATGACGGCGATATGGATGCGCGCGACCGCATGCACGACGCGCAGTGCCTCGCCGGCATGGCGTTCTCCAACGCGCTGCTCGGCATTGTGCACTCGATGGCGCACAAGACCGGCGCGGCCTTCTCCGGCGGCCATATCATTCACGGCGCCGCGAACGCGATGTATCTGCCGAAGGTCATCAAGTACAACGCGAAGAATCCGGAAGCGGCGGAGCGCTATGCAGAGATTGCGCGCTTCATCGACCTGAAGGGCTCGACCACCGAAGAGCTGGTTGACGCGCTGATCGCCGAGCTGCGCGAGATGAACAAGCAGCTGAATATCCCGCTGTCCATCCAGAATTACGGCGAGGGCGGCGTGCTCGCGGACAAGAGCATCATCGACGAGAAGGAATTCAACGAGAAGCTGTCGGCGGTTGCGGCCAACGCGATCGGCGATGCCTGCACCGGTTCCAACCCCCGTCAGCCCAGCCAGGAGGAAATGGAGAAACTGCTGCTGGCCGTGTACTACGACCGCGAGATCGATTTCTAAACCTTATCCGTTTCCGGCCGGGTGCGGCCTTCGCGGCGGAAAACCGTGTTTGCGTCATGCAAAGTTTCCGAAAAGCGGCATCAAGGCCTT
>CAJKBW010000164.1 GCA_905198295.1 uncultured Oscillospiraceae bacterium | reverse complement strand
GTCCATATACAAATTGCAGTGGATATTTTCCCCGCACGCGCTGTCATAGCCGCACGGGTTGTCCCTCCCGTGCGCCGCCGGGGACAGGTAGATTTTCGGCATATTCATTCCTCTTTTCCTTCAAATTACGTATGTTTCCCGGACCGCTGTTTCCCTTTGATTCCGAAACAATCCGCCGGTCCAAAAAAGAGAAAGGGAACTGCCGTCGATTTGTCAACCTCCCGTCAAAACAGATCTGCGTTTTCGACAAAATAATTCCTTTTTCCTCGTTTATAACAACTGTATAACAAACCAAATATATAATTTTGCGCACAAACCGACTTTTTTGTCGAATCTATCTGCCGATAGGTGTATTTCTGCGCCAAAAACACACCCGCAACAGCTTTTGCAAAAAAGCAGCTGGCCGTGTTTACAAATGCTCAGCCTTTTTCTTTCTATTTGGCGGGAAGGTGGGGACTGAGTCATGTGTAATCGGGAACTGATTCTTTGGATCAAGCAGCTGCGAACCGGAAACCACTGTGTCTTCGATCTTCTGTATGAGGCGTTCGGAAAACTGATTCGGTATTATGCAAAACGTCTGGGCACCGACGACGGTCAGCAGGAACTCACCCTGTTTTTTCTGGAATTGCTGCACCGTCTGGATACCAGCCGATTCCCGCCGGATGAATCTTCCGGGCTGCAGAAATACATCGCCGTATCTTTGCGCAACCAATACATAGCCTTATCCAAAGCTGCGCAGCTTCAGCGGGAAATCACGGCAGAATACTGCGAAGAAATCAGCGTTTGTGAAACCGATCCCGATACCCGCCTGGTGCTGGCCGGTGCGCTTGCGCGGCTGACTGGCCGGCAGCGGCAGATCGTGGTGTATAAATACTGCTGCGGCTACAGTATACGCGAAATCGGTGAACGGCTGCATATCAGCCGGCAGGCGGCAAACCAAACTCTGCAGCGGGGACTGCTGATTATGCGGCAGTATCTTGAAGACACCGGATCCGGCGGCCGCTGAACGGCCGCGGTGCTTCCCGCACAAATTTTTCCGCCTCGTTTACAATGTACCGCTTTCTCCCTTTCTGTCTGGTGAAAGAGCACATAAAGAAGGAGGGATTTGATGCATCAAGCCGCGGCAGAACTGCTCAGCTGTCGGATCTGGATGGAAGAAATCTTCCGCATCAGCCGCCAGCTCGCGGAACCGAAATACGCCGGCCAGCGGTATCGCCTGCTGTGGCGCAGACAGCAGCTCGTCCGGCGCTGCCTTGCGATCAACCGCCGCCTGAACACTATGCCCCCGCTGGAAGGCCGGCTGCTGCGCTGCCGCTATATCCAGAAGAAAATCTGGCCCGCCGTGGCGGAAACGTTAGGCTGCAGTCAGGAGCAAGCGGACTGGCTGCACAAGAGAGCCCTTCGGCTTTATCGAAACCTCTAACCGCCGGCCGGGGAAACCGGCCTTGCCCAGAACGTGCGGACCGGCGTTAAAAGCTGCATGGAATTTTCGTCGACAGACGTTAAATGGAGTTACATATGGCGAAGAAAGTCTTTACCCAACAGGAGCTTAACCGGATTGTCGCCGCCCGCCTCGGCCGGGAACGGGAACGGCTGACAAAGGAATTCGAGGACAGGCTCAAACGCTGTATGGCCGCGGTGCACCTGACGCTGTATCAAGAAATGTGTTCGCTCAAACGGGAAATCGGCGCTGAAACGAACGACACGTTATGGTCGGATCCTTCGGGGAAATCCACCGGGCAGCCTGCCGACGCCCCGCATTCAGACGCGGACACCGGGGGAGGTGAACAGCAGTGACAGAAACCATACCCGTCACCTGTCTGCTGGACCGGTACTGGGATCCGGAGACGCTGGATTACGCCGGTACCGAAAAATCCGGAACCCTGATCGATATCTCGGTGCAGAGCGATCAGACCGATTCCGATAAATTTGTCCCCGTAGGCATCGTGATGCTGGAGGATAACACCTTCCAGAGCGTACCGATGGAGTACATCAAAAAAACAACTGTATGAAAAGGAGCTAATCATTATGGCCAGAATGTCTGCTAACAACACCAAAATTTCCTACAAATCCGGCGCTGAGGCCGCCACCTTTACCGAGCTGGAATACCTGATGGAGGTGCCGGAATTCGGCGGCGCTCCCGAGAAAATCGACGTCACCACCCTGGCCGACAAGGTGAAGAAATACGTCCCCGGCACGAAAGACCTTGGCGACCTGGTTTTCAAGTTCCTGTACGATAATTCCTCCGATACGTCCAACTATCGTGTCCTCAAAGGGCAGGAAGACGCCGGTGCGGCGGTCACCTACAAGATCGAGTATCCGGACGGCACCGCGCATCAGTTCGACGCGATCCCGTCGGTCAAGATGGACGCCGGCACCCTCAACGGCGCCCTGACCTTCAGTGCCACCATGATGCTGCAGAGCGACATCACCGTGACTAACCCCACCGCGTAAACCCGAGTCAGGACAAAAAAGACCGGGGCCGGCAACGGCCGGCCCCGGTCAATTTTATCAGCAGAAAAGAAAGGACGATAGACAATGAATAAGTTTTATACCATGACCGTAGGCGGAGAGGAATACAAAATGCGGCTGACCGCCAGCGCCATCATGCAGATCGAAAAGAAGCTGGGCAAGCCGCTGTTCAAGGCGCTGGAAACCATTCAGGACAACATGGT
>CAJKBW010000163.1 GCA_905198295.1 uncultured Oscillospiraceae bacterium | reverse complement strand
ATCCAAGGAAATGCTTTTCTTCGCGGTTTTGGAGAACATTCACTCCGAGCTTTACGGAGTGGCTGACCATGCATTGAGCGAAGCTGACAGCTTACCACCGCCGGAGCGCACGGCAAAGGCGGTTCTTGCTGTCTGCCGGCGACTGTCTGATACCGGCGACATGGTTTTCATTGAAAACGATGCAAAGCTGCTTTTGCAGAGGCTGCCGGATGACGTCAAAAATGTCCATTACCACGATGACGAGACGCACGTCCGTCTGCTTTTGGAGAAATATGACCTTGTGCCGAATCGCGGCATCTCTTTGGCTGCCGCCACGGTGCGGGGACTGATCTTGACGGTTTCCCACAAGGAGCAAATTGGAGAACTGTATCCGCAGGTGCTGGAAACGCTGGTGTACGGCGCTTGCCGGGAGTTGTTTAAATAAGCGGAAGGCCGCAAAGATGCGGCTTTTCCGAGATACAGCGGTTAGCGTCATCTAATCGAGAAACTGTGCATATCGGTTAGGTGAATCTAACGTTGAAAGGAATGACAGCGATGCAGGAACACAAGGACTTCTGGGACAGAAACGCCAATCGATACGACCGCTTTATGCGAAAAGACCATAAGGCGTACAAGCAAATGTACTCGCTGATCTATCCCGTGGTGCGGCATAAGCAGGTGCTGGAGCTGGCAACCGGTACAGGGCTGATCGCAAAAAACATCGTAAATGCGGCGGCGCACATCGAGGCGACGGACGCCTCCGGGGAGATGATCGCCGAGGCAAAGCGGGATAGCCGCTCGGCAAAGCTGTACTTTTCGGTGCAGGATATGTTCTGCCTGCCCTATGCTGACCGGTCTTTCGATGTGGTGATTGTGTCCAATGCTTTGCACATTGTACCGGAACCGGAGCGAGCATTGGCGGAAATTCGCCGGGTGCTGAAGGACGACGGTATACTGATCGCGCCGACCTTCACCCACGCGGAGAACTCGTTTCCCGGCAAGGTCAAGGCATTTTTCATGAAGCTGGCGGGCTTTCCGCTACACAGCAAGTGGACGAACGAAGAATATCTGGCATTTCTGCGGGAAAACGGCTGGACGGTGCGGAAAAGCGCTGTGCTGAAAGCCTCATTCCCGCTGGCTTACACAGAGTGCGTAAAATCGGAGGGATGAACCATGCAGATATTGGAACACGGGCAGGAACATGGGCGGACGCTGCTGTTTTTCCCCTGCACGGCAGAGCCGGTGTGGGCTTTTGCCGACACGATCGCACAGCTATCTCAGAGCTGGCACGTTTTTCAGGTGGTGTATGACGGCCATCAGCCGGAGTACCCCGGGGACTTCACCTCCGTGGAGCAGACCGTGGATGCGGTGATCTCTTACCTGAAAAGCTGCGGCATCTCACAACTGGACGGGGTCTATGGCTGTTCCATGGGCGGAGCCTGTCTGACCCGTATGCTGGCATTGGGAGAAATGCCCATCGGCCGAGCCATCATCGACGGCGGGATCACACCCTACCAGCTGCCCTTCTTGATGCGAAAGCTGCTACTGGCGCGGGATGTGCTGTCTTTCAAAATGGCGGCAAACAGCCGAAAGATACTGGAAGCGGCTTTTCCGCCGGAGCGGTTTACCCCCGCAGGGCACGACCCCAAAAAGGAGTACGATGCCATGGAAGCCTATCTCAAGACTTTCTCCGACCTGACAATTCGCAATATATTCTGGTCGGCCAACAACTATGGGCTTCCGAAGTGCCCTGCGAAAGTTGGCACAAAGATCACCTACTGGTACGGTGACGACGAAAAGAAGGATCGCAGGCGGGATATCCGGTTCATCAAGGGCTATTTCCCCCAGACGCGCATTCACGGCATCCCCAAGATGGCTCATGCGGAGCTGGTGATGGTGCATCCGGAGAAATTCTGCCGGTATGCGGAAAAATTTCTGATTTTGCAAGCGGAGGAAGTATGATATGAAAGAAAAAATCAAGCTCTCCGGCGTGCCGGAGACCATGCTGCAAACCGTTTACGCAAGGGCAAAGGAGAGCGGCGGCCGCGGCAGCATTCACGATGCAAAAGCGGAGGAAATCATTGAAAAGCTGGACTACGATTTTTCCCTTGCCGACAAGGATACTGCCATGCACAGCGGCGTCATTGCCCGGACCATTGTGCTGGATAAGCTGACAAAAGCGTGGCTTACGTCGCACCCTGGCGCGGTGGTGCTTAACATCGCCTGCGGGCTGGACACCCGGTGCTATCGAATGACGGGTTACGCACATTGGTATAACCTCGATCTGCCGGAGACGATGGCGGTGCGGGAGAAGCTCCTGCCGGAAAGCGGTTCGATTTCGCAAATCGCTATGTCCGCCATGGACGATTGGGGAGGCGAAATCGGCGAGCAGACTGTGCCGGTGCTGATCGTCATTGAGGGGCTGACCATGTACCTGAACACAAAAGATGTACAGCGGATTTTTGCAGTGATTTCCAGCAGTTTTAAGAAAGCCACGGTATTTGCGGAAACGATGAATCCGATGATCGTGGGGCACTTCAAGGAAAAATCCATCGAGGGCAGCCATGCAAAATTCACCTGGGGCGTGAAGAACGGTTCGGCTCTTGCGGCGCTGCTGCCGGATTTTCAATTTATGGAAGAACACAGTCTGACGGAGGGTATGGCGGTATTTACGCCAATTTACAAGCTGCTGGACAGGCTGCCCGCCGTGCGGAATATTTCCAACAAG
>CAJKBW010000162.1 GCA_905198295.1 uncultured Oscillospiraceae bacterium | reverse complement strand
AATTGAATGACCACCATCCGGCACAGCACAACGCCGCGGAAGCCTGTACGGCTTCCGCGGCGTTTTTAGCAGGTCTACCCCTCTGCCCCGCCGCATAGGATAAGGCGAAGGGGGGATTCGCCGTGTGGCTGGATACCGGTATTGTCATCGCATACATTCTGCTGCTGATCGTCATGAGCCTGCGCGGCGGCCGCAATGTCCGTAACGCGGCAGACTTTACCGCATCCGGTGGCCGGTACGGCACGCTGATCATTTTCGCCACCCTGTCCGCTTCCTACGTCGGAGGCGGCTATTCCTCCGGAAACGCCGCCAAAGCCTTTGCCGGCGGCATTGGCACCACGCTCACCCTCTTCGGCTTCAGCCTGGCCATGATCCTCATCGGCCGATTCCTGGTGCCGGGGGTGGAACGCTTTCCGCAGGCCAAAACCGTCGGCGGCATCGTCGGCACCGCATATGGCCGCAGCGCCCGGGTGCTCACCGGATTTTTCGCCTTCCTGTGCTGCGCCGGCGTGGTCGGCGCGCAGATGGAGGCTATCGGCCTGGTCTTCCACGTCCTGCTCGGTGTGGAGTCCCACGTCGGCATCCTCCTTGGCTGCGGGATCGTGCTGCTGTATACCACCTTTGGTGGTTTACAATCGGTTATTGTTGCCGATATATTACAATTTGTATTGCTTGCTGGCGGTATGCCGCTGCTTTTGTTCATGGGGCTTCGGGAAGCGGGCGGAATAGAAGCGGTGCTCTCCGCAGTGCCGGCGGAATATTTCAATCCCTTCAACGGCACCACCGCCGCGGGCTTTTTCTCCCTGTTCCTGACGATGATGTTCGGCGAGGCGCTCGCCCCGCCGTATACCCAGCGGCTGCTCATCGGACGCAATGCGCGGGGTACCGCGCGGGCAACCATACTCAGCGGCCTGTTTTCCATCCCTTTTTTCATCGTCACCGGCATGATCGGACTGACCGCCTATACACTGCAGGTTACCAGCGATGCGGCATCGGCGATGCCGGCACTGGTACAGGCGGTGCTGCCGCTCGGGCTGCGCGGGGTGGTGATGGCGGCGATGGTCTCCATTATCCTGTCGGCAGCGGACGGCTTTCTCAACGGCGCGGCGGTCAGCCTTGTCTGCGACGCACTAATGCCGCTGCGCCCGGGAATGTCCGACCGGGCACAGCTATGGCTGCTGCGCGGGGTCAACCTGGCAACCGGTGTCGGCGCTATGCTGCTGGCTTTTGTGGTGCCGGATATCTTCCGAATTCTGGTGCTCGCCTATTCCTTCTGGTCGCCGCTGATTCTGGTGCCGCTGGCGGCAGCGCTGCTCGGCGTGAAATCCAACGGCCGTGCATTCCGCTGTGCCCTGCTGGCCGGACTCGCCGCTACGCTTATCTGGAACTACCCGCTCGCCAAGCCGTGGGATATCGATGGCTCGGTGATCGGCATCCTGTGCAATTTTATCGTCTTTGCGCTGTGCACCCGGGCGCTGCACCGGTATCAGGTGCAGCGGCTTCAGGTCTGGAAGCCGTCCGCCCCGCGGCGGACAGCACCGAAAGGCTGGCCAGTCCGCTTTCGAGGATCGTTTCGCGAATGACCGGCTGGTACAGAAACGGGTTTTTCATCAGCTTTCCGAGCAGCCGCAGCCGGAGTCCGGCGGTCAGCTGCGCATAGCGGCGGCCCGCTCCTGCAATCCCCGGCAGCAGCGCTTTAGCCAGCAGCGCGCCGCTGTCGAGTGCGTAACTGATTCCCTCCAGCGAACTGGGACTGATAAAGCCGGCGGCTTCCCCCACAAGGAAAGCCCCGTCCCGGCCGGTACAAAAGCTTTTCGGCCCGGTCGGGCGGCACACTATACAACCCTCCCGGCGCACACGCTCCCCGAAAACAAAGCCGCGCTTCTGCAGCCGGCGCTTCAGGCAGGCAAACCGTCTGGCGGCATTGTCCTGCGGGAACGCCGCGCCGAGCACCAACCGGTCGTTTTTCGAGATCAGCCAGCCGTAGCAATCGGTCAGTTCCTCATCGAACAGCGCACCGTAAAACGGTGAACCGCTGTCATCGGCATACCACTCCTGTACCGCAACATAGCGGGCAATCTCATGCGTCCCGTACAAGCTGCGGCGCACCAGTGAACCGCCGCCATCTGCGCCCACAACGCAGCGCGCATATAAACGGCAGGCCTCGCCGCCCTGCTGATAATCCACTGCATAGCTGCCGCCGATGCGGTGCACCCCGCGGCACACCGCATCTGTATGCACCCGCACCTCCGGCGGCACCAGCCCCAGCAGCCAGCGGTCGAATTTTTCGCGGTCCATATTCAGATACGACCGCGAATAATACCGCTCCTCCGGCAGATGGAGATCGATCGTGCGCACCGCAAAAATCTGCGGGTCCACCAGGATCTCCAGTGGCAGAATCAGCCCCTGCCTGGCGAGTGAACGCTGGGCGTCCGGTGCCAGCAGCCCGCCGCAGCATTTCCCGACGCCCTGCTGCGGCCGGTCAAGCGCCCGCCGGTCCAGCAGGGTAACCCGGTAATTCGTCGTCTCGGCAAGACGGCGTGCAAGCGTTGCACCTGCCGGTCCAGCACCAATTATGGCGACGTCGGTGTATTCCTGACGCCGGGACGCGCCCCCTGCGCCGCAGACGGAATCAGGCATAGCCATCTATCCTTCCCCCTCTTCGGTTAACCTTCCTTTATCGACAGTATACTATATCGCCCCGAACTTGTCATGCGTTTTTTGACGCAAAAAAGGGCACGGCAA
>CAJKBW010000161.1 GCA_905198295.1 uncultured Oscillospiraceae bacterium | reverse complement strand
CAAATAAAACCCGGATGCAGACAGTTGTCCGCATCCGGGTTTTCCGCCCAGAGGGAAATCAGTCGATATCGACCGAAACTTTCATATCCTGACGGGTGGCAGCGGCGCGCATAACGGTGCGCATCGCCTTGGCAATGCGGCCCTGTTTGCCGATGACACGGCCCATATCGTCCGGAGCGACATGCAGATGGAACACAACGGTGCCATCCTCGGCCGGCTCATCCTGATCAACCGTTACAGCATCGGGATTCTCCACCAGACCACGGGCGATGGTGATAAGCAGCTCTTTCATCTGGCATATCCACCTTTCTCACGAGGTTCGCCGCGGAATTACTCCGCCTTGTCTTCCGCCTTCTTCAGCAGCGCCTTGACGGTATCGGTCGGCTGTGCGCCGTTGGCGATCCATTTCTTGGCCTTTTCCATGTCCACCTTGATGAGTGCCGGATCCTCGAGGGGGTTGTAATAGCCCAGTTCCTCGATAAAGCGGCCATCGCGCGGATAGCGGGAATCCGCAACCACGATGCGGTAGAAGGGGCTCTTTTTCGCGCCCATGCGGCGCAGACGGATTTTGACTGCCATGTTTGTTACCTCCAAATAAAATATACAAATTTATTCTTCAACCATGAATACCCTTGGGGAACAAAAGGAAGTACGGCTTTTCGCGGACAAAGGACTGTCCGGCGGCGTGATCCGCTCTGCCTGACATCAGCCTTGCCGGTCGACCTTTTTCCTCGTCCACCGGGGATGCGATGGATGAATACTTTATCGGAACCGGCGTCCTCCGCCGGGGGGCATGCTGCCCATTGCGCCGAAGCCGGGCGGCAGGCCGCGGCGTCCCTTTTTGCCGAAGCCTTTGAGCTGCTTCATCATCTGGCGCATCGTGTCATACTGCTTGATCAGGCGGTTGACATCCTCCACCTTCATGCCGGAACCTGCCGCAATGCGGCGCTTGCGTGAGGGATTGATCAAATCAGGTTTTTCCCGTTCCGCCGGGGTCATGGAAAGGATGATCGCCTTAACCCGGTCGAACTGCCGCTCGTCGATATCGACGTCCTGCAGCTGTTTGCCGACTCCCGGCAGCATACCCAGCATTCCTTTGATATCGCCCATTCTGCGCACCTGGTTGAGCTGGTCGAGCATATCGTTGAAATCAAATTTATCCTGCTGCATCTTGCGGGCGATTTCTTCCGCCTTCTTGGCGTCGAGCTGCTGCTCTGCCTTTTCGATGAGTGACAGCACATCGCCCATGCCAAGGATACGGGAGGCCATGCGTTCGGGGTGGAAGACCTCAAGATCCTCCAGTTTTTCGCCGGTGCCGGCGAACTTGATCGGCTTGCCGGTGACCGCGCGCACCGAGAGCGCCGCGCCGCCGCGGGTGTCGCCGTCGAGCTTGGTGAGGATCACACCGTCGATGCCGAGCGCTTCGTTGAAGGCGGCGGCGACATTCACCGCGTCCTGACCGGTCATGGCGTCGACCACCAGCAGGATTTCCTGCGGTTCGACCGCCGCTTTGATGTTTTTCAGCTCATCCATCAGCTGCTCATCGATATGCAGCCGGCCGGCGGTGTCCAGCAGGACGTAGTCGTTGCCGTGATCTTTCGCGTGCGCCATTGCCTTGCGGGCAATATCCACCGGATTGGCGGTGCCCATTTCAAATACCGGCACCCCTGCACGCTCCCCAACCACCTGCAGCTGCGTGATAGCGGCCGGTCGGTAAACGTCGCACGCCACCAGCAGCGGACGGTGGCCCTGGCTTTTGAGCATGCGGGCCAGCTTCGCAGAATGAGTGGTTTTACCGGAACCCTGCAGACCGCACATCATCACCGCGCAGGGCGGATGGTTGGCGGAGGCGAGGCGGACGGCCTCACCGCCCATAAGGCTGGTCAGCTCTTCGTTGACGATCTTGATGACCATCTGGGCCGGCGTCAGGCTTTCCATCACCTGAGCGCCCACCGCGCGTGCGGTGACTGCGGCGGTGAAATCCTTCGCCACCTTGTAGTTGACATCCGCCTCCAGCAGCGCCAGGCGCACCTCGCGCATGGCCTCCTTGACATCGGCTTCGGTCAGCTTGCCTTTGGAACGCAGCCGCTTAAAGGCTGCGGAGAGTTTGTCGGAAAGTCCTTCAAAGGCCACGTGTATTCTCCTTCATCGTGCACAGATAGTAGGGATTAGGGGCTGCAGGTTATTCGGCAACCAGCTCGGCCAGCGAAAGGATGTGTTCGGCGCGCTCGTCGATTTCGCGCACGCGGCCGGCCTGGCCGTTGATCTGTCGGATTTCGCTCGCCGCGCTGCGGATGGCTTCGATGCTTTCCCGCACGGTGCGGAAACGCCTGGCCAGTCCGAGGCGGTCTTCCATCTCCAGCAGCTGGCTTTCCGCCCGCTTGATGGAGTCGCGTACGCCCTGCCGGGTGATGCCCTCGTTTTCGGCGATTTCGGAAAGGGACAGGTCATCGTCATAATACAGTTCGATCATATCCCGCTGCTTTTCGGTCAGCATATCGCCATAAAAATCCACCAGGAACGCGATCTCCATGTTTTTGGCCATGCCCGTAATCCCCTCCATGTGAAATAGAATGTAAAGCAAAGAGCTTTACAGATTATACCGCAAACTTCGCCATTTGTCAAGAGAAAGATTATCATTTCTGAATATCAAACGGCTCCCGACGATAAAAATGTCGGGAGCCGTTTGATATTCTTGATAATGCCGACTCAATCCAGGGTTCGCCTTTCCAGATGGCGTAACCGAAAAACCAACAGAGGAATAAAGAACCACTGCAGCAGGAGTCCCGGCAGACCAGTCCTCATACATTTTAGCAAACAGCCCGTCAACCTCGGCTTTA
>CAJKBW010000160.1 GCA_905198295.1 uncultured Oscillospiraceae bacterium | reverse complement strand
GAAAAGCAGAATCATGAACTGCAATCGGAGGCAAAAAAGATGAAGACGGAGAAAACGAAAATGCTGATTCGATGGTACATTCTCGGTGCGATCGGAGCAGTTCTGATGGCCGCCGGGGACTGGCTGCTGGGCTGCGTTCCGCTTCAGAAAACCGACACCAGCCTTTTCAACAGAGCCTGTTATCTGTCTGGCTCTTATGGGCTGTGGAGGCCCGTGCTTACCGTTGGACTGGGCGCGATTGGGGGCTTTCTCTATTACTTTGTGGTAAAAGCACTGAATGCGGACATCGACGAAAAATATAGAAAGACCAGAACCATCCAGTTTCTGTGCGGGATATTCACCGTTGCGATCGCTCTGACCATCCATACATGGGTGGCCACCATGGCATGGTTTTCCACCTATCTGGGTCCGCGTATCGGAGCGGATGGCGCAATCACAGCGGTCACAGCCTATCAGGATGATATGCTCCCCGCGATCCTCCCCATGTATGTTCCGATGATATTGGCTTTTGGGATCCATTTCGTGATGCTGCTTGCCGGTAAAACCCGTTATCCCAGGTGGATGCTCGTTTTCCATCCGGTCACATGGAATCTTCTGCTGGTTGCTGTTCCCGATATTGCACAGGCCATGCAGGTGCCGACAGCCACATGGATGGCCGTAATGAGCCAGAGCAGTACCAATACCGCCATCGTGATCTGGTGCATTGCGGCGGCGGTTTATGCGAGAAACAATTTTAAGAGAAAGGAATCACTTACATGAAAAGCACTATTTCTGATGTTCAAAAGAAAATCAAAGTGGGAACGCACGGAGAGGACTACGGCAGCTGGATGTCAAATCCGGTCTTCTATGTTTTTGGGGGAATTGCGCTGGTGACGCTGGTGCTGACTGCACTGTCTTTTACCGTATTCCGCATCACGGTTTTGGGCGTTGTGTTCGCCGCAGTCACCGTGATTCTGGTGGCACTGCTGTGCTGGATGGCGTGGATCCGCCGCCAGTACGCCTTCGGCAAAGGCGGCATGATGGAAAAGGTGCATCAGACAATTCTGAGCAGCCTTGACTTTGACGGTCACGGAAGCCTGTTGGAGGTCGGCTGCGGCTCCGGTGCGCTGGCGGTCCGTGCAGCGCTCACATGGCCGGAGGCGAAGATCACCGGCCTTGATTATTGGGGCGCCATGTACAACTACAGCAAAGCACTCTGCGAAAAAAACGCGGCGTCCGAGGGTGTCGGTAAGCAATGCGGCTTTGTCCACGGCGATGCCAATAAGCTGGATTTCCCGGACGGGAGCTTTGATGCTGTGATCAGCAACTACGTCTATCATAACATTATGGGTGCGGACAAGCATGCCCTGCTGCTGGAAAGCCTGCGGGTACTGAAAAAGGGCGGCGTGTTTGTCCTGCATGACAATATGAAGCCGCAGATGTACGGCGACATGAACGCCTTTGTGGAGGAACTGAGGGGCATGGGCTTTGCCGAGGTTCAGTATGTGGAGACCGCAGAGAAAATTTTCGGCTCGAAGCAGCGTGCCGCTATGATGATGCTGGGCAACTCGGCCATGATCGTTGGAAGAAAATAACGCCGGAGATCGGCGTGGGAGACAATCCATATGAAAAGAGCTTATGCAAAATCGCAATATGCAAAGCCATATGAAAGCTATTGCCGGGAGCAATATCCGAATGAAGCCGAGCAGATCTTTAGGGAAGCCGAAAGGTATTACCTCGAATTCATGAAGGATATGCCCGACCTCGGTGAAAATATAATGGCAAAGAATATGCTGGATTGGTTCACTATCCTTTCCTTCTATGAAGCAAGCGGACACCGACTTGACGGCGAAGCACTGCTCAAAATCAAACGGCAGATGACCGACAAAATGAAATTTCTCGGAAAATTCGTAGACGGAAACCGTCAGAGATGGCCGTATCGGTTATTTGAAAGGACATATATCAAGTTCATCCGGATGCAGAAAGAGCATCAGGCAAAGGGAGAATGGATGGATAGCTGGAGGGTTGAGATCAACCCCGAGCAGCACACGGAGGGCTTTGCTTTTCATCTTGTCGGCTGCCCGATAGTAAAACACGCAAAAGAGCATGGCTATGATAAGCTTTTGCCGTACCTCTGCAAAACTGACCACTATCTTGCCGAGGTCATGCACGCTCGGCTTATCCGCACGCAGACCAAGGCGCTCGGCGGCAGCTACTGCGACTATTGGTATGTAGGAGATAAAAGTCCTGTGCTTGAACAGTACAAAGATTTGGAGCAGATATGATTCTCGTACCGTCGGCAATATGCCGGCGGTATTTTTTGCAGTGTACTGTAAAATTTGCAAACCATATTGACAAATAAACGGAGCAACGATATAATTACAGCATAATCAATTACGTTGTAATTATGGAGGGAGGGGCGAATATATGGCACTTAGAGACCATACGCTTGACGATAAGATCATCACGGCTGCTCGACAGGAATTTTCGGCGAAAGGTTATTCCAGTGCATCGCTTCGGAAGATCGCCGAGAAAGCAGGCGTGACCGTAGGTGCAATACAGACCCGCTACAAATCCAAGGACGAGCTGTTCGGTTGCCTGCTGGAGCCGCTCCTGAGAGAGATCGAGGCCTTGTTTCAAAACACCAAAGCGGAGTATTACGCAAGTACAGATGCTGACCTCCTGACAGCCCTGAAAGTATCCATGCAGCACGAATCGGCAGCGATCCTGCACCTGATTTTCGACCACTATGAGGAGGCTGTACTGCTTCTGTGCCGCAGTACGGGAAGCAGCTTTGAACATTACTTCGAAGGAATCGTGCAGAGCAAGATCAAGGAAAGCATCGTGTTCTTTCGGAATTCCGGCTTCACCGGCATGGATGAAAAGCTGCTCGGACTTCTGATATCCGCACAGTTTGACAGCTACCGGCGAATTGTCAGCGAATGTACTGACCGCAAGGCCGCCGAAACGTATATGGATGCGCTGATGGCTTATCATATCGGCGGCTGGTCTGCGTTCTTTGAATCTGTAAATAAATCACGGGAGGAAAAGTGATATGAAATACAACGGTTTTTATTTCT
>CAJKBW010000159.1 GCA_905198295.1 uncultured Oscillospiraceae bacterium | reverse complement strand
ACGCCGGATCGCGGCGGCTCGTTATACTCGCCTTGCTCCCTCTATCCCCGCCAGTGCCCCCCCTGCGCTTGAAAAATAGTGGAAACACGTGTGTTTCCACTATTTTTCGCCTATAAGGAGTGTTTGCGAGGCACATGTCCTCGCAAACACCGATCGGTAACCCGCCTCCGCCTTTTTCGTTTCACGAATGGCGGATTCCCCTTTTTCGACAGACTGAGGCTCCGGATAGTTTATCCGGGGGCGTTGCTTTGCAGAACTTTATTTGCCGGGAAAACGATCCGGCGGTGAAATTTATTTTACCGGGCAGCGCCCGTTGCCGAACATGACCGCCCCGCGTTCGCCGTCCAGGGTGACGGTGGTGCCGCTTTTCAGGATGCGGGTGGCGTTGACCGCATCGACGAGGACGGGCTTTTCCAGCGCCATGCCGACGATGGCGGCATGGCTGTTGAGGCCGGGCGCTTCGGTGATGATGCCGGCGGCCTCCTTGAGCAGCGGCAGCAGCCGGTTGCTGGTGGCGGGGATCACCAGAATATCGCCGGGGCGGAAATTCCGGAGCGCCTCGTCCTCATCCGCGGCGACGCACAGGTTGCCGCAGGCGGTGTAGCTGGTCGCGCCCTTGCCCTGCACCAGAATATTGCCCACCAGATGCACCTTGAGCAGGTTGGTGGTGCCGGAAACGCCCAGCGGCGCGCCGGCTGTGATAACCACCAGATCGCCGTTGTTCAGATAGCCGGCCTTCATCGAGCAGTCCACCGCGTGATCGAACAGCTCATCCATGTTGTCCTTTTCCTCCGCCATCAGCGGAACAACCCCCCAGGACAGGTTCATCTGCCGCTGGGTGATGGGGTTGGTGGTGCAGCAGAGGATGGGGCAGGCGGGGCGGAATTTGGAGATCATCCGGGCGGTGGCGCCGGATTTGGTGACGGTGATGATCGCCGCGGCGCCGAGATCGTGCGCGGTGGTGACGGTGGCGTGGGAGATGGCGTTGGTGACGTTCGGCGCGTCATGCACGTCCCGCATGGCGAAGCGCTTGAGATAGTTGATATCCCGTTCGGTCCGCTCCGCGATGCGCGCCATTGTGCGCACCGCCTCGACCGGGTAGGCGCCCGCCGCGGTTTCCCCCGACAGCATGATGGCGCTCGTCCCGTCGTAAATCGCGTTGGCCACATCGGTGGTTTCCGCACGGGTAGGCCGCGGGTTTTTCATCATCGAATCCAGCATCTGGGTGGCGGTGATGACCTGCAGACCGGCGTTGTAGCCCTTGTGGATCAGCGTTTTCTGAATGCTGGGAATCTCCTCGAGCGCGATTTCGACCCCCATGTCGCCGCGGGCGACCATGATGCCGTCCGATACCTTGAGGATTTCATCGATATTATCGACGCCTTCCGCGTTTTCAATTTTGGCGATGATGCGGATGGTGTGGTTGTTGTTGAGCTCGAGCTCCTGACGGATCTGCAGCACGTCGTCCGCGCGGCGGGTGAAAGAGGCGGCGATGAAATCGGCTTCCATCTCGCAGGCAAAGGCGATATCTTCCCGGTCGCGGTCGCTCATGAACGGCATCGACAGCTTGGCCCCGGGAACGTTGACCCCTTTATGGGCGGAGATGGTGCCGCCGTTGATGACCCGGCAAAGAATGGAGGCGCCGTCGATTTTCTGCACCTCCAGGTCGATCAGGCCGTCGTCGATGAGAATATGCCCGCCCGGCAGGACATCCTCCGGCAGCCCGGCAAAGGAGATGGAGGCGATATGCTCGTCACCCTCCAGCGGCGTGGTTGTCAGGGTGAACAGCTCGCCGGCACGCAGCTCGACCTTCGGCGCGGAAAACTCGCCCAGACGGATTTCCGGACCCTTGGTGTCGATCAGGATGGCGATGGGCAGGCCGAGCTCCTCCCGCAGCTCGCGCACCTGTGCGATACGCTTGCGGTGGGCGTCATGCGCCTGATGGGACATGTTGATGCGCGCCACGTCCATCCCGGACAGCATCAGCTGGCGGAGAATGGACGGATCGTCGGTGGAGGGGCCCAGAGTACAGATGATTTTTGTTTTCCGCATATGGTGTTGTCTCCTTAAGTTCTTGACTTTTTCGTTGAAAAGGGGCATTATGTTAGGGAGCGCTGAAAAGAAATCCGAACATTCCCCCATTATTTCATTATCCTCATGCAGTATAGCATAAATACCGGAAAATGGGAAGACGCAATTCGAAACCGGTTATTCTCAAATGGTATACTTTTTTATATCCTTACGAAAAAAGGGCGCAGCTATGCAAAAAAGGCAAAAGGAAAGGCACAAGCTCACCTAACCAGTGAGTTTGTGCCAAATAAATTAGGGATATCCGGTGATGCCGAAACCTATACCTTACCGGATGAAAGGGTGCAGGCCAAGTGAAAAAGCAGAAGCAACAAAAAGGCAGGAAGCGGAATACGGGATTTTTGGCCGCGGCGGTATTGATGGCGGCTGTTATGGCAATATCCTTGTGGGGCTGCACGCAGGACGGAGAGCCGGCCTCTTCGCAGGATACCAGCCGGACGGGGGAAAACACAACGTCCGGAACGGCTGCAACGTCGTCATCGGCTGCAGCAACCACAACCACAACCACAACCACAACCGCGCCGCCGACAACGACAAAAGCACAGTATACCGACGGGCATTATATCCAGCCGCGCGGCGGGGAATGGAGCCTGATTCTCGTCAACGACTGGAACGCTATGCCGGAAGAGTATGAATCGACCGTCACGCTGGTCGACTACCGGGGCAATCACCAGTTCGACAGCCGCATGGTTGAGCAGCTGGATGCGATGATGCGTGCCGGCAGCAGCCTGGGGCTGTGGCCGGTGTCCGCCTATCGGCCCTATTCGCTGCAGCAAAAGCTGTATAATCAGGAAGTAGAGGAGTGGAAGGCGGCCGGATACAGCCAGGAGGAGGCGGAAATCAAGGCGGCGACGGTGGTCAAGCGGCCGGGGACGAGCGAACACAATACCGGCCTTGCGCTTGATCTGCTGGGCAGCGGCTATGCAACGCTGACCGAAGGCTTCGCGGACACGCAGGCTTACGCGTGGCTGCAGGAGCATTGCGCGGATTACGGTTTTATTCTGCGTTTTCCGAAGGGGAAGGAAGACATCACCGGCGTTATTTATGAGCCGTGGCATTATCGCTATGTCGGGGTGGAGCACGCCAAAGAAATCATGTCCCGCGGGCTCTGTCTGGAGGAGTATCTGGCGGAAAAGGGCCTGTAAGGGT
>CAJKBW010000158.1 GCA_905198295.1 uncultured Oscillospiraceae bacterium | reverse complement strand
GGATGTGTGAAGGAAGAGGCGTTAAAAGAAGCGACCGATTTTCTGAGAAGACGGAGCTAAAAGGCAGAACAGCGCCTGCCCGCCGTCGAGCGGTTCGATCGGCAGCAGATTGAAGGCGCCCAGCACAAAATGCACCGCCGCCGGCACGGTCCACCCGCCGGTCAGATATAAGACGGTAAAGGTAAGAAGATTGACGGCCGGCCCCGCCAGAGACACCAGCGCATTCCGGCCATAGCTAAGCGGCCGGCTGCTGTCCTGCTCGACCCGCACGCCGAAAATTCCCATATGGATGCAGGCCGGCCGGCAGCCGAAAGCGAGCAGCAGCAGGAAATGCCCCGCCTCATGCATCGCCGAAGCCGTCAGGCACCAACCGGCGGTGCCGGCGGTATCCAGCGTCAGCAGCACCACGACGGCAGCCGGAAACAGCAGGCTGACGCGCAGAGGGATGCCGCCTATACGCATTTCCAGCATCCGGCGGCCTCCTCCTTATCCGTGATATTTCTGCAGCGGGATGATAAAGGACGGATCATAGCACAGGCCGTTCACCCGGACCTCGGTGTGGAGATGGAAGCCGTTGGAATCTCCCGTTGTTCCCACCTTCGCCACGGTTTCCCCCGCACGGACGTATACGCCCTGCCCCACCAGTACCTCGGAACAGTGGGCATACAGGATTTCGATGCCGTTGCCGTGATCCAGCTTCACATAGTTGCCGTAGCTGGCGCTCTTACCGGCCGCGCTGACCCGGCCGTAATACATCGAATAGATCGGGCTGCCCTCCGGCGCGCCGATATCCAGCCCCTGATGGAAGCCTTCGCCGCCCTTGGTAGGATTCTCCCGGTAACCGAAATAGGAAGTCACGGTACCGTCGTCCAGCGGAAGCGCCGCCGGAAGGTTGATTTTCAGTTCAGCAAAGGTCGCCCCCTCCGGCGCAAAAAAGGCCCGTTTCCCGGAAACCGGCAGATCCTGCCCGCCCATTCCCAGCGAGGAATCACTCACCGATACCGCGCCGCTCGGTATGGAGGCGTCGCCCTGCGAGGGAACATCCTGTGAGGACGGTTCGGAAGCATCCCCCTCGCCGCCGCTTTCCGGCGAGGAACTGTCTCCGCCGCCGGTAAGCGGCCCAAACAGGGAGGCCAGCGTATTGATGACGCTGTTGTCCATCATGGCCTGATTAAAGCTCTGGCGCAGCTGATCAAAGGCGCCGCCGCCGATGAAACGCATCAGCAGTGCAATCAGCAGGATCACGACGCAGGCAACGCTCTGCACCGCCAGCAGCTGCATGCCGCCTGCGGGTCCCCTGCGCCGTTCCCGGCCATTTCGGTTGGGTGTCCTGCGTGGTCTTTCTTCCGGCATTGCGGTCATCCTTCCTTTCGCCGACACTCGCGGCACACCGCAGCGAAGCCGCCGCAGGGTTTCCCCCATGGCCGCTCCGCCGGGCGCACAACCGCGTTTTTTCCAGTCTCTGCAGGCAATCCCCGCTTAGACGATGATGCAGATCAGGCCGCTGCAGCCTTCGTTGATGATGCGTTCCACCGTTTCCTTGAGCTTCATGCGGGCGTCGGCAGGCATGCGATACAGCTTGTTGTGAAGTCCCTCGTTGACCAGACCGTACAGCGAGGTGCCGAATATGTTGGATTCCCAGATCTTCTCGGGATCGTCCTCGAAATCGCGCAGCAGATAGCTGACCAGCTCCTCCGACTGCTTCTCTGAGCCGACAATCGGGGACACTTCGGTGGTGATGTTGGCCTTGAGCATGTGGATGGAGGGCGCCTCCGCACGCAGGCGGATGCCATAGCGCCCGCTCTGCTTAATGATCTCCGGCTCCTCCATGCTCATCTCCTCGAGCTCCGGCATCACAATACCGTAGCCGGTCGCCTCAACCTCGTCGAGGGCGTCCTTGATCTTCATGTACCGTTTCTTCATCTCGGCAAGCTCAGTCATCGTCGCCATCAGCTCGGATTCGTCGGCCACCGGCAGCCCGGTCGCCTCGCCGAGGATCTGGTAGAACAGGCCCGGCTTGATGCTCACCGCGATTTCGGAACTGCCCCGGCCAAGCTCCACGCCGACCATTTTGGCATTGTCGAGGTATTCACATGCGGCGATATCTTCCACCATCGACGGGATCTGGCTGATACGGCTGAGCGAAGCGGCCGAATCGCGGATGCTGTCAAAAATGGCCTTGCGGATCGGATGGGTCTTGTCGAGCGAGGTCAGCCAGCGCGGCAGCTCGATGCCGATCTCCCGCACCGGGAATTCAAACAGCACCTTTTCAAGGATGCGGCGGATCTCGGCCTCATTCATGTCAAGGCAGTTCACCGGGCAGACCGGCACGCCGTATTTCTTCTCCAGCTCCGCGCTCAGCTGCAACACCCCCGAGGAGGTGGGATTGAGCGAGTTGAGCAGCACCACAAACGGCTTGTGGATCGCCTTGAGCTCGTTTACCACCCGCTCCTCCGCCTCGGCGTATTCCTCACGGGGGATTTCGGTGATGCTGCCGTCGGTAGTGACCACCAGCCCGATGGTGGAATGCTCGGTGATGACCTTCTGGGTGCCCAGCTCCGCCGCCATGTTGAAGGGGACCTCCTCTTCAAACCACGGCGTCTTGACCATGCGGGGGGCGTTGTTTTCGATGTACCCCAGCGCGCTGGGTACGATGTAGCCGACACAGTCGATCAGCCGGACGTTCAGGTTCGCTGTGCCATTCACCGTAATGCTGACCGCCTGCTCCGGGATAAATTTCGGCTCGGTTGTCATGATCGTCCGCCCTGCGGAGGACTGCGGCAGCTCGTCGGTCGCCCGCTCGCGGCGATACTCGCTGTCGATGTTCGGGATCACCAGCGTATCCATAAAGCGCTTGATAAAGGTAGATTTGCCTGTGCGCACCGGACCGACAACGCCGATATAGATGTCCCCGTTCGTCCTGCGGGAAATGACGTCGTAAATGTTCTGGCCTTCCATATACACCGCTCCTTTATGCTCTTGACTTTTCTAACACAACTATATTCGCCCTGTCCACGCGATATGCTAAAAAGAAGAATTTCCTTTTGAATTCCCATCAGGGAAAGGATAAAAAGGGAGGCGATGGATACAGGATCCATCGCCTCCGCAAAAGGCAGCGCTTTTCGGCTATTTTTCTTTTTTCCTTAAGGCGATCGGCAGGAACGGCAGCAAAAGGAAATATGCCCCCGCACAAGCTAAAACACTATATATAAGTTGACTAAAGGGCACTGTAAAGTAAAAATGAAAAAGTAGAACCCGAAAGCACAGAAAAACTC
>CAJKBW010000157.1 GCA_905198295.1 uncultured Oscillospiraceae bacterium | reverse complement strand
CAGCTGAAGACCGCGTTTATCCGCCGCCGCACGAGCCTCCCGGATCAGATCCACAAACTGCGGGACATAAGCCTCCATCCCGTTGCGTTTGATCTCCGGAAGAACATGCGGTTCCACATCCAGATGGAGGGAGTAAAAACGGGGACCGTCACCGCACAGGGCATTGATCGCATCCACCCGCGCCAGATACTCCCGGTAATACTCGCGCTTATCCGGCAGAATCCAGTCGGGACTGCCCGAAAGTGCGGCAGCGCGGATTCCAAAGGAAGCGCCGTAGCGGATCAGCTCCCGGTAACGGGCATCCGTCACGTCACGATTGATGGAATAATACAGTTCTGTCACATGATTTTTCCGGCAGAAGTCAAACAGCTCATCCGGATTCACCACATAATACGATACATTCCAGACCCAGGAGCCCAGCGGGCGGCCCAAATTCAGATAAGGTTGGTCTTCCATCGTCAGTTCACGCCTTTCCGTCAGTGGTCAAAGTGCCCCCTCCGGGCGAGGACGGCCGGCTTTCAGCCGTCCTCGCCGCGGAAGGCAGTCATTACTTGCGTTTGCGCTTGCCGGTCAGCACCGCAGTCCCCAGGGACACAGCACCCAGCACCGGCAGGGCCAGAGGCAGCGCGACACCGGTTTCCGGATTTTTCTCCGGCATATCGGGATCCACATAGTCCTCCTGACCGTCAAAATACTTCCAGACCTTCAGGTCGTCAATGTAATAATCCGGATAGATCGCGCCGTCCTCTTCGCTTTCCCACATCTCGTTCTGGCCGTAGAAACGCAGAGCAACATAGGTCGCCGTATCGTCCAGATCGGGGATCGCTTCCCCGTTTGACTTGTAGTAGCCTTCGATATTGTCGTAGGTTACACCGACAAAGGTCCACTCGTTGGTGATATGATAGCGCGTATCGTTATCAATATAGAACTCCTTTCCCTGACCGCCGATGTACAGCAGCGGGAAGACATCCATTTCATCGCCGGGGTTCTTGGTGCGCATCCAGCAGGAGAAGTAATACTTACCGCCGCCGTTGTCCTTGATCACATCGGTCAGGGTGTACGCCGCACCGTGCTGGAGCTTTTCCCGTCCGCTGATGAGCAGACAGTTGTTCCCCTTATGGGCGGCTGTCGGATCGGTAACGAGGGTATAGGTGGGAACCCCTTCCGAATTCTCCTCGTTCCAGATGTAATCGTTCGGACCGAAAGATTCCAGATCACCATAAGGCGCAATCAGGTTGGCTTCATTTTCATAGGTGTATTCCGGCACAAAAGACTGCTTGGGCTCAGGCAGCGCATCGAAGGCTGCACGAACGGCATCCAGCGTCTCCTTAGCCGCAGCCACAGCCGCTTTCTGCTCGTCATCCAGGGAGTCCAGATTCAAGCCGCTGTACAGGGTTTCCGCCGCAACCAGCGCCCCTTCATCACTCCGGGTGACGGCATCCGGCGCCGGCAGAACTTCCACCGCTTTGACAAAAGCCTCAACCGCATCTCCAACCGGCTGCGGCCCCAGCACTTTAAAGTCGTCCACATAGAAGCTGGCATTATCCTCCGTCAGCAGGCGGATCTTTGCCCAGGTAGCACCATAAGGGTCGAAGTTGCCGTGATCAGCAATGCCGTTGATAAAATAGGGCAGATATTCGCCCGACACATCAATACCAACCTCGGTCCACTCGTCTGTGACCTCAATGTATTCATTCGCGGGCCGCGTCGGCAGAATATAGCCGTTGCCCCGTCCTCCGGCCAAACTGTCGCGGAAAATGGACTGCACTTTAATGGTCTGTCCTTCCTCCGCACGTACCCACACCGAAATATAATAATGCTCATTTTTGGCCAGCTTGCCGACACGATCGACAATAGACTTGACGTCTACCTCAAAGCCGTGTTCCCTTCCGGTACGATTGGTGATATGCAGTGCGCCGGTACCGGAATGCACGTATTCCTCGCCCGCCGCGTTGCCTTCTTTCTCTACCGTAGCTGTAACTTTCGGTGTACCGGAAGCCGCATCATTGCTGGTGGCAACGTACCAGGAATCGCCTCCCGCTTTCTGCGTATTGTAATAATCCGGGTCGTTCAGATGCGCGTCGAAGGTACCATCAGACAGGATACTTTCACCGACTTCAGTCACCTTTTCCGGCGCCCCGGCATTTGGTACAAACCACAATACCACATCATCGATCGAAAAATCCCCGTCATACGCCGTACCGCCGCTTTCGGCAGCATACAGCTCAAAGTAAAATTTACCCCAGCTCAGCCCCGCGAGCGTAGCTTCATCAAAGGTGCCGTTGGCCACGGACATAGCCACAAAAGAACCGTCCGCATTCTTACCGACCTCGGTCCATTCATTGGTAACGGCAAAGCGCTTTTCACCGCCGAACGGCCGAAGCTGCAGCGCACCGGCGCGGATCATGGGCGAAACATAGGCAGTATCCCCCGCCGTATCCAGCTTGATGCGGGCACTGATATAATACTTGCCGTCCGCACCATTGGCTTTCAGCTGATCTTTCACATTCTGCATCACGGTGGAACTTGGACTGCCCGCTGTCCGGTTGGTCAAATGCAGATACGGATTGATTTCCCCCTCTAGGGAAATTGCCGTAATGGTCGCCTTGTTGCCACTGTCGTCTTCATTGGCTGCAAAGGGTGCTTCCAGACCATTTTCAAAACCGCTCTCCAGCAGCGTGACCGTCGGTCTGGCATCGGTCGTCTCGGCCGCAGAAACACGGATGGCCGCCGAGCCGCACAACAGTGCGGCAGACAAAGTGATGCTCAGAAATCGCTTCAAGCTTTTCACAGGAAATCCTCCCTTTCCTTTTCTTGGCGTTGCCTTCTATTTCACCGCCGGCCATGCCGCGTCCGGCGGGTTCGCCCGATAAGCAGCCGGCTGTTTACTTTTTCCGGAACTTGAACCAGTACAGCGCGAAGCCTCCGCCGCCGAGAACCACAACGGCTGCTGCCACAATGCCGACGATCGCGCCCACGCTGAGACCGCCGGCGTCTTCATCCTGCACATCCGAAGCGACATCCGAATCGGCTGACGTAGACGTGGTGGTTTTTCCGCTGGTGGCCGTGGTGTCCGCCGAAGTGGTGGTGTCATTCTCGGTCGGTGCTGTGGTATCTTCACCGCCCGGTGTCTCGGGCGTTGTCGGATTTTCCTCCCGCGGCAGCTCAGGCGTCAGCTGGGAGGCATCATCCACCCGCCAGATAACGATATCGTCGATATAGAAATCGTCGTTGGTCTGCACGACCTTCTCGTTGGTATCGGTCGGATTCACCTTCGGATTCTTGGTGATGAACTTCAGCGCCGACCAAGTGGAGGCGGTAGCTGAGAAATCGGAGAAACAATAAAATTCATAAGATTAACGAATAAAATC
>CAJKBW010000156.1 GCA_905198295.1 uncultured Oscillospiraceae bacterium | reverse complement strand
ATGGGGAAATGTACAATCCGCTAGGGGGTAATTCGTCAAAAAGTTTTTCACCCCCTGTTCCCATGTGCTTTGCCCGCATAGATCGCCTGTCCTTTCCATATGTTTCCATGAAAAAAGGGCAGCCCTCTGGGCTGCCCTGCGCACTATGCCTCTTCGGCGGCTTCCCGATGCGGACGGCGGTATTCCGACGGGGTTTTCCCGGTCGTCTGCTTGAAAATCGCATTGAAGTATTTGACGTCGTGATAGCCGACCTGGCTGATGATATCGGTGATTTTCCGGTCGGTGGTCATCAGCAGCTCACATGCCGCCGATATCCGCTTATTCTGTACGTAGCTGGAAAATTTCTGATTCGTGTATTCACGGAACAGACGGCTGAAATAGTTTTTGCTCAGGAACGCCCGCGCCGCCATATCTTCCAGCCGGAGTTCCGGATCGGCATAGTTATTGTCAATATATTTAATAACCTCGTCAATAATGGCTTTCTTGTACTGCACCCCGTCATCCTGATTATCATAGCTGGTCAGCTTGCGGAAAATGCTGACCAGCAGGATCATCAGATAGGAGAACATCATGTTCTCATACCCCGCGTCGTGCCGCTTGTACTCGGTATAGATATTTTCGTAAATCTGCTCGATCTGCTTGAGATCCGCTCCGGTAACATGCAGGTGATAGAAGGGAACGGTATTGTTTTTCTCAAAAAAGGTACTGTACAGAAAAACGTCGTCGAGTTTAATCTGTTTGCGGATGCGCAGGTTGGTCTCCCCGATCAGGTCCACCGAAAAATCCACATTGCAGATCATAAAATCCTCGTCGGCGTATTTCGCATCGCTGATAAACCGGTGCGGTACGCCCGGATTGATCACGAACAGATCGCCCTTGGAAACCCGGTAGCTTTCCCCCGCGATCTGGTGCTCCCCCTCGCCAAACATCACATAGGCAATCTCAATGAAATCGTGGACATGCACCTGCAGATCCGGAGGACGCTGCTTGGTCGCCCGATTGGTGAAAATAGGAAGCCCGTCCTTGAAAATCGATTCGCCGTCAAAAAATTTTTTGCCCACGAAAATATCCGGTTCGATGGTTTCTTCCAGGATCTCCTTTTTCACGGCCTCAACCCCCTTTTTCGCCGCCAGCCTTTGTGCGGGGCTAAAAAACACCCGGCGGTGTTTTTCCGCCGGCAGACTGCCGCCCGCCGGAAACGGTAGTACCGTCGGCGTTCCTCTGTGCCGCTGCCCTTTATCCAGCCGGGATATTATCAGTATAGCACAAAAAGAAGACGCTGCACAAGATGTATTTATATGGCTTCTTCCTTTCGGATAATCCCTCTTCTGTGCGGGGTGAGCATGCTTTCCTAAACGCCAAAGACTGTACCGGGAGTTTTCAGAAAAGGATGACAGGTATACCGGAATTTTACAAGGTGAACCGCTTTGTGTGCCTGCGGAGCGAAAAAGCGGGGTGCAGAGCACACCGCCTGTGCCCTGCACCCCGCCCTGCGGCAGCCGCCTTCAGCAGCTCTCCGCGATCCGGTAAATCAATGCCTCGGTATCCTTCCAGCCCAGACACGGGTCAGTGATCGACTTGCCGTAAACCCTCCCGGCGCCGATCTTCTGGCAGCCCTCTTCGAGGTAGCTTTCGATCATCACGCCCTTCACCAGCCCACGTATATCCGCGTTGTATCGGCGGCTGTGCAGCACTTCGCTGACGATGCGGATCTGTTCCCGGAACTGCTTGTTGGAATTGGAATGGTTCGCGTCGATGATCGCCGCCGGATTTTTCAGTTCCAGCTTCCGGTACATCTCCAGCAGCCGGGCAATATCCTCATAATGGTAGTTCGGAATGCAGGTGCCGTATTTATCCACACCGCCGCGCAGGATCACATGCGCCAGATCGTTGCCCTCGGTGGTGACGTCCCACCCGCGGTAGATAAAGGTATGCGGATGCTGCGCCGCGATCACCGAATTGAGCATGACCGAAAAATCGCCGCTGGTCGGGTTCTTCATGCCCACCGGGATATCCATTCCGCTCGCAGTCAGCCGGTGCTGCTGGTTTTCCACCGAGCGCGCACCGACCGCCTCATACGACAGCAAATCGTCCAGATAGCTGCGGTTTTCCGGATACAGCATCTCGTCCGCCGCCGTCAGCCCGCTCTGCGCAATCGCCCGGATATGCATCTTCCGGATCGCGATGATCCCGCCGAGCAGATCCGGCGCTTTGTCCGGCTGCGGCTGATGCAGCATTCCTTTATAGCCTTCCCCGGTGGTGCGCGGCTTGTTGGTATAGATCCGCGGGATCAGCACCAGCCGGTCCGCCACCTTTTCGTTGACTTCCGCCAGCCGGCTGACGTATTCACAGACGGCATCCTCATTGTCCGCCGAACACGGGCCCACCACCACGATGAATTTATCGGACTGCCCGGTAAATACCGCGCGGATTTCCCGGTCGCGGATTTCTTTGCGCTGCGCCAGACTGTGCTCCAGTGGGTATTCCTGCTTCAGCTCCGCCGGCAAAGGCAGCTGCTTATTCATCTTCATTGCCATGATGCTGTCCTCCCTGAAGGGCCCCGTTGTCTCTGCTTTTCCATCAGATAGGGCCGCCTGTCCACAGTATAGCACAAAACCGGCGTTTTACCAAATCCATGCGTAACGGAATCATCGGCAAATTACATGCGTTAAAAAATGGTCGGCAACTCATCACGAATTACCGACCGCAGCTATGGCGTTATTGTGTGCTTTTCCTCCGATTAACGTCTAACTGAATAATCCGCTTTGTGTTCACCCGGTTCCAAAGAAGAATACAGAATCGGAACATATTCGTGAAGGAGCAAAGCGGCATTTAGGCGAACCAGCTCAATCACTGCGTTAAAAGAACGAAATTCGGTCTCGGAATAGAGCGCATGGTTGATAAACACTTCCGGAACCAGCCTCTTCATGGCGTGATGCCATAAGTAATAGCGTTCGGAAAGAAACTGTGACGCGGCTGTGCAAAGCGGATACAGATATTGGGTGATCCCCCTGCAACACATATCCGATAATTCCTTTGCAAAAGCGTATATCCAAATAGCCGCGCGTTCCTCATCGTCTTTGGCATCCATTAGCATTCTCAGGGTATGTATGGTGCCTTTGTTGGTCGGCTGGGTAAAATACAGAAATTCCGTTGGATTTTTCTCTATGGTTTTCTTCCGGCAAAGGTATTCCTCACGGGAAAGCCAGTCATAACCATAAATATAGGTATCTGGTCTTTTAAAATCCACATGAATTTCCGTCGGGCGGATAGGTTCATTTAAAATAACCGGACCTCTATCCGCGTACAGGCTCCAATAGCGATAAATTTCCTCCCAGGAAATCTGCGGAAAACCGTGCATAATCATGCCTCCCTTAAACAAAAAGCAGTCTTGATTTTCCCCATGCGGGGAGCGACCACGCCGACCGTGTTGGCGTGTATGGCAACCTGATTATTTCAATCCACGCTCCCCGTGCGGGGAGCGACCATGGAGGGGGCGATCGGTAAAAAGCTGACCGCCATTTCAATCCACGCTCCCCGT
>CAJKBW010000155.1 GCA_905198295.1 uncultured Oscillospiraceae bacterium | reverse complement strand
TTTGCTTCAGCTTGGAGAATAGGACGGCGTGAGCCGGACTTTTTCGACAAGCTGAAACGCGGTCCCGCTTTTATCCGGGACCGCGTTTTTTCATTTGTTCAGCGGCTCAGCGGTTCTTCCTTTTGGTGCGGCAGACGCATACCGCTGCCCCGGCAGCTGCCACCAAGGCGAGCGCCCCGGCAGCGGTGCCGACGCCTGTTTCCGGATTGTCGTCCGGAGCTGCGGCCGCCGTATTCACCACGACAAAATTCTGGATGTTTTCCAGCGAAAAGGTCACGGTTCTGTCGGCGGTGTTGTAGACGCCGGTTAATTCGGTCAGTGTGCCCGCATCATCCATCGCGTAGTATCGCAGCTTATCCGCCGCAGCCGCCTGTGTCTCGTCGAGCGTGTAGATCATGACCGCCGGCTTGTCGTAAGCGTAGTTGTACCGCATGCCGTTGACCAGCAGGTTCGTGTCATACACCGCCGTCACCCGACCGGCGGGAGCGGTGATCCCGGACGTATCTGTACGCGCCTTGCCCTGGAGGGTGAGCATGCTCGTTTCGATCCCGTCCACATCCAGCACATCTTTGGGCAGCTGGAACTGCAGCTGATTGTCGATGACGACGGTTTCCGTTTCCTGCATGTTGGGGACAAACAGATTGTGGAACGCGGTTGTGTTTTCGTACTCCTCGTCCACATACGCCTTCAGTGAAAGGTTTTTGATGAGCATTTCGGCGTCGTAGGTTCCGGGCATTTCCCAGCCGAGGTTCATGCCGTCAAGATAGACGGTGTCCATCGTCACGCCTTTCATGAAGCCTTTCTCGTTGGCCAGCGCCAGCGCACGCTCGATAAACGGTTTGAGGTCGATGTCAATATCCATCCAAGCATTGTCTTCGCTGCCCACCGGGGTGCCGGTTTCATCGGTAAAGCTGGTATTGGTGAAGGCTTGAGAAGGGGTCAGGTAGATAAACAGACCGGAAGCGTCGTCCTTGCCGCCGTCCTGCATACCGGTTTCGCCCGGGAAAGGATAGCGGTTGTCAAACAACGGCAGACCGAACCAGGTCATTTCCGTGCGTCCCTGTTCATTGATCCCCTTGACGTACAGATAGATGTACATGGAAGCGGCATGCAGACCACTGTTGGCCTGGCCGTCCATATGATCCTCAAATTTCGTCAGCTTCTGGGACAGGGTCAGCCGCAGGTGATCGACGTTTTTGAGCTGGCGGGCCTGCTGGGTATCCCGGCTGTTCATATCCTGGGAGATCAGCAGATGCGGCCAGCGTTCGCCGTTCTTGCGGGGGGCGTCGTAAACCGCGGAAGCGTTCAGCTGCAGACCGATTTCCCCGGTGTTGGTATCCACCGTCACCTTCTTGGTATCGTTTTCGTAAATATATACGTTGTCGTCCGGCGAGGAGAAGATGGTTTCATTTTCATCCCGGAAATCGATTTTGGAATCCCACTGGGCCAGCGTCCACTTCGGGCGCAGGCTGTTGTCGCCGTAGTTGAAATAGTACGGCGGGAGCAGATGGTTGGTGGGGGAATCCATACCGGTGACGGAGAAGCCCTTTTCAAATTTGGTGTCGTCGAAAAGCTCGTACACGCCTTTTACCACCTCGTCGTTATCGTCGCTGCCGCCGGCAGGCGCCGCGTTCAGACCGTCCACCTTATGGATGGTCACTTTCGCGGGAATACCGGCCTCCGCTTTGTAAATCACGCCCAGATAGGCCGGATTGTGGTTGCTGAACAGCCGGCTGAGATTGTTGTAGCCATTGGCCACATTGATCCGGCCATAGTCATCGGCCTGTCGCTGGCCTTCCTCGGTCGTGCTGTTCATGCGGATAAACTGGCCGTCATTGATCACGATGTGGAAGGCGCCGCCCTGTGCGGGCTTGAAGGCGAACTTGATATGCTGGAAGCTGTCCACTTTGACCGCGGCATAGCAGCCATTGGCATCGATCTGCCAGTTGGTTTCCTTGCTCACCTCGGGGGTGAATTTTACGCCGTTCCAGTAAATTTCGCCGATGCCGAGAACATGGTTTTCCATCGGCCTGACCAGAATGACCAGGCCGGAGCCATAGGCGGGATTGCCGTTCGCCTCAAACCGGCGGTACACCGGATCGGGGTTATTGGCGTCGGTGATTTCGGCTTTGTCCATGAGCTGCAGGGCGAGGAACGAATCCTCCCGGCCGCCCTTATGCACGCTGTACTCGTCGAGGCTCAGCTCGACCGATACGCCGTTGGCCATATCGATCGGGCGCAGGTAGGTCAACCCGATGCCGCCGTCGCCGGCGGTCTGGGTTCCGCTGAAGGAGATGCCGCCCTTGCCGTCGAGCGCGGTATCGGTCAGGATCGACGGTCCGCTGATGCAGGCATAGTCGTGTGCACCCCAGGTTTCTTCTGTGTTGGGCGCTGCCTGGACGCCGTTGACCGTATGAACGGTGAACGCGGCGGCTTCGCTGTCCACGTTATGATGATAGACCAGCGAGAGATAGGCGGGTGTGGTTTTGTTGAACAGCACGCCGAGGTTGGCGTAGCCGTTTGCGGGATTGATCCGGCTGGTATCCTGGCCTTCCATAACCGTGCCGGAGGCATCGGTGCAGCGCAGATAATTGCCGTCGTTGAACTGGATGTCAAAGCCGCCGCTGCCGTTGGGGGTGATGGCGAGCTTGATGTGTGCGAAGCTGTCCAGCTTGATAAAGGCATAGCAGCCGTCCGCATCCCCTTGCCAGTTTTTCTCCCGTACCGCCCCTTCAGGGGTGAATTTTACGCCATTCCAGAAGATTTCACCAATGCCGAGAACGTTGTTTTCCAACGGCCTCAGCAGCATCACAAGGCCGGAGCCGTAGGCGGGATCGCCATTGCCGGCATCCATTTTGTGATAAATCGGCGTGGAATTGTTCGCGTCGGTCACCTGCATTTTATCGGACAGCTGGAGGGAAATCCAGGAGTCCACGCCGTTTACGCCGTTGATCTTATACTGATCAAGGCTGAAATCCACCGAAAAGCCGTTGGTCATGTATATCGGCCGGGCATAGGTGACGCCGAGTTCCCCTTCGCCGGCGGCCTGGATGCCGGAGACGGTGATGCCGCCCTGGGCGTCGGCCGCGATTTCATTTTCCAGAACGCTGCCGTCGGCTGTGGTGTAGTTGTGTACGCCCCAACTGTCCAGCGTATTTTCCCGATTGGCAAACCGCCCGTTGATTTCCTGCACCGAGAACTTCATCTCATATACCGCCTCGTTGCAGGCGGCAATCTTCAGGTAGGCGGGGGTGCCCGTCGGGAAGAGGCTGTCGATGAGATTGAATTTCACATGCGGATTGACGGTGCCGTTGTCCGGAATGCGTTCAATCTGGCTGCCAGTTCCGTCTACGCGGGTGAAGGCACCATCGTTGAAGATCAGATCGTAGCCGCCATCCTGGCGTTTGACGAAATCCATCCGGATATCCGAAAAGCTGCGGCTGTCCAGGCGGATGTTGTCATAGCCGCCGTCACCGGCATAGATGTGCCCTTTGTCCGCCGGCGTCGCATCGCTCGCGGAGGTCACGCCGTAATAGCGGTATTCGAGGGTCATCCAGCCGTCTTCATGCGGACGGATAAACACAACGAATCCACGGCCTTCGGCGTATTTAGGGGTGGGCGC
>CAJKBW010000154.1 GCA_905198295.1 uncultured Oscillospiraceae bacterium | reverse complement strand
GCTACCTTTTTCACGCCGGAAAAAGGTAGTGGCCGCAGCCGCCTGCACAAAGGGGCGTTGATTCTGGCCGCGCGGCCAAACGGCGTATAAAAACGGGCCTTTTAACCGAAAGGCCCGTTTTACTTATTGACTTTCTTTACGTCGGTTCGTCCAACGAGATAATCCAGAGATACATCCAAACATACAGCAATTCTGAGCAGGATTTCCAGTTTGGGTTCCCGGCGCATCGATTCGTAATTTTGATAGGTGTTTTCAGTGATGTCACTGTATATGGCCACCTGCCACTGTGTCAGCCCCTTGTCTTTTCGGCATTGTTTTAAGCGCTCAGCCAAAATTTCTTTCATAATTCACACCCACAATTGTTATTGACAAGAATAGTATAAATGGTTAGTATATAAGATATCCATACAATTGTGTGGCTTCCGTGTGGATGGCATACATTTTGACGTATAAGGAGTGTAAACAGTGACCAAGGCGGACAGAGAACAGGAAGCGGCGAGGGTGATGCGCTGGATCGCGGAACATCGGGAATTGCTGGATACCATCGTGGTCACAAGCCGCCATGATGATATGGGAGCAAAAGATTTTGCCGGGATACTGGATCTACTGCAAGAAGAGCGCATGGAATACCTCATTCCAGTGTTTTTGTACTTGTCCAGTACGACATGTGTTATGGACTATTGCTTAAAACCGCTTTTCTTTCAGGGGGCGGCCGACAGAATGAATCGTTTCGGATTCGGAGAGGTCATAAAACAGTTGGAAAACACTCTTTGGCAGTACGAAAAGGAAGAAGAGCTATGTCATGATTGAACGGTTGCTTGTCTTGCGGAAGTCTGCCGGATTAAGCCAAAAAGAACTTGCCGAAAAAATAGGCCTGAATAAGACGACTTATGCGAGGTACGAAAACGGAGAGCGCCGGATTCCGTTAAAAACCGCAATCCGGCTTGCGGAGTTTTATCACATCAGTCTGGACTACATGGCGGGGCTTACAGACAGCACGGAATGCTATTAAGTCAAAAATTGTTTACAAATCCCGGACGGAAAACCGGGGATTTTGCCGGAATCCCGGCGGGCAATTCCTTGACTTATGCGGGGGAATGCGGTATGATAAACCTATCTTGTGGAAAGGCTAAGTCCGGACACATTACGGTTTGGCGGATGCATCGCCTGTTGGAAAAGGCGTTCCGGCGATTGCGGCCGGGGCTGCGCCATCCGGAAGAAAGGAAGGAACGTATAGATGAAAGAGCAAAAATCGTCCAAGCTGACCCTGGTAATCGTGCTGGCGGCTGTTGTGGCTGCACTGACCACGCTGGCGGTTCTGGTGCTGCGTGCGAAGGCGCGCCGTAAGGCTCTGAGCGCGTATAACGATGACTTTGACTGTGAGATGGATGACGGTTACTGCGGCGACTGCTGCTGCTGTGATGACGTCGATGAGGAGCTGCAGCCGGAGGCTGCGGAGGAGACCGAAGAGGCGAAACAGGAGTAATCCGGGATAAGTCAGCCAAAAGGCGTCCGCGATCAGCGGGCGCCTTTGTTTTATGTGTGCATTGACAATTTGCCGCCGCCGCAGTATTCTGAACACGGTAAAATTTCTCCGGGAAAATAAGCTTATTTCAGGGAAGGCGGAAAGCAATGGTACGGGATCTGACAAAAGGCAAACCGCTTCGGCTGCTTCTGGGGTTCTGTGCGCCGCTGCTCATCGGTAACCTGTTCCAGCAGTTTTACAACATGGTCGACAGCATCATTGTCGGCAAATTCATCGGAAAGGATGCGCTGGCCGCCGTCGGCTCAACCGGCTCGCTGAATTTTCTTATCATCGGGTTTGTGCTCGGCATGTGCAGCGGCTTCTGTATCCCGGTTGCCCAGTATTTTGGTGAGGGGGACGAAGCCCGGGTTCGGGGCTGCGTGGCGAATGCTGTATATCTCTCAGCGGCGATCACGGTGGTGCTGACCGCGGCGACTATGCTTGGCACCCGTCCTCTGCTGGAGCTCATGCAGACGCCGGAAAACATCATCGACGACGCCTATGCGTATATCGTGGTGATTTTTGCCGGGATTTTTGCCACCGTGCTGTATAACCTGCTCGCCGGTATCCTGCGTGCCCTCGGCGACAGCCGTACCCCACTGTATTTTCTCATTCTGTCATCGGTGCTCAATGTCGGCATGGACCTGCTGTTTATTCTGTACTTTAATGCCGGCGTGGCCGGTGCGGCCTACGCAACGGTCATCGCGCAGCTGGTTTCCGGCGTGTGCTGTCTTGTGTATATGATTAAGCGGTATCCCATCCTCCGGATGAAAAAGGAGAATCTGCGTCCCAATCGTCACCTGACCGGCCGCCTGCTGTATATCGGCCTGCCGATGGCCGGACAGTTTTCGATCACCGCCGTCGGCTCTACCATTATCCAGAGCGCGGTCAATTCGCTCGGCTCCGGTGTGGTCGCTGCGGTCACGGCCGCCGGCAAGGTGCAGATTATGCTGTGTCAGCCGATGGAAACGATGGGGATTACCATGGCAACCTACTGCGGACAGAATTACGGTGCCGGCGAGGTGGGCCGCATCCGGGAGGGGATGCGCAAAAGCCTGCTGGTGGTGCTGCTCTATTCGGTGATCGGTTTTTTCATCGCGGCATTTGCCGGACAATATATTGCGCTGTTGTTTCTCGATGCCCGGGAAACCGAAATCCTCGGCTATGTGCAGCAGTTCCTGTTTGTGAACGGACTGTTTTATCCGGTGCTTGGAATACTGTTTGTAATACGCAATTCTCTTCAGGGGCTGGGGTTCAGCGTGCCGGCGATGGCAGCAGGGCTGTGTGAGCTGGTGGCGCGCACGGTGGTGGCGTTCTGTTTCGTCACCGCGTTCGGGTATAACGCCGTATGTTTTGCGAACCCGGCGGCATGGAGCGCGGCGGTGATGCTGCTGATTCCGCTGTATTTCTGGGGCATGCGCCGGCTGCGGCGGGATAAAGCAGTGTATGATCGGCTCAAAGAGGATATAGATGAGCGGCAAAGCTGAACGGGAAGTTCAGGCGGCGGAAGGAAATTTTCCTTCCGCCGTTTTTGCGAACAGGTTTGTTCAGCCGCCTTGACGGCGGCTCTTTTTTCCATATAGTAAAGCGCCCCGGTCAGTAAACGTCCGGATGCATATCCCGGAAGCGCGCGGCACTTTCCTGCAGTTCCGCAAAGGTACGGATTTCGTCCATCTCCAGCAGGGCGCGCCGGGCGGCGTCGGGCAGTGCGTTGAAATATTCCTGACTGCTCATATCCCGGTCAAGCAGATCGGTCAGACATAAGTGGACATATTCGGACATGACTTCACCTCCTGTAAGGGGGGATTTTTTCGTTTCACCTGCAAAAAGCGGCGATTGTGTTTTTACTGCCTCGCAGCAGAATTATTGTGACCAAATCCTGCACCGATACGGCGGAGGATACTGGAAAACGGATTTTTCGCTTGAATTTTGCACAAATCATCATATTTTGTCGGCGTTGACCGGAAGGAAAGACAAACGCATGGGCTTAAGCACAGGTGTCCGCATCGCAGCGGCTGGTGCTGAAAAATTTATATTGACCGCTGCCCGCATCATGCTGAGGGGTTAATGGTACATTTTGGTGTGGAATATTCCGGGTGTATCGACGCAACATAGAGAAGTGCCTGAATTGAAATTCTCGACAAAATCCGACAGCTTGTTTAG
>CAJKBW010000153.1 GCA_905198295.1 uncultured Oscillospiraceae bacterium | reverse complement strand
CGACACAGGCAGCTCGGTTGATTACTCCAAGCCACCTGTGCTGGAGCTTTCGCATTTCAGTGGATATGGGTTTACCGATATCTCTCTGAAGGTCTATCCAGGCGAAATTCTCGGCGTGGCCGGGGTCGTCGGCGCCGGCCGCACCGAAATGGCGATGACCATTTTCGGCAAGGACAAGGTGCTGGGCGGCAAGGTGCTGTTGGACGGAAAGGATATCACCGGACTTAAAACCAAGGACGTTATGAAGGCGGGACTCAATTATGTCTCAGAGGACCGGCACGCCGATGGTCTGTTTAAAATAAGCTCTGTGGCTGAAAATACGACCAGCGCGATTCTGGGCAGCCTGCGGATGGGGCGTTTCTTTCTCAACCGCAAAGAGGAATACCGGGTGACGCAGCAATATGTGGACGATTTCCGTATCAAGGTCACCGGGCAGGATCAGCTTGTCGGAAGCCTTTCAGGCGGCAACCAGCAAAAAGTGGTCATCGGCCGAAGCCTTTCCAGCAATCCCAAACTGGTCATTTTGGATGAACCGACCCGCGGCATCGACGCCGCGGCCCGCGCGGATGTGTACAACATTATTCAGCAGTTGAGCAAAAAAGGTGTCTCTGTTCTGCTGATTTCCTCTGATATGGAAGAAATCATAGAATTGAGCGACCGGGCTGTCGCGATCTATCAGGGCCGGCTCAATGGAAAGTTTTCCAAAGAGGAGATTACACAGGATAACCTGACCAGCGCGTCCTTTGGTCTGTCCGGGAAGGAGGCAAATGTATGAATCTGCTGAAAAAGGCTTTAAAGGCGAGAGAGGCAACGAGCGCATTATTCCTGGTGGCTTTATTTGTGATTGTCAGCCTGCTCAATCCCTCGTTTGCTTCCTCGGAAAATATCGCCGCTGTGTTCAACTCCGCGGTGGTTTATATCCTGATCGCGGTTGGCATGGCCTTTGCGATCATCGTCGGTGAAATTGATGTTTCCGTGGGTTCCTGCCTTGGCTTTGTAGCCACAGTTGTGGGCAGCCTGCTGCGGGACGGCTGCAACTGGCCGCTCGCTTTCGCGGTGGGAATTCTGATCGGCGCTGCGGTGGGGCTGATCAACGGATGGGGCGTCGCAGTGATGGGAGTTCCATCCCTGATCTTTACTTTGGGCGTCAACGGTGTTCTGCGCGGCGCCATGTATATTTACTCAGGCGGCGCCTGGGTGGAAAATCTACCCAAAGCGTTTAAGGATTTTTCCTCGGCGACTTTGGCTGGACGGCTCACCGTCTATTTTTGCTGCGCTTTCCTGTTGGTCGTCGCTGTCCATCTGCTTTTGACGCGCACCAAAAAGGGGCGTTACTTCACCGCCGTAGGCGACAACGCCGGCGGCGCGACCCTTGTGGGTATTTCTCCCGTGCGTACCAAGGTGATCGCCTATGTCATCTGCGGCATCATGGCGGCGATTGCGGGAATTATCTTTTGCAGCCGCATCGGATTTGTTACGTCTACAAGTGGAAACGGATATGAGATGAAAGCCGTAGCGGCCTGTGTGCTGGGCGGCATCAGCCTGACCGGCGGCGTTGGCAGCGTGCTTGGCGCGGCAATCGGCGCGGTCATCATGAGTTCCATCAGCTATCTGCTGGTATTCATGGGATTTTCCTCAAATTATGACAATGCCATTACTGGCGTCATCCTGATTTCGATCGTTGTATTCGACGCGGTCATCCAGCATCGCGCCTCAGTCCGGAGCCGTCATCAGCGGCTGGCAGCCAGAACCGGCCTCAAGGAAGGAGGGCTTGCAGAATGAGCAAAATGAAAAGCGGTCATTCCAAAGGCCTTAAATCGTTGTTGCGTAACTGGAACTCCTTTCTGCTGCTGTTCCTTGTTTTGGAATTTGTCATTTTTGGCGCGGCCAATTCCAAGTTCCTGCGGATACCGCTGCTGCTCTCAAGCGTCAATGACTTCATCGCGATCTGTTTGATCAGCCTGTTTGTCACATTCGTTATGATTACCGGCGGCATCGATATTCAGGCGGGCGCGATCGTCGGCCTGACCTCGATCACCATCGGTGTGGCATGGCAGGACTTTGGCCTGAATATCTGGGCGGCTGTACTGGTGGCCATTGCCGCCGCGGCTCTCTGCGGCGCGCTTTCCGGCTTTTTCATCGCCTATTGCCGCGTCCAGGCCATGGTGGTCACGTTGGGCGGTAGTTTCCTGTATGCCGGTGTGGCGCTGCTGATCTCGACGCTCAGCTCCACCGAGAGCTATCAGGGTATCAGCGGGTTCCCCGACAGCTTCAAGGCTTTAACTAAGTTCAAATTGTTTGGCGTAATCCCCTCGCAGCTTCTGATCTTCGCAGCCATGACATTGATCGCCTATCTGCTGCTTCATAAAAGCAAATATGGGCGCAAGGTGTTCCTGGTGGGTGTGAATCAGAACGCGGCGGAGTTTTCCGGTATCAATTCCAGACTTATCATTCTGTCCACATACGTACTCAGCGCCATCAGTGCGGCGGTAGCCGGTATCGTGCTGACTTCCTATCTCGGTACTGCAAAGAGCGATTTGGGCAGTACCCTGACCATGAACATCATCACCGCCTGCGTGCTGGGCGGCACGCTCTCCACCGGCGGTAAGGGCAGCGCCATCGGTACGGCTCTGGCCGCGCTCATCATCGGTATCCTCCGTTTCGGTCTGCCTCTGTGCTTCGGGGTGAGCACGCAATACCTGGACATTCCCATCGGGGTTCTGCTGATTGTCGTGGTCGTTGGACGCGCCATGGCGCAGCAGCCAAAGGTCATCAGCTTTATGGCCCGGTTAAAACAGAATTTTCCAGGCGTCAGGCAGGGAGCAAAGTGAGTTTGGGTAATTAGAGAAGCCGCATCCCCCTTCTTCTCTAATATATAAAATTCAGGAGGTAAGTAAACATGAAAAAGACCATAGCATTTCTTGCGGCTGTTTCGATGGTAATGTCTCTGGCTGCATGCGGCGGAAGCGCTCCGGCAGCGAATTCCGAGGCGGCCGCCAGCCCGGCGGCCGATGCTGGAACCGCCAGTGCCGCCGCCCCGGAGGCAAGCAGCGCCGCGGGGGCAACCTCTGCCACTGAAGGCGCCGCTGTCTCGGTTGAGGGAAAGACCGTCGCGTTTATCCCGAAGCTGACCGGCAACGCTTTCTTTGAGGCCGCGAACGAAGGCGCGCAGAAGTATGCCGCCGACTGGGGAATCACGGTTGATTACACCGGCAGCGCCAATGCCGCAGTAGCGGATCAGGTGCAGGTCATCAACACCGCAGTTGCTTCCGGCGCTGATGCCATCTGCATCTCCACGGTCGACGCAGCCGGCGTTTCCGACGCCCTGAAGGCCGCTACTGAGGCCGGCGTTTCGGTCGTCACCTGGGACTCCGATGCACAGCCTGCCGACCGCACTCTGATGGTTTCTCAGGGTACCCCCGAGGTTCTGGGCCGTATGCTCATCGATATGGCCTGCGCGGGTCTGGAGAAACGTGGTATCGACCCGAAGAACGACGAGGTTACTTATTGCTGGCACTATTCCCAGGCGACTGTTACCGACCAGAACAGCTGGCAGGTAGCCGGCGAGGCAATCATTAAAGAAGAATATCCCAACTGGACCAACGTAGCCCCCGACAACTATTATTCCGAGCAGGACGCTGAGAAAGCGATTACCATCGGCGAGGCCGTTCTGGCTGCACATCCTGACATCGACGTCATCATCTGCAACGACTCCACAGCTCTGCCCG
>CAJKBW010000152.1 GCA_905198295.1 uncultured Oscillospiraceae bacterium | reverse complement strand
AGCAAGAACACCTTGTCCTGCGTGGTAATCCAATCGGTAGTGTTATACTGGCTCCTTGTGGTGATGGCCGTCAGCACAGCTTTGTTTTGCAGCACCGTGGTGCTGTCCAGCCAATCGCCATTCAAATAGGTTCTCAGCGAACTATCCCGCCAAACATTACTGCTGGCGTCGAACTGCCGGGTTCCTATCAAACCCTTCGACCAAAGCAGCGCCTTGTTGTCGGTGGTATCCTTCACCAGCACATACCACTCGATGCCGTCGATATAGACCGTATCGGTAGAACCCGCCGTGATCGCCTCAATCCGTTTTCCCCATGGCACCGCCACGTCCTTTTTCGCCGTTACGCCGAATACAGGCGAGGTCGCCGTCACCGTGAGGGACAGCGCTGCTTCATCCGCCCCCACGGTCAGCAGGCCGCTGGCGTCGATTCCGGTATTCGCTGAGGTGTTGCCGCTTACCTGCCATTCCACCGTCTGATCGTTCGCCGCGTTTCCATTCAGGCTTACATCCGCGCTGAAGGTCATGGTTACATCACCGTTCGTTACGCTTCCGTCGTCTACCGTTGTGAGCGTGATAGCCGGGGAACTGCCGATCACAGTCGGCCACGGATCTCCCCATACCTTGATATCGTCCGCGGTTCCCAACAGCCCGTCCAGACCTATCGACCAGTATGCGCCGTTTTCAGCCGGCAGGAATTTGGAGCCATAGCTTTGATTCGGCGGATCGATCACTACCACGTCGCTCCTGTCGTCGGCAGTTCCAACGGTCTGATCCTCCCCGCCGCATATGTAGCTGCCGAAGGTGCCGTCCGGGAGATATTGCTGGAAGGTGTTATCCCCGTAATCCTTGTATTTCTCCCCGTCCGCTCCCACGATGAGCTCCATCGCCTGTTTCAGCAGGGCCAATGCGTCGTCGCTCATAGGCGCTCCGTTGTCGGGGTCGTAAAACCCGCTGGCCGGCGTATCGCCGTCCGCCGGGGCGCCCCAGTCGCCGTCCGTGCAGAACTGGGCCACCACATGGATCGCGTAATACATTTTCTCCCCGGGGGACTCCCTCCGACGGATACCGCTCAACAGCAGGCCCGTGGCTTCTCCCGGTTCCAGCTTGTCCGCCCAGTACGCCCAGCCATCCGTATCCCATACCCAAAACGCTCCGATGGGGCAGCCCCGATCCTTCCACTGCTGCATCGTCAGGACAACCGCCGTCTGCGTAGCTTTCGCCGTATGTACCTCTGTTGTTGCGGTGCTGCTGCCTCCGGCGGCATACACGGCGGTATCCGTCTCGGTTTCCCCGATTTGGTATTCGTGATAATCCCCGTACCGGTCGGCATCCGTTGTCGGGTCGCCGTCCGGCCCTTCAAACGTTCCGTTGATATCCGCCTCTAAACTGTCCTGATCTTTATTAAACGTCGGCATATATACCGTCGAGCCGCCCAAGTTCCACCTCCAATAGGTATGGAAAGGGTCCGAGGCATTGCCTGGGATATGGGTCACCCATGTGGCTTCGTCGCCGATATCGGTTCCCGCTACCAGCGCTTCCGCCTCGCGCTGCGGGTCTCCAATGTTTTTCCCCGCATCCTCTCCAATTTCCAGATATTCATCCAGCCGCACGCGGATGAACAAATCGAGCCCGCCGGTTTCCTCGTCTGTGAAATTCTCCACGTAGACCGCTTTGTGCGATCCGTCAAAATCGTCGTGCAGGCGACCGCCCGGGTTTCCTTCGCTCACCACCACGTTTTTCGCTTTCTGGCTGATGGATTGCCAAGCATATGTTCCCGTCATGGCTACTGCAACTGCTAGTATAGCCGCTATAGCCCCGGCCCACTGCTTTTGCCTTCTCCTTTGCATCATCTCTCGCCCCGCTTCCTATATAGCTAGTCACATAATCAGCATTATGTGGTGAAAACAAGAAACAAATATTTCAACATTAAGCTAGGAAAACCTCGCAAACTGCCGCTCAAAATAAAAAAAGGCATAAAAAACAGGCTGGAAGAATGGGAAATTCGACCGGCTTAGTTCCCTACGCCCGATTGCGAATATTTTGTCGAGATTTATATGAAATCTCTTGAAAAAGAGGGGGGGTTATGGTATATTAAGGTATATTTATATATGTAACAGTATCGATGTAACACAGGTTAGGGAGTGGAATAGCCACATAATGCTGATTATGTGACCAAGAGCGTTTTCTGTACCCGTTCCAGCCGGGCCAGATGGCCTTCCCCGGACTCCATGGTGTAGATCCTCGTGGTGTCCACACTGCTGTGGCCCAGCAGGTCCGCCAGACGCACGATGTCCTTTTCGATGGAGTAAAACGTCCTGGCGAAAAGGTGCCGCAGATTGTGGGGGTATACCTTGCTCCTCGCCACCTTCGCCCTTTCACACAGCCCCTTCATACTGCGCCAGATATAGCTGCGGTCCAGCGGCTTGCCGTTTCGCCCCACAAATACTGGCCCAGTTTGCTGGCCGGCTTTTTTTATATATCGCAACAGCAGCTTTTGCAGCGGCGCGGGGATGAAGATCACCCGCGTCTTGTTTTTGCAGTTCACCACCGCTTTGCCCTCCTTCACTGCCTCCACCGTGACGTATTGCAGCTCGCTCACTCGGATCCCCGTCCCGCAAATGGTTTGCAGGATATACCATAGCTGCCTGCCTTTCGCCGCCTCTACCAGCCGGCGGTATTCCTCCCGGGTTAACTCTTTTTCCTGCCGGCAATAGATCTGCCGTTGGATTTTTAACAGCTTCACACAGCTCCCCGTTAATCCGCAGAACCGCAGATAACAGTTGAGCGCCACCAGCATGGAATTGACGCTGGCCGGGGCATATTGCCGGGTTAAATATTCTTTATAGGCCAGTACCTCGCTTTTGTCTGCGGGCCTGTTTTCGAGAAAGGCATAGAAGCAGCGCACATCGCGGAGATACTTTTCCACGGTGGCGTCGCTTTTTTCTTCCTCGCGCAGGTATTCCTCAAAGGCGAGCAGCCCCTTACTTGTGAATTGGTCCATGGTCGTTCCTTCTTTCGGGATAGATATAATCCTCTCTATTATGCCCACTCTTCCCCATAGTACAAGCAATGTGGCAAAGATGCAAGCAAAGGAAAAACCCGCACATCGTGGATGAACCGTGATGTACGGGCGCCGTTTTCTTGAAATAACCCATTACCGCTGCTAGCGGACGGCGTACAGCCCATCCTTCTGATTTTTATTTTATTTCAGAAGAGAAGGTATAATCAACGCCAATCTGTACAGGTTAGCATATGAGTAAAAAAAATATGCTGGCTGAGGTGGAGCGTTGGAAGGCAAAAGGAGTTTATACCGTCTTATCTATACCGATTTAAAGGAACAGATTCTCAGTGAGCGCTGGGAGTATGGCAGCCGACTGCCGTCCGTTGACCGGCTTGCCCTGCACTATTATGTGGGAAAATGGACGATCCGAAAGGCGTTGGAACTGCTGGAGGAGGACGGCCTGATCCGCACAGAGGAAAGGCGGCGCGCCGTCGTGCTGTATCAATCGCCCTATGAGAGTAAACCGACCCCGGTTCATCGGATCCTCCGGCGGCGTTTGGAGATTCTCAGCGTGTATCAAACGATGGAGCTGCTCATGCCGGATATTCTGGCCCTATGCTCCCGGTCGGTCCGCATCTATGAATTGGAGCATTTTGAACCCATCCTCAAATGGAAGAAACACCCTCGGACGTCGGGGCGCTGGAAGCTGGTGTCCGACCTTCTTCACGACATACTCCTGGCTTCCGGCAATTTGC
>CAJKBW010000151.1 GCA_905198295.1 uncultured Oscillospiraceae bacterium | reverse complement strand
GCAGTAGGCGTAGCGAATGATGGTATAGCAGCCGAAAGGATTAGGATGCCGGTAAATCATAACCAATAGGAAGAGCGCTGCCGCTGCGCTGATAAGCAGCCAGATAAACGAAATCTTTTTGTGATTTTTAATCTTGTCAGCCAAAAAAGCGCCGCACAGAAAAACGGGGATGCGCGTTGTGGCGATTTCAATGTGGTCGTATCCTGTCGGGCAGTACCGCGCAAAAAAGATATTAGCGATGACAACAGCGGCCAGCATAAGAACAGCGGCAATCCAGTCCCATTTTTTGATGGCATGATAGATCAGGGGATACAGCATATAGAGGACGAGCAGCAGGGCAAAAAACCATACGATTCGCGTGCCTTGTGTGATAAAAGACAGCATAAAAACATTCGACAGATAGGCTTTTAATCCACCTGTGCCCTCAAAGGCAAACCAAATGATGGTAAACAGCAGAAGGGGCGGAAGAATGCGCAGCATTCTTCGTTTGTAAAAATCAGCGACGCATTCTTTTTTGGAAAAGGAGAAATACAGTCCGACTGCCGAGAGAAACAGAAAAATATCAACGCCGATGTTTCCGGTTTCCTGAATAAAGTTTAAAACCGGCAGGGATTCAGGAATGAGAATACTGGAATGAAAGAACAGAATGATCAGTGTCGAAAGTCCAAACAATACATTCCTCGCCTCGCTGATGCTGTAAAGATCCCACTGGCGTTTTATCATGATGTTTCTCTTTCCTTTCCTACGGAAAAATATAGGCTGCAACTGCTTTGTAAAACATATCATGTATTTTCGTTTGTGTCAACGAATCGGCTGTCAGACAGAGAGTTGCATAAAAATACAAGCAAAAAAGACAGGCTTTGCCTGTCTTTTTTGCTGCGTTTTGATGACGGAAGGCATCCCGAAGAGGTATTTACAAAATTTTCTCTTTTCCTGTCGTCGTTTTTGGCGGGGAAACAGGTCTTTATTCTTTGGAAAGGAGGACTGTGCTGATGGATAACAGTAATACAAAAGGAACCATATGTCCCCAGTGTGGCGAACGGTCACCGAAAAACGCCGCGTTCTGCCTTAAGTGCGGGGCGCGTTTGATACCGGAAAAAACCATATGTCCACGCTGCGGGGAAAGGATTCCCAGAGGGCGGCTTTGCCTGCACTGCGGCTATATGTTGGCCGAACCATGTCCGTTCTGCGGGGCGGAACTGCTGGGCAAGGAAAAATTCTGCCCGGAATGCGGAAGGACTTTGTGCGGTCGGGGAGGCGTCAAATCCTAAACGCTTTCTGATCAAAATGACCTTATCGCACAAGGGAGAACGACGGGAAAAGGAAGGGAAAGATAAAACAGAAAAGGTGCTCGTGTGCCTTGGTCTACTTCGTATTCCTACATGAAATTTAAAGGTATGCGTTTTGGTTCTGCCAGATTTGCAAATCGGCGGAAAATACGGTATTCTATACGCAAAGGGTGCATGTACGGAGGAGCTTATGGGGGAAATAAGGCGTCCGGACGGTGAACTGCTGGCCGGAGAGGAATTGGCGGAAAAACAGGCGGAGCAGCTGGATACGGTCACAAAGGCCATGCAGGGCGATAAGGAAGCCTTTTCACTGCTGTTTATGCAGAGCTATCAGGCAATGTATCATGTGGTGAGGGGCTTTCTGCAGCGGGATGAGGACATTTATGATGCGATGCAGAACGGCTACGCCAAGGCGTATAAATATCTGTCGCGTCTTCAGGCGCCGGAGGCGTTTTTTACCTGGCTGAAAAAAATCATGGAAAATGCGGCGCGGGATGTCCGGGCGGATATTTTAGGACATGAGGTATCCCGTGAGAATATGGCAGAGTTTGCGGACGAGCTTTCGATCGAATACGCCGAATCCTCTGAACGCCGGGCGGACATCCAGGATGTTCTGGAGCAGTTGGATCCACGTCATGCCGAGGTGCTGACCCTGCATTATTATGACGGCATGAGGCTTACCGAAATTGCCAAAATGCTGCATGAGCCGACGACCACGGTCCGAAGCCGGCTGGCGGCCGCGAAAAAGGCGGCGCTGGCTCTCTTCCGCGAGAAAGGGATTGATAAAACACTTTATGGCGGCAGTGTGGCAGCAATCCTCACCTGTGCGCTGCGCAACGCGGTGGGGTCGAGCATCCTCAGCGCCGTGGTGGCTCAGGATATGCTGGATCATATCCTGAACGGTCGCCGCAAGGACTCCAGGGAAGCGACAGCGCTGTATCGCCTGCTGGAGGAAAAACGCAACCGGGCGATCCGCCGGCTGGCCTCCCTGCTGATTGTACCGACCGTATCGGTGGTGCTCGCGGCGGTTCTCTTGGTGACGATGATAGGACGGACCGCCGCCGGCCGTCTGCCGTTTGTGCCGGGAGGCACCGCCTCGGCTGTTTCCTCTCCGGTGTTCTTTCCGTCGGTAGAGTCCGATGGATCCGCTGCCCCACCGGTTCCGGAATCGTCTTTGCCGTCAGCGCCGGAAACGCATGCTCCCGGCAATCCTTCCGGCGGGGATATATCGGTTCCGTCCGGAGAGGAGGGCTGTTTCGACCGGGCGCTTTTGTCCTCCACGGAGAACTTTTCTGCGGCGATCAATGCCGCGGCGAAAATTCATGGCGACGCCGTCAAGAACTATACCAATGCGCTGGATATACAGCGCCACGAAGGGCCGTCACTGAATCCGGCAACCTATACCCGGCTGTATTCTGCATGTGGAGTGCATCCGATGCAGATGCATGAGTTTGTTCCGGAAAGCGATAGCTTTGATGCGGCCTTTCTCGACCGGTACCGAGAGCAGGACGAATGGTATTTTTACAACGTCAGCAACGAGAGTTGCGGTATTGCTGTTGCGGTCAACAACACGACCGGCGAACTGTTCATGCGCGGCATTCCGCGGAACATCGCTGTAATGGCGCCGTGGCTGATGTATCTCGTCTGTCAGGTGCTCCGGCCGGATCTGACGGAGGCCGGTGGGGATATAGCATTTTATGCGCAGGTGCTCAATGCCCTGCCGCTGCAGTTTAATGCCGGCAATGGAGACGGTGAATTGCTGTCTGAGGATTCGGACGATTTCTGCCGGGAACGGGTTGATTGCTATCGTCTGACAAGGGAAATCGGCGGATACATGGTGGAACGATACGTATATCTGGCATCGGTTCCCACCTATACAGGGGAGGACGATCGGCGAAATGCGCTCGGCCACATTGTCTATTGTGCAACAAAAGATCAATACCAGTCCTTCGGTCAGGGCAGTTATACGCCCGAAAAACGCTGGCCGCTGCTTTTGGATGAGAACAGCCAGCTGCGCTATGTAACTACCGATCGCGGGAGTATCGATGTCAATATCGACAGCCGGATGCAGGTGGATGGGCAGCATCGCTTTGTGCTCTCGGTAAATGCCTGTGAGGCCTTCCCGGAAGGGACATTTCCGTTTACTTTGACGCTGTCTCCGTATGCGGATTTTGCCTGCTTTCAGATCGAGCAGACAATCCAGCTGCCGAGCGGGGAGTACAGTGGCACCCTCGCCCTGAATAAAGCCAAATGGGAGAATACTCTGACAGTTTGGCAGGGGATCGCTGAGCATCATTTGAACAGCGGTCTGCTGGATGCCCAGAGCATACAGTGGCTTAAGCAAAGCATTACTGTTGCGGGGAAGAGGGATAACGCCTTGCGGCAGTATTATGGTGCAGACGACCGTCTCGGATATACAGGCGTCATTCTGCAGCGGGATATCCATAACGGTATTGTTTCGGAATACGATACCGACTGGCC
>CAJKBW010000150.1 GCA_905198295.1 uncultured Oscillospiraceae bacterium | reverse complement strand
CTACGCATGCGAGCGGCGCTTCATGGGATGTCCCCATTACCGCCGATATGGTAAGCGGATATAATCCTTCACGGACCGGACAGCAGACAATCCGAGTGAACTACCATAATAAGTATTTGGATTTTAATGTAACCGTGCAAGCCGCTTCTACGGATTCCAACAATCGGCCCTCTGAACCTACGACTTCGGCAAAGCCGACGGACGGCCCCCAAACACCGCCGACAAAGGATGAACATTCTGAGCCTATACAACCGGGAATAACAACGATTCCTGATCAAAGTGAATCTACACCAAGTGAATCGATTATTCCATCAGAAAATGAAAAGGGAACGTCTGTACAATCTACGGAAAAAACACAAATATCCGGTACCACTCCTGAGAAGGACAGCGGTTTCCCTCTGTGGGGAATGATTCTGCTGGCTGGAATTGTGGTGGTGGCCGGCGGCGCGGCCACAGTGGTCATACTGATGAAAATGGGCAAAATTCCTTTCCTGAAAAAGTAGACTGGATAAACGAATGCTGGCGGAGATATAAAAATTCCTGTGTCTATGCCGTTTTGTCTCCATCCTTTTGTCAGCAGGGTGCAGGCTGTAATCCGCTAAAACACGCTGGGCATCCTAAATAACCCGTAAAACGGGCTGGCAGTTATCACACTGTCAGCCCGTTTTTTACAGATGGAGATATGGCAAATGAACAGGATCAGCGCGCACATAGCGGAAGGAATCATGTTGTATTTCCCCGTGTGTTAATCATCTGTGCGAAAGGAAACGATTATTCGCTTGCCGCCGAAGCGGGCGAGATCCGTGCTTCGGATTATACAATCCCGTATTTCAGGGCTCTCTTATGGAAAAGGTCGATACATTCAATTAAATATCGCTCGGACAGACGGCAGTTCAACCTCCCGCTATTTAACGGAGGTGTGCATGACCGCTTCGGCCTGCGTATCGTACGAGAATACAGGGCATTCCGGGCACTGGCCAAGTATCGCGGCCGGCCCGCGGCAGCAAAAAATTAGACCCATCATTTCGCTCGAAATGATGGGTCTAACGCATTTTTTAGGGAAATCAAATGATGGGAATGAAAAGCGGCTGGTTACTTCGCCTCGCTGACAGCAACCGCGCAGGCGACGGTCATACCGACCATCGGGTTGTTGCCGGCGCCGATGAGGCCCATCATCTCCACGTGCGCCGGCACGGAAGAAGAACCGGCAAACTGTGCATCGCCGTGCATACGGCCCATCGAGTCGGTCAGGCCGTAGGAAGCCGGGCCGGCCGCCATGTTGTCCGGATGCAGGGTGCGGCCGGTACCGCCGCCGGAAGCAACCGAGAAATACTTCTTGCCGTTTTCGATCGCCCACTTTTTGTAAGTGCCGGCGACCAGATGCTGGAAGCGGGTGGGGTTGGTGGAGTTGCCGGTGATGGAAACTTCCACGCCCTCATGCTGCATGATGGCCACGCCCTCGAGCACATCGTTGGCGCCGTAGCACTTGACCTTCGCGCGCTCGCCGTCCGAGAAAGGCTTTTCCTCGACGATCTTCAGCTCGGAGGTGTAAAAATCGTATTCGGTCTCCACATAGGTGAAGCCGTTGATGCGGCTGATGATATAGGCCGCATCCTTGCCCAGGCCGTTGAGAATAACGCGCAACGGATTTTTGCGCACCTTGTTGGCGGTGCGGGCGATGCCGATGGCGCCTTCCGCGGCGGCAAAGGACTCATGGCCGGCGAGGAACGCAAAGCAGCTGGTTTCTTCAGAAAGCAGCATCTTGCCGAGATTGCCGTGGCCGAGGCCGACCTTGCGCTGCTCAGCGACCGAACCCGGCACGCAGAATGCCTGCAGGCCCTCGCCGATGACGGCAGCGGCTTCAGAGGCATCCTTTACGCCGCGCTTGAGCGCGAGGGCAACGCCGAGCGTGTATGCCCAGGAGGCGTTTTCAAATGCGATGGGCTGCACGCCCTTGACGATGGATTCCACATCAATGCCCTTGGACAGGCAGAGCTCGCGGGCCGCTTCCAGGCTGCCCAGATCATTTTCCGCAAGGAATTTTTCGATCTTGGCGATGCGGCGGTCTTTTCCTTCAAAAACAACATCGTTAGCCATTGATTATGACCTTCCTTCCTACCTAATTATTCCTCGCGGGGATCGATATACTTGGCCGCGCCGTCGAAACGGCCATACTGACCGATATTTTTCTTGTAAGCCTCGTTAGGCTCCATGCCGTGGCGGATATCCTCGAGCATTTTGCCCAGACGGACAAACTGATAGCCGATGACCTCGTTGTTTTCATCGAGCGCGATTTTGAGGACATAGCCTTCGGCCATTTCCAGATAGCGCACACCCTTCGCGCCGGTGGAGTACATGGTGCCGACCTGAGAGCGCAGGCCCTTGCCGAGATCCTCAAGCCCGGCGCCGATAGACAGACCGTCCTCGGAGAACGCGGACTGGGAACGGCCGTAGGCGAGCTGCTTGAAGATTTCGCGCATCGCCACGTTGATGGCATCGCATACGAGGTCGGTGTTCAGGCATTCGAGCAGGGTTTTGCCCGGCAGGATTTCGGCCGCCATCGCCGCGGAATGGGTCATGCCGGAGCAGCCGATCGTCTCAACGAGCGCCTCCTGCACAATGCCCTCCTTGACGTTGAGGGTCAGCTTGCAGGTGCCCTGCTGCGGTGCGCACCAGCCGATGCCGTGGGACAAACCGGAAATATCGCTGATCTGCTTGGATTCGACCCACCGGCCTTCTTCCGGGATGGGCGCGGGACCGTGATGCGGGCCTTTGGCCACGACACACATCTTTTCCACTTCATGGGAATAATTCATATGCGTACTCCTTTCGGCTTTTCATGCCTTGTACTTGGGCGCGGGTCCGCAGCCGGCCGCAGAGGGGCGGACAGCGGGACGGGCATTCCCTATGACGTTCCTATTATACCCAATTTTCTCTCTCAGTGCAAGGCCGGCGGCGGCGGACTGACGAAAAATTAACAAATCGTTTCGGAAGAAGCTTTGTCCAAAATGGATAAAAAGCCGCACCGGCTGCTGTCAGAGACGCGCGCTGTCGTCCAGACAGATATTGATGGCCGAATGACTGCCGAAATCGAGAACTTCATGGCAGGCGTAGGGAACCGGGAAATGAAAGAGCGGGCCGTCCAGCACGATGGTGTGATATTCGCCGTTCTCGCCGCAGACGTCGATGCCGCGCCGCTGCATTTCCTCCACCAGGCCGGCATCCAATACCCGGCCCAAAAAGGATGGCGGCAGGTCGGCGTTGCGCACGCACTTGATGATGCAGCGGTAGCCGAGAGCGAGGATTTCGGCGGTGTTTTCGGTGCGGTTCCGCTGCCAGAGCGGATGGATGCATTGCAGGCCTGCCGCGTCGCAGCGCTCGCGGCACCAGGTACGGTGATCCTCGATATCGATATCTCCGAATACGCAGGCGCCGACGCCCTGCGCCTTGGCCTGTTTCAAAGCTGCCTCCATCGCTGTGTGATAATCCCCGCCGCCGGATTCGCACAGCAGCAGCGGGATATCCAGCGACCGGGCGATTTCCCGCAGCAGCGGCAGATCCGCACCGTGGAACCAGGAGCGCTGCAGTTCCCGGTTTACCATCACCAGCAGGCCAGCCGGCTCATGCCCGGCCGCGACCATTTTATGCAGCGCCATCACGCTGTCCTTTCCGGCACTGTATGACAGAATAAATTTCATTGTCCGCATCCTTTCCCTGTTTTCCGCTCATCAGATTACCACATTTTCCGCAGGGTTTCCATAGTATACGATCACTTTGTGAAAAATCCGCACGGCGTATCGGACGCCGGGGCGCTGGACAGCGGCCGTGCAGCATGGTATACTTATCCAAATGCAAGATTTTCCTGCGAACGAAGGGCAGAGCGGCTAT
>CAJKBW010000149.1 GCA_905198295.1 uncultured Oscillospiraceae bacterium | reverse complement strand
GCCCTTTCTCGAAGCCGGTCAGATCGTCGGCACCCACGGTGTGCGCGGCGAGGTGCGGGTGCAGTCCTGGTGCGATTCTCCGGAAATATTCGCTTCTCTGAAAACCCTGTACTGGGACGCCGCCGGCACACAGCCGGTCAGGGTAAAATCCCGTGTGCATAAAAATCTCGCGCTGGCCAAGCTGGAAGGCGTGGACACCGTGCAGGACGCCTCAGTCCTGCGGGGCCGCATTCTGTATCTCAACCGCAGGGATCTGGATCTCGGGGATCGCTATTTTATTCAGGATCTGGTCGGTCTGTCGGTTGTGGATGCCGATTCCGGCACTGTGTACGGTGAGCTGACTGATGTGAGCAATACAGGCGCCAACGACATTTATCACATGCGCACCCCCGACGGCAGGGAAATCCTGATCCCGGTGATCCCGGATATCATACGGCGGGTGGATATCGACGGCGGCCGGATCGCCATTTGCCCGATGAAAGGACTGTTCGACGATGCGTTTTGACCTGCTGACCCTGTTCCCCGCCATGTGCGAAACGGTGCTCGGCGAAAGCATACTCGGCCGCGCACAGAAGGCCGGACTGCTGGACATCCACTGCCATCAGATCCGCGATTACACCCTCAACCGGCAGAAGCAGGTGGACGATTACCCCTACGGCGGCGGCCAGGGCATGGTCATGAACGCGCAGCCCATTGCCGATTGCTTCCGGGCGGTATGCAGCCAGATCGGCCGGCGCCCGCACCTTATCTACATGTCGCCGCAGGGGGCAGTACTCACCCAGCAGCGCGCCAAGGCGCTCGCGGAGCTGCCGGAAATCTGCATTCTCTGCGGCCATTATGAGGGCGTGGACGAACGGGTGCTGGAAGCGCTCGTCGACGAACAGATTTCCCTTGGCGATTTCGTTCTGACCGGTGGTGAACTGCCGGCGCTTGCCCTGGTGGACTGTATCTCCCGCATGGTGCCCGGCGTACTGTCGGAGGAAGCCTGCTTCACCGACGAAAGCCACTTCTCGGGTCTGCTCGAGTATCCGCAGTACACCCGTCCCGCCGTCTGGGAGGGCCGTCCGGTTCCGGAGGTACTGCTGACCGGCCACCATGTCAATATCGACAAATGGCGGCGGGAACGCGCCCTCGAACGCACAAAGCGGCTGCGCCCCGACATGCTGCATACCGCCGCCTTAACCGATAAAGACCGGATTTTTCTGACAAAGCTGGACGAAAGCACCTGAAAAGCCGAATTTTTACAAAGTATTTCCAGATTTGGTTCGTTTTTCTCGATAAAAGTTATCCACGGAATATGGTAGAAACACCAAAACGCCAATTCGGAAAATAGGCGAAATAGGGCAGCCAACCAAAAATAAGAATTTTGCCGCTTTCTGTGGACAAAAGCGATTGACGGTGCATAGATTTGTGGTATAATAAGCTTGTTGTAATCCGATAGCTTATCCTGTCTTTTCAAGGGCAGATGGCTGTCTGGTTGTTCTGTCTGCGATGATCGGTTACGTTCATCGCGGCGGGATTTCCCGCCGCATCATACGAGGTGCCCGCTGCATTTCAGGCGGGAATACAGAGGAGAAGGAGACATTTCAATGTACGTCAAAGAAGTGCTGGTGCAGAATCAGGTCGGTCTGCATGCCCGTCCCGCCACGTTCTTTATCCAGAAAGCCAACGAGTTCAAGTCTTCCATCTGGGTGGAGAAGGAAGAGCGCCGTGTGAATGCGAAGAGCCTGCTGGGTGTTCTGTCCCTCGGCATTGTGGGCGGCACCAACATCCGGATCATTGCCGACGGCAGCGATGAAGAGCTGGCGGTTAATGGTCTTGTGGCTCTGGTGGAATCCGGTTTCGCTGAATAATTTATGTGCTGCAACAGGGCGCAGCCGCTGCATGCGGCTGCGTTTTTTCTTTTTCACGAGAGGAGGGCTGCTGATGACCGAACAGAATCCCAAGCTCGGTGAGCTGCGCCGCAAAGCGATGGCGCTGCCGCTGACCCCAGGCGTATACATCATGAAAAACGCTCAGGATCATATCATCTATATCGGCAAGGCCAAAGCGCTCAAAAACCGCGTCAGCCAGTATTTCGGTTCAGACGCCAAGCATCCCGAAAAAGTCCGGCAGATGGTGCTGCATGTCGATCATTTCGACTACATTCTGGCGGACAGCGAATTTGAAGCGCTGGTGCTGGAGTGCTCGCTGATCAAGCAGTACAGCCCGAAATACAACATCCTGCTTAAAGACGACAAGGGCTATCATTACATCCGGGTGTCCCCCCCGCCCTATTCCCGCATCTCCGAGGCTAAGCAGAAGCTCGACGACGGCGCCCGCTACATCGGTCCCTACATCAGCTCCTATACGGTCAAGGAGGCAGTGGATGAGGCCTGTCGGGTTTTCCAGCTGCCCACCTGCAGCCGTACCTTCGGCAAGGGGAAGCGGGAGCGTCCCTGTCTGAACCATTACATCGACCAGTGCTGTGCGCCGTGTACCGGCAAGGTTTCGCAGGCCGATTACAACGAACGGCTGAATCAGGCCATCGAGTTCCTCACCCAGGGCAGCAGCCGGATGATTGCCACCCTGACCGAACGGATGGAGGCTGCGGCGGAAAACTTGGAATTTGAGAAAGCCGCACGGCTGCGCGACCGGATCCAGGCAATCAGGCGTCTCGGCCAGAAACAGAAGGTGGTAATGTCCCGCGTGCAGGAGCAGGACGTCGTCGCGATTGCCCAGGGGCCGGGCGGCGCCTGCTTCGAGGTCTTTCGCTTCACTGGCGGCAGCCTGACCGACCGCGAGCATTTTCTGATCGACGATGTGGACACACTGTCGAGCGCCCGGGCAGAGTTTCTGCGGCGCTATTATACCATGCGGGAGTCTGTACCGCCGCAGATCACGGTGGACGGCGAAATCGAGGATGCCGAACTGTTAGAAAAGTGGCTGAGCGAAAAAGCCGGGCGGCGGGTGCACATTGTACAGCCGCAGAAGGGCGAGCAGGCGCATCTTGTCGAAATGTGCCGCAACAACGCTGCCGAACGGCTCGCGCAGAAGGCCGGCATAGCCGGGCGGGATGCCGCTGCGCTTGACGAACTGGCTAAACTGCTCGGCCTGGCAGATCCGCCGGTTTACATCGAAAGCTACGATATCTCCCATACCGCCGGCAGCGACACGGTCGCGGGCATGGTGGTCTTTGAAAACGGTCGGCCATGCAAGGCCGCCTACCGCCGCTTTCTGATCAGTGAAGAGAATATGCAGGACGACTACGGCGCGATGCAGGAGGTGCTCACCCGGCGGCTGGACGAATACGACAAGCATCGCGGGGAAAACAGCGGCTTCGGGCGGCTGCCCGATCTGATCCTCCTCGACGGCGGCAAAGGGCATGTCTCGGTGATCCGTCCGCTTGTTGCGGCGCGGTATCCGGAAATTCCGGTTTTCGGCATGGTCAAGGACGATCATCACCGCACCCGCGCGATCGCGGAGGACGGCGGCGAAATCACGATCCACGCCAAACGCTCCGCCTTTACACTGGTTTCGGCCATTCAGGAGGAGGTTCACCGCTACTCGATCGATTATCACCGCAAGCGGCGGAAAAAATCCAGCATCAACACGACGCTGACCCAGATCGAAGGCATCGGCGAGGCGCGGGCCAAAGCGCTGCTGCGGCATTTCGGCTCACTCAAGGCTATCCGGGGCGCCACGGTTGACGAGCTGTGCGCGGTAAAAGGGGTTTCGCGCCCCGCCGCGGAAGCGATACATGCCCATTTTCAGACGGAAACGTAAAAAAGGAGGAGATGATATCATCTCCTCCTCAGCGTGTAGAAAAACTGGTTTACCGATAGCAAGTTGCACAAATGCGGCGTGACGCGCCGCATCGGGAAGCCCCTTGATAGGGTTTCCCACGACGCAGCAGCCCACCGGGCTGCTGC
>CAJKBW010000148.1 GCA_905198295.1 uncultured Oscillospiraceae bacterium | reverse complement strand
GGCGCCGTACTGGTGGACGTTGGACGTGAACAACATGCCCGCCGCCATCGAAATCATCAAGAAAGCCATAATGATCTGCATCGTATACTGGATGAACGCCATCATATCGCCCACCTGCATCGCGCCGTTTTCGACGCCGTGCGCACCGGTCCAGACGATCAGCACCGCAATGCCGTTCATAATGAGCATCATGGCGGGCATCATGCAGGTCATAACGCGGTTGACAAACAGGTTGGTGCGGGTCAGGTCGCAGTTAGCCTTGTCAAATCGTTCTTCCTCATACTTCTGTGTGCTGAAAGCCCGGATAACCGGCAGACCGGTCAGAATTTCGCGGGTCACCAGGTTCAGGCGGTCCACCAGCTTCTGCATCAGCTTGAAACGCGGCATAACCGTGGCAAAGAGCACCAACACCAGTATCATCAGCAGGCCAACCGCCAGCGCAATGATCCAGGCCATCGAGGTGTTGGTGTTCAGCACCTTCAGCACACCGCCCACCCCCATGATCGGGGCATAAAACACCACGCGCAGCAGCATCACCAGCAGCATCTGAATCTGCTGAATATCGTTGGTACTCCGGGTAATCAGGGAGGCGGTGGAATAACGGTCAAACTCCGTATTGGAGAAGGACACCACCTTGCGAAACACCCGCCCGCGCAGCTCACGGCCAAGCGAAGCGGCCAGCCGCGAAGCGAGAAAACCGGTCGTAATGGCCGCCGCTGCACTGAGCAGCGCGATCAGCAGCATGATGCCGCCGGTTTTCAATATATACTGCGTCTGCAGGCTATTGGCATCCGCACCGAGCGCTACATATTCCGCCTTGACAAACGGAATGGCGCTTTGCTCCAGAATGCTCTCCGGCATTGCCGCCAGCTGCTCCTGAACAGCCGACACCATCTGTGCCTTCTGTTCTTCCGGCATCTGCGCCAGTACCGTAAACAGATCATCGGCACCGCCGCCCGGCATACCGGCAAGCATCTGTTCCTTGACCGCCTGCATCTCCTCGTTATCGCTCTGAAAGCCGCCGACCACCAGCAGCGGACCGCTCATGATCGTCTCAAGTTCAGCCAGCGCATCCTCTTTCAGCTCACGGCGGACATACACCGGCATATCCGCGGCAGCGGGATACTGCTTTCGCAGCCGCTTGATTTCTTTATCCGACAATTCCTCGTCCGGCCGATAGCTGTCCATTACCGTCTGCTGATCCTCCGGATTCAAAAACAGCAGCAGCTTTTCCATCTCGCTCTGCCGGATCACTTCCGGCGCCGTGGTATCGATACCTCCCTGCTGAATACCGATGTTCACGATATCCGAGGTATAGGACGGCAGCGACAGGTCGCTGACCGCCTGCACCACCAGCAGCAGGATGACCAGAACGACCGAAGGTATGGATTTTTTAAGATAACGGAATAATTTAAGCATGGGCAACGTCCCCTTTCTCTTGCTCCGCCGCCAGAATCAGGTTGTCCCGCACCCGCGTGAGCATTCGTACGAGCTGCACAGTTTCCTCTGCGGAAAAGGCGTGCAGACTGATCTCCTCCAGATGCGCACGCACCGCAACAAGCCTGCGGTATTTCTCTTTTCCTTCCTGCGTCAGCGACACCCGCACCACCCGCTGATCACAGCGATCCGGATGCCGCTGAATCAGACCATTGCTCTCCAGCCGCTTAAGCATAACCGTCAGCGTGGAAGGACGTATCATCACACGATCCGCCAGTTCACGCTGACTGAGATTGTCCTCCTGATACAGCTCATACAAAACCGGCGGCTGACCGGGATGCAGATTCTCGCGCTCCAGAATGGTGAAATTCAGGCTGAACGCCGCGCGCATGATTTGTGAGAACAGACGCTGCACAGCATTTTCCTCTCCGGGACATACACCGGAACAGCTCTGAGCCATTTTCATCATCCCTTCTTTTTCTTTAGTCGACTAATTATTATTGTAAGCATTACCGGGAACAATGCAACAGAATTGCACAAAATTAACAAAAGGTTCATAATAGTTAGTACACTAACAGTATAACCAACAAAAAAACAAGCGAACGGTGAACCGTTCGCTTGCAGTTTGATTATAGCAGGACAAACCCCATCTTTTTCATCACTTTATCCAGTGTTCGCTGGGCAACCGCCGAAGCCTTTTCCGCCCCCTGCTTCATATAAAGGTCCAGCTGAGCCTTGTCCTTCATCAGCTCATCGAAGCGCTGCTGGATTGGCTGGAGCGTCTGGGCAACCGCTTCGCCCACCGCCGCTTTGAAATCGCCGTAGCCGCGGCCGTCGAATTCAGCCTCGATGGCCGCCATATCCTTGCCGGTCACCGCACTGTAGATCTCCATGAGGTTATTGATGCCGTCTTTTCCCTCGCCGTAGTATACCCGTGCCTCGCTGTCGGTCACCGCACGGCGGAATTTGCGGAGAATGGTATCGGGATCATCCTTAAGAGAAATAAAAGCGTTCTGGTTTTCATCCGATTTGGACATTTTTCTGGTCGGTTCCTGCAGCGAACGCACCCGGGCACCGGTTTTCATGATATAAGGCTCCGGTACGGTAAATACGTTGCCGTACAAACCATTGAAGCGCAGCGCGATATCCCGCGTCAGCTCAACATGCTGCTTCTGATCCGCCCCGACCGGCACCAGATCCGGCCGGTAAATCAGAATATCCGCCGCCATCAGAGACGGATAGGCAAACAAGCCGAGATTGATGTTGTCCGCGTGCTTCTGCGCCTTGTCCTTGAACTGGGTCATACGCGACAGCTCACCATACTGGGTATGACAGGCCAAAAGCCAGGCCAGCTGTGCATGCGCGGGCACCTGCGACTGCACAAACAGCAGGCATTTTTCCGGATCCAGCCCGATGGCCATCAGCAGCGCAAACATTTCCCGAATCTGCTGACGCAGCTTCGCCGGCTCCTGACGGACGGTTATGGCGTGCAGATCAGCCACGGCAAAAGCGCATTCAAATTCATCCTGCATAGCCACCCAGTTGCGCAGCGCCCCCAGATAATTGCCGAGAGTCGGCACGCCGGAAGGCTGAATGCAGCTTAATGCGCGCTTTTTACGCGGCGCTGCCGTTTCCACGGTATCACTCATCTTGCTCAAACCCTTTCCTGCGGTTATTTCAGAAACTCCCGGGCCAGCTCGCCGAGCCGCTCGACACCCTTGCGCATATCCTCATCCGTCGGTGTGGAGAAATTCAGCCGGAAGGCCTGGCAGGGCATTTTTTCATCGGTGAGAAACGCATTGCCCGGCACGATGGCCACTTTATATTCCTTGACCGCTTTTGTACAGAATTCCGGCATATTCGCTCCATCCGGCAGCGCGCACCAGACAAACAGTCCGCCCTGAATGGGATGATGGGTAATGCCGTGCGGCACCAGATGTTCTTCAATGAGCGCGATCATCCGTTCCGCTTTGTGGCGGTACAAATCGCGCAGATATTCGAGATGCGCCTCATAATCGCAGCGGGTCATAAACGCCTCGCAAAGCATCTGCGACCAGATCGCCGTGTGAACATCCTCCCCCTGCTTGCAGACGATCATTTTCTGCAGCAGTGTCTTCGGGGCAATCGCATAGCCGACCCGCAGGCCGGGGGCAATCACCTTCGAGCAGGTGCCGGTATACATCACACAGCCCTCATCGTCCAGGCTCTTGATGGCCGGCACAGGCTCTCCGGAATAGCGCAGATCGCCATAGGGATTGTCCTCCAGAATCAGCACCTGATACCGTTTGGCCAGTTCCAGCATGCCCCGCCTTTTTTCCAGACTCATGGTGATACCGGACGGATTTTGGAAATTGGGAATCGTGTAGATCAGCTTGGTCGTCGGGTTATCTTTAAGCGCCTGCTCCAGTGCAGCCAGATCCATACCGTCTTCTTCCATCGGCACGCCGACCAGGCGTCCGCCAAGTGAACGGATGGAATTCAGCGATCCCACAAAGCTCGGATT
>CAJKBW010000147.1 GCA_905198295.1 uncultured Oscillospiraceae bacterium | reverse complement strand
TTTTCCCCACTTTTGCTTCAGCTTGGAGAATAGGACGGCGTGAGCCGGACTTTTTTGACAAGCTGAAACCGGAAAGCGTCGGCTTTCCGGTTTTTATCGTAAAAATGGAAAATTCTGTATAAATGTTTTCCAACCGCCCATACTTGGAGCATCCAGATAACGGAAAGGCGGTTGGCATGATGAGCAAATGGATTAAAGCGCTGGCGCTGGCGCTTGTGGCGGCGCTGTGTATATCGCTGTGCGGGTTTTCCGGGGAGTGCAGCCAGATCCGGGAACGGGTGCTCCGCCTGCATGTGCTGGCGAATTCCGACAGCGAGGAAGACCAGCAGCTTAAGCTGAAGGTGCGGGATACGGTGGTGGAAACGGCAGCCGGCCTGTTTGACACGGTGACCGATAAGGACGGGGCGATTGCGCAGGCGGAGCAGATGCTGCCGCAGATCGTTGCCGCCGCACAGCAGCGGGTATACGACGAAGGATACGATTATGTGGTGGAGGCCGAACTGTGCCATATGTATTTTACTACCCGGGAGTACGAAACGGTAACCCTGCCGGCCGGGATGTATGATGCGCTGCGGATCACCATCGGGGAAGGAGCCGGCCGCAACTGGTGGTGTGTGGTATTCCCGCCGATGTGCGTGTCGGCAGCTTCCGAAAGTGCGGAGCTTGCGGATGTCCTTGACGAGGAACAGGTGGAAATTGTCACCGAACCGCAGCAGTATGAGGTGCGCTTCAAGGTGGTGGAGATTTTTGAAGGGATCGCCCATCAGCTGCGTACCTGGTTTTCCGGCGACGATACCACGGCAATCGAATGAGACGTGCTTTGCAGCGTGCGCGGAATGTGGTATACTGCATACAAAGCCGATGCGGCGGCGTGGCTATCTGCGGCCATGCCGCCGCTGTTTGGGAAAGGGGAGAAACCGCATGAACTATGCGGAAGCGGCCGCCTATCTGGAAGGCCTGAAGCCGGGCGGCATGAAGATGGGACTGGCGCGCATGGAGCGGATTCTGGCGCTTTGCGGAAATCCCGAGCGCTCACTCAGAACAGTACATATCGCCGGCACAAACGGCAAGGGCTCTACCGCCCGGATGATTCAGAGCATCTGTACCGCAGCCGGACACAGAACCGGACTGTATACCTCACCGGAAGTGACCGGGCTGCGCGATACCATTACGCTGGACGGTGAACCGATTGCGGAAGAGGAATTTGCACAGCTTGCCGATATGCTGCGTGCGCACGCCGAAGATATGGGAGAAGCCGGAGGGTTGTCCGCCTTTGAAGCGACAACGGCAATAGCGCTGCTGTATTTTGCGCGCCGGCAGGCCGATATCTGTGTGATCGAATGCGGACTTGGCGGACGGGATGATGCCACCAACGTCATTCCTGCGCCGCTCGCGGCGGTTCTTACGCCGATCGCGCTCGATCATACCGCCATGCTCGGCGGTACGATCGGGGAAATCGCCGCCAACAAATGCGGCATACTGAAACCGCCGTGTGCAGTGGTTTGCGCGCCGGGTCAGACGCCGGAAGCACTCGGTGTTATCCTGGAGCACGCGGCACAGCTGGGGCTGACGGTGTACATTCCGAATTCCGCCAGCGCACCTGTCCGGGCGGCGGAACTCGGACGCACGGCTTTCGCATATGGAGGGGGGCTGTATACGCTTCCGCTGACCGGGGTGTTTCAGCGGGACAATGCGCTAACCGCAATAGAGACGGTCGATTGCCTGCGCAGGCAGGGAATTACGGTTGCGGAGGATGCGGTGCAGCGCGGACTGGCAGGTGCTGTCCTGCCGTGCCGGCAGGAAGTGCTGCGCAGGCAGCCGCTCGTGATGATGGACGGCGCACATAACCCGCATGGGGTCGCACAACTGGCGGAAACACTGCGTCAGCACACGGCGCATGAGGATTTGACACTGCTGATCGGGATGCTCCGGGATAAGGATACGGCAGCCTGCGTGCGCCTGCTGGAGCCCCACTGCCGCCGGGTGGTCTGCTGTACGCCGGAAAATCCGCGGGCGCTTCCTGCTGCGGAGCTGGCGGCGCAGTTTTCGGCTGATATTCCGGTGCGGATCTGCCCGAATCCCCATGCGGCGCTGACCGAAGCACAGCAATGGCGGCCGGAAGCCGGCCTGCTGGTGGCCGGATCCTTTTATCTTTGCGCCACGCTGCGTCCCGGTTTGATCGGAATCGTGTAAAACCAGCCGACAGCAACAAAATATGATCGTTTTCGACGGCCGAATTCTGATGCAAGCCGGCGGACAAGCCTCTATCATAACGGATAGAGGCTTTTTTGTCGTGCTGCCGTCCGCTGGGGCGTCCGGCAGTATGGGATTCCGCGGCCTCGCGCGAGAAAGGAATGGTCACTTATGGTAGTCCGTATCGAAAATACGCCGGCGGGGCTTACCGTCTGGCTGTCCGGTGAGCTGGATCATCATGCTGCCGGCACGATCCGTGAACAGGTGGATCATGCCGTGGAGCGGTATCACCCGCGGGAGCTGACGCTGGATTTCAGCGGTGTGGGTTTTATGGACAGCTCCGGGATCGGTTTGGTCATGGGACGTTATCGGCTGATGAAGCTGTATGAGGGTACGCTTACAGTAACCGGCGCCTCCCCGCGCATTGCGCAGCTGATGAAGCTGGCGGGGCTGGACAAGCTGGGGGTTGTGCGGCCGGCGCAGGAAGAAAAGTCATCTCAGGGAAAGGACGATTGACATGAAAGCCATGAACGAAATGAAACTGACGTTTCCGAGCCGGTCGGCAAATGAGGCGTTTGCCCGTGCGGCCGTGGCGTCATTTATCGCGCAGCTGGATCCGGCGGTGGATGAGCTGGCGGATATCCGTACGGCGGTTTCCGAGGCGGTGACCAACAGCATTGTGCATGCATATCCGGATACCATCGGCAGCATTACCATTCAGGTGAAGCTGTTTGCCAGCGGGCGTGTGGTGATCAGGGTGAAGGATCGGGGCTGCGGTATTGAAGATGTGGAAAAGGCGATGGAACCGCTGTTTACCACCGGCGGCGAGGATCGCTCCGGATTGGGGTTCTCCGTCATGGAGAGTTTCAGTGACCGGCTGAAGGTGTCGTCGAAAAAAGGCAAGGGTACCACCGTAACGCTTGAGAAATACATAGCTCTGCGCGAACGGAAAACGGGGGCGCTTTGAGCCGGCGGGATGACCTGATCTGCCAGAATATCGGTTTGGTGCATTCCTGCGCGCGACGGTTTATCGGCCGCGGCATCGAATATGACGATTTATTCCAAGCGGGATGTATGGGACTGGTAAAGGCGGCGGACGGGTTTGAAGAGGAACGGGGGCTGCGTTTTTCGACGTATGCGGTGCCGGTTATCCTTGGTGAAGTGCGCCGGCTGTTCCGCGACGGCGGCAGCGTCAAGGTGAGCCGTTCGCTGAAAGAGCTGGCAATGCGGGCGACGAGAGAACGGGAGGCTTTTGCTGCGCGGGAAGGGCGTGAGCCTTCGGTGGGCGAGCTGGCAGACCTGCTGGGCGTGTCGCCGGAGCAGGCGGCGGAAGCGCTGGGGGCGTCGCTGCCGCCGCTGTCGCTGACCCGCTCGGGGGATGAGGACGACGGCGAACAGATTGATGTGCCGGTTTCACCGCCGGAGGATACGCTGACCGATCGACTGGCGCTCCGACAGATTTTGCGCGAGTTGGAGCCGCGTGACCGTGCGCTGATTGTTCTGCGCTATCTACAGCACAAAACCCAACAGGCGACGGCCGATGAACTGGGGATGACCCAGGTGCAGGTTTCCCGCAGGGAACGCAGCCTGCTTGCCGCCATGCGGCAGAAACTTATCAGCTGATCAGGCCGGGACCCGGAACGCGCAGGCGGCGGGATCCCGGCCTCAATTTATCTGCAGAAATTTTTTTGAAAAAAGAGAAAAAAGTCCTTGACAAACCGAGTGCTCCCCGGTATAATAAATCTCGCCGCTTG
>CAJKBW010000146.1 GCA_905198295.1 uncultured Oscillospiraceae bacterium | reverse complement strand
AAAAACTTTTATTTCTTCCGGGGTTCCCTTAAGGGAACCCCGGAAGAAATCAGGGTTCTTTGAGATTTTCAAGAACTTTCTTTTAAGAAAGTTCTTGAACGGGGTTCGGGGCAGCGCCCCGATAAACTTCCCGGCAAAGAAAGGGGAAGAAATTGACAGGGATGCCCGGACAGGGTATACTGATAGGCAGAAATGGATAGGGGGATACAGCATGCTGACACAACAGTGGAAACATCTCAAGAGCGGAACCGATGTCCGCGGTACCGCATTATCGGTAGACAACAGTCCGATCGACCTCACGGACGAGGTAGTGCAGCGAATCGCGAAAGGTTTCGTCCGTTGGCTGGCCGGCTACACCGGAAAGGATGCATCCACCCTGAAAATCGCGGTGGGCCGCGATTCCCGCCTGTCCGGCCCGCGTATTGCGGCGGCGGTAAGCGAGGCGCTGACAGCCTGCGGTGTGCAGGTGCTGGACTGCGGCATGGCTTCTACGCCGGCGATGTTTATGACGACGGTGGATCTCGGCTGTGACGGATCGGTTCAGATCACGGCGAGCCACCACCCCTTTGACCGCAACGGTCTGAAATTTTTCTGCGCGGTATCCGATACCCGTATTTCCGGCGGCCTGGAAGGTGCGGAAATCGAAGAGATCCTGCAGTTCGCGCAGGATGGAGATTTTATAACGGGCGATGCGGCTGGTCGCATGGAGAAAGCCGACTACATGCCGCAGTATGCTGCCGGGCTGCGCCGCCGGATCTGTGACGCGCTTGGTACGACAGAGCAGGAACAGCCGCTGACCGGCATGCACATTGTGGTGGATGCCGGCAACGGTGCGGGGGGCTTTTATGCGTCGCAGGTGCTGAAACCGCTCGGCGCAGACGTCTCCGGCAGCCAGTTCCTCGAGCCCGACGGCCGTTTCCCCAACCATATTCCGAACCCGGAAAATGAAGACGCGATGGCGTCGGTCTGTAGTGCCGTGCTGGAGGCAAAAGCCGATCTTGGCATCATCTTCGACACCGATGTCGACCGCGCCGGCTGCGTGGACGCTGCCGGCCGGGAAATCAACCGCAACCGTCTTGTGGCGCTGGCGAGCGCGATCGTGCTCGAACAGTATCCGGGCGGTACGGTGGTGACCGATTCGATCACCTCGGATGGGTTAAAGGTGTTCATCGAGCAGGTGCTCGGCGGGGTACACTGCCGCTTCAAACGCGGCTACCGCAACGTGATCGACGAGGCCATCCGCCTGAATCAGGCGGGTGTTTGTGCACCGCTCGCGATCGAAACCTCCGGCCATGCCGCGGTGAAGGACAACTATTTCCTCGACGACGGCGCCTATCTGATGACGCTGGTGGTCATCAAAGCCATGCAGCTGCGCAAAGAGGGAAAGACTATTGACGACCTGCTCAGCGACCTGCCGGAGCCGCTGGAGGGCAAAGAGCTGCGGTTCGCGATTACCATGCCGGATTTTCACGCTTACGGTGAGCAGGTGCTCACCGGGTTGGAGGCGCATGCGGCACAGCAGGGTTGGCCGCTCGCACCCGACAGCCAGGAAGGCGTACGGGTCATTTTTGACCGGGAACACGGCGACGGCTGGGCACTGCTGCGGCTGAGCGTACACGATCCGGTGATGCCGCTGAACATCGAAAGCAACCAGCCGTTCGGCTGCCGCAGGATCGCGGAGCAGCTGGCCGGATATCTGACCGCGCAGGCGGGACTCGACTGCCGGGAACTGGAAAAATATCTCGAGTGCAGAAGGTAGGGGAAAGCTGTGGACGGAATGGACTGGACAGAGGTTTGCATCCGTGTGGCGACCGCCGACACCGACCGCGCGTCGGATATCGCGCATATGATGGTGCCGTACGGCTTATATGTGGAGGATTACAGCGATGTGGAGCAGGGGGCGCGGGAGATCGCGCATATCGACCTGATCGACGAGGAACTTCTGGCGCGTGACCGCACCCACAGCGTGCTGCATCTGTATCTGCCCCCGGACGAAAATCCGGCTGAGGCGGTGGCGTTCCTGCGGGAACGCTATGCGGCGGCAGGCATCGATAACGAGGTAATGACCTCGTCGGTGAAGGAAGAAGACTGGGCTTACGGCTGGAAAGCGTATTTCAAGCCGCTGCCGGTCGGTGAGCGGCTGCTCATTCAGCCGACATGGGAGCCCGAAGCCGAGGCAGGCGGACGCCGGGTGCTGACCATCGATCCGGGCATGGCATTCGGCACCGGCGGCCACGACACCACGAGGCTTGTGCTGGAAACGCTGGAAACGGCGGTAAAGCCCGGATGCACGCTGTTGGACGTGGGTTGCGGCAGCGGCATTTTGTCCATCGCCGCGCTGCTGCTCGGTGCAAAGCAGGCGGTCGGTGTGGATATTGATCCGCTGGCGGTGCGTACGGCAGTGGAAAACGGACAGCTCAACGGTTTTTCCGCACCGCAGCTCACCATCCTGGAAGGCGATCTGGTCGAAAAGGTGGAGGGCACCTATGACGTGGTGGCAGCGAATATCGTTGCAGACGCGATCATTCAGCTTTCCCCGGCGATTCCCCGCTTTTTGAAGCCGGACGGCGTGTATATCGTCTCCGGCATCATCGACACCCGCGAAGCGGATGTACAGAAGGCACTCACCGACGCCCGGTTTACGGTAATCGGACGACGGGAGCAGGGCGGCTGGATTTGTCTGCGCTGCCGCTATGCCGGCTAACAGGGAGGGCCGATTGGTGGAGGACTGGAGAGACCGCACGCAGATGCTTATCGGGGAAAAGGCGGTGAACCGGCTCGCGCACAGCGCAGTGGCGGTTTTCGGTCTGGGCGGCGTCGGCTCGTTTGCCGCGGAAGCGCTCGCGCGTGCCGGCATCGGGCGGCTGGTGCTGGTGGACGGCGACACCGTTTCCCTCACCAACCTGAACCGTCAGCTGGTCGCGCTGCACTCCACGCTGGGGCAAAGCAAGGCTCAGGTGATGGCGCAGCGGGTGCAGGATATCAACCCGGACTGCCGCGTGGAGGCACATACGGCCTACTATCTGCCGGATCAGCCGCAGGATTTTCTCAGCGGCTGTGATTTCGCGGCGGACTGCATCGATATGGTGAGCGCCAAACTGGCGCTCGCGCAGGAATGCCGCGACAGGGCGATCCCGCTGATCAGCGCGATGGGCTGCGGCAACAAGCTTGACCCGACCCGCTTTAAAGTGGCGCCGATCGAAAAAACCAGCGTATGCCCGCTGTGCCGGGTGATGCGCCGGGAACTGTCGCGGCGCGGAATTGCCGGCGTGACGGTGGTTTATTCCGATGAGCCGCCGGTGCGTGCCGGCAACCCGGAAAATGGCGGCCGGCCGGTACCGGCGAGCATCTCGTTTGTCCCGTCGACGGCGGGACTGCTGCTGGCAGGGGAGATCATCCGCCGGCTGACCGAAGACTGAAAAGAAAGGATGGCATCGCTATGCCGCGTTTTTTTGCCGCCCTTCCCGGGCGGCTGTGTGCCGGTGAACCGGCGCGCATCACCGGACAGGATGCGGTTCATATCCGCCGCGCCCTGCGCATGCGGGAGGGGGAGCATCTGATTCTTTGTGATGGCGCCGGTACCGATTACGCCTGCGTGATCGATGGGTTTGACGGCGATGCGGTGGTGCTGCGGGTGGAGGAATGCCAGGCGACAACGGCGGAGCCAACCGTGCAGGTCACGCTGTATCAGGGGCTGCCTAAGGGTGACAAGATGGACTGGATCGTGCAGAAGGCGGTCGAGCTCGGCGTGCAGCGAATCGTGCCGGTGGAAATGTCCCGCAGCGTCGCCCGTCTGGGCGCAAACGACGCCAAAAAACAGGAGCGCTGGCAGCGGATTGCGGACGAGGCGGCCGGGCAGTGCGGGCGCGGCATACAGCCGCGGGTTCTGCCGGCGGTGCCCTTTCGGCAGGCCTTGCAGGATATGGCGGGGCAGACGGTGATAGTGTTTTATGAGGGCGGCGGCCGGCCGCTGCGTACGCTGGCGGATGCCGGCATGCGTGAGGCGGCGCTGGTCATCGGTCCGGAGGGCGGTATCGATGACCGGGAAGTGGAACACCTCAGGGCGGCAGGCGCGGCTTTCGCCACTCTCGGACCGCGGATTCTGCGGTGTGAAACGGCTCCGGTCGCCGCACTTGCGGCGCTGATGGCGCTGACCGGGAATATGGAGTGAACAACGGGCGTTCCGGCCTTTCGGCCGGAAC
>CAJKBW010000145.1 GCA_905198295.1 uncultured Oscillospiraceae bacterium | reverse complement strand
GGATGGTGGTCATTCAATTTTAAAATGCCGCGCGCTGCGGTGCTGACGACGCAGCAGAAGCAGCGCCGCGGTGCCGCCGGCGAGCACCACCACCGCAAAGCCGATGAGCAGATAGACCCACCAGCCGACTCCTCCGGCAGGCGGCGATTCGGCTTGGCCCGGATCGGTACCCACCCCGTCTCCGGGCTGGATGACCGGTGCGGCGGAAGGGTTGTCGGGATCGGCCGGTTCTGCCGGATCCAGCGGGGCAGGCCCGACGGGATGATCGGCCGGCCGGATATTTTCAAAAAAGTCTTTTTTTCCAGTATCAGGGCCGACTGCAGTGTAGTACAGGCCGAATTTACGGCAGTCGTAATCCCCCTCCTGCTTGACGGCGAACCATTTCTCCTGCTGAGAGGAGTGGTGCGAATAGCCGATTTTGGCCATCTCAAAGCCGGTTTTGCCGCCAAATGCCTGCAGCGGTACATCCCAGTCCATAACCACCTGATTTTCTCCGTACAGGTGCAGATAGCATTTCTGGATCTGCCAGGTACCGTAACCGGCAGCGGTGCGCGGGGAATACGAGGGATCGGCCGCGAGCGGTATCGCTTTGGTCAGGCTTTCGGCACACAGCATGTGCACGCCGTGCCCGTATTCCCCCTGAAGGTCTTGTCCGATCACGACATCTGGCTTAAACCGGCGCAGCAGCATTACCGAATACGCGAGAACATCCTCTTCGTTGTAGATTTCTTTGGCGCGTTCCAGACTGCCTGCCCAGTAATCCTCGAAATCCGAGATCATCGGATAGGCGGTAATCCCCACCGCCCACAGGCCGTCGAGCAGCTCGTGGGTACGCATGTACTCATTGCGGGCCTTGCCATGCCGGATCAGATAGGCAACCTGCACCTTCTTTTTGTATTCGCCCGCATACACCGGCATGGTGCCGCCAAACCAGAGATGCTCGTCGTCGGCGTGGGTGGAATACACCAGCATGTCGGCCTTTTCATACATCGGCCCCCAGCGCTGCACCCAGTCGGGACAGGTGCCGGCAGACAGGACGTAAAGCTCGGAGATCGAGCCGCTGTCCGGAAACTCCAGTGTGATGTCGGTACCCGCACCGTACAGAGGGATGTACTCATGCAGGAAATAGCCGTTGTTCTGCCGCAGCACGGTGTCTTCGCCCGTACGCCGTAGTGCCCAGCGCGCCGGCCGCTTTTCCCACAGCAGATATAGCCCGCCGATTTCGCTGTCAGCCTGAATGCGCAGAGTTCCCCCCTTCGGGGCGTCCCAGGAGGTAGTGACCCGGCGATCGGTGAGCAGCCGCTGCTGCTCCGCACGCGCCGACAGGGTCAGGCCGCATGCCCCGGTGATGTCCTCTGCCTCTGCTTTGGTCGCCGATGCGGGTATGCCCGTCAGCAGCAGCGCACACGCGCCAAGGCACGCACAAAATGCCGCCGCGCGCCGAATCCCTTGCCTGTTCCGCATGGTTTTACCCTCCCGATTTCCTGCTCTGCCTATACGCATATGCGCTTCGTTCTCCGGTAATGCCTTGGATGCGGCGTGCGCCGCCGAAGGGCAGCTCCGGCGGCGCAGCGTTTTCATTTGGCGGTCAAATCGGACAACTGGCGGAGAAAGGCGTGCAGACACTGCTTTTCCTTATCCGGCAGACTGTGCCAGTATTCGAGGAAAGCTCGTCCAGCGGCATCCTGCAGCAGCGCGGCTTCCTCCTCTGTGTAACGATCCCGTATGTCGGTGACCCCCAGCAGATAATCAATCGACACTCCGAAATGAGCGGACATGGCGATCAGGGTACGGAAATTCGGCTGGCGGCCCTGCTTTTCATAACTGAAAACTGCCGATTTGCCGAGATTCAGTATTTCCCCCAGCTTTTCCTGGGAAATACCCTCCTCCTGGCGAAGCAGCTTCAAGCGATCTGCAAAATTCATGGTTTTCTCCATCTAATACATGGTATCTACCGATTATATATTTAATATAGCATATTTCGCCTGATTAAACGCCCGATATTACAAGGCGATATCGCCTATCATTTCCGGATTTACCGGATATAATCGGGTTTTTGGCGCCGATCCAGAATGTACCGGGTCCTTTTCCCACAGATGGCTGGCGGAAGGGTATATCCGGTGTTTTCCGTCTGGAACGGTGCTCCCGAACCAGTACGCTGAAAAAATTTCGGAAAACCTCTTGACAAATTTATCCGATTCGGTATAATAGTAACGCTGTGAGAGATAATGGTATTAGATTTTGCGGAATTGTGTAATGGTAGCACGGCAGTCTCTGACACTGTTTGTCAAGGTTCGAATCCTTGTTCCGCAGCCACATCGACGGCGGGCAGTTCTTTATGAATTGCCCGCCGTTTTTTTGTTGCATGCCCGGCGCCGGCTATTTGTTGATGATTTCCGTCTTGCAGGAGGACACACTCTTATTCGGACTGCCGGCAAAATTTCCACGGATATAAAAAATTCCCGCCCTGCATTTGGGCGGGGAATTTTTCGCCGGCGGATACTGGCCGAGATTTTCCGGTGGGTCTTATGTCGGTATAATCGCCTGTGCAGCCTGAAGAGTGGTGTTCGAGGAGATCCGCCTCAGTCCTTAGCGCCCATAGACAGCATCGCCGAATACACGCTGTTTTCCGGACCGCTGTTCGGCAGAAAATCCGCACCGACAACATTGCGGTAGAACGGCGCGGCCTCCCCGACTCAGCCGATAATCGCATAGCCGTATCCGGCGTCCCGCATGGCCTCCAGGGTGCGTACCAGCAGTGCCGCCCCGATGTTTTTTCCTCTGGCGGCTTCCGCCACCCCGATCGGGCCAAAGAAGCCCTTTGCGGTCGCATCGTAGCAGGAAAATCCCAGCAGGCGGTCACCCTCTACCGCGATCAGGCAGGTGGACGGCAGCTGCAGAATGGCGCGTTCCGCCTCATAGGTCCAGCCCTCGTGGAAATTTTCACGGATAAAATACAAAATCCGCTCCTTGTCGCCGACGAACGGGCGGTGGATGCGCACCCCGTCCGCCACGCGCGGGCATTCCGGCAGGGTGGTGAGATTGACGATCATATCGCCGCTTTTTGCGTTCATGCGGATTCCTCCCGGTTGAGAATTTTGGATGTAAAGCCGGCAACGATGGCTTTATGTTTCATAGACTGCCCGATTTTCGGTCAGTCATGCGCCGTATAAGCGTTTACGGCATCGACAAATTTGTCGAGGAAATTTTCTTCGCCGACGGTGTTGATCTTGAAAAACACCGCCTGGCTGCCGCCGGCTGTGATTGCGGTAACGGCAAAGCTGTCACTGTCGATACGCCCGAACGCTGTCACGTTGAGGCTAACCCGGTTGCCGCCGAAATAGCTGTATCGCTCATAAACCTGTACGATGCATTTCACCTCGCCCAGCTGCATTGTCTGCGTATCTTCGAGGGATGCGGAATGACTGCTGCTGAGGATTTCCCCCTCCAAATAGTCCATGAAATGCTCGAGATTGCCGCGGATTTCCACCGTGTACTTGGCCAAATGCCGTCCCTCCTTTGTGTGGATTCTGTTTCTAATTGTACCACGCAGGGTCCCTTTTTGTACAGCAGAGAAGGGCATTTAGCGCTTTTTTGCACAGTTAATAATTTCAAGCCCCTTACTGTAAGCGTAGGTGACAGTATTGCATGTTCCGCCGGAAAAGCGAGTCATATAGCATAAACAGTATCCACTGTAATTAACTAAGTGACGGTTTCGCTTGTCCATACAACCCGGATAATAATCCTTCGAGATATAAACGACTTTATCGGTCTTAGACAGGATTTTCTGGTAATTAGCGATATCGCGTTTCTTCCAAAACTTAGTGTGTTCCGCACAGGGAAGAACCATAATCAATTTGATTTGTGGATATCGCTTTTTTAACTTGAGTATGGTTTGAGCGGCGAGCATATCGAATCCCCTTGCCCCGCCTGTGCCAAAGTAGAGCACGCCATTATGGATAAGACTAACGATTTCTTTACGCAATCGTTTTTTCAGTGGGGCCAAGTCTTCGGAGGGGATTTCACGATGACCTGTAAAACAACAGGTTTTTTCTGGTTGCTTCATAATTTACCACCTAATTCTATAGATGATAATATTCTACTATGAGCGCTTATAATTATCAACCATATGGAGATATAATAATTTCTAGAGGAGAGCAAAACGCAGGCTCAGGGAAAGGATGAAAGAGAAAGGGAATAAAA
>CAJKBW010000144.1 GCA_905198295.1 uncultured Oscillospiraceae bacterium | reverse complement strand
TGGCCTAAGCCCCAAAAGGGGGCAAAAACGCTTTTTCCCGTCCATCCGGCGGCCTTGATAAATGAACCGCCCGCTCCTCACCGGGAGCGACAGGTTGCCGCCAAAGGCGGCATGTTGCAAACCCGTTCACGCCCGCAGTCCTGCGGTTTCCGGCCGCCTGTTTTGATAACCACCGCCAAGCGGCAGCGCGCTCCCGACGTCGGCCGGCCCACCTGCGGCGCCCCCGACGCCGCCGAATCGGTTGAGCAAAAGCCCCTTCCTCCTCATGCGGCCGGCGTTGGCCGGCCGCCCAACCGTGCGCCGCCTGTCCCTCTTTCCCTGTATACCAGAATAGCAGACTATTCCGTGACATGTGTGACATCTTTTTTCAGGAACCGGCTGTATGCCTGTTTAACCGCATTTTCATTCGTCCCGACCCTGTCGGCAACCTCCTGCCACTTGAGCCCCTCCACATGGCGCAGGAGCAGGATCTGCCGCATCAGGCTGTCGTCCACGCTCTCGATGTAGCGCAGCAGACGTTTTTTCTCCCGCTCGCGTTTTTGCAGGTTGGCCAGATAAATCCCGCGTTCGTCGGCGATCTCCGCCGCAAGCCGCCCCACCTTATCCCCCGAAAGATTGCCGCGCGGCATATCCGATAAAACGGCCGAGGTGCTCGCCGCCCGCGCCTCAAGCTCGGCAATTTTGGCTTTGTTGAGCGCAATCTCCCTGTTCAGCCAAAATAACTGTGACAGTTCCCTTTTGGTCATCGCTTACCCTCCTGTTCCCGTTTGCGCCGCGCGGCGCGCGCCAGCTCTGCCGCTGCACGCCTGCGTTGTATCGCTTCTTCTGCCGCTGCCCGCCGCTGCGCCTCCCGGCACGCGGGCATAAGGCAGACCGTCCGGCTGCCGTCGAACCGCGCCCATATGCACCGCCCACGCGGGCAGATTTCGTTTTGCCTCATGCTTGTCCTCCTATCCATTCTCCCGCGGGGTTATCGTTTTACATTCCTTCCCGCCGGAAACGCCGGAAACAGCGTCAGCATCCATACCGTCACCCTCTCGTGGATATGGTCATGATGCCGCTCCCTTTGCGTTGTGCTCTCCGGCGGACAGCTCCCCCGCTCCCGCCGCCTTTTTTCGCAATACGTCCAGCATCACGCTGTCGTTCGTCAGCCTGGCGATCACCCCGGCGGCCAGCCAGAACAGCGCCTCGTAGTCCGCATTGCCGCCCTCGAGCGCCCGCACCATTTCCCGCACCGCCTGCCCGGCCGCGCGGCTGTTGCCGCTGTACGCCCGGGCCACCGCTATGTACTGCCCGAACGCTTCGGCCGCTTCTTCGTGCGCGCGGCGGATCTCCTGCTTGCGCACCCGCACCGCCTTTTCGTCCAGTACCGCCAGCTCGTACAGGCGCCTGAGACAGCACAGGCTTTCGTAGCACGCCCGGTCGGGCATCGGCTGAAACGGCGGCAGCGGATCGCCGCGCGCCGCGAGCGTATGGATCTCCGTATAGGTCATCCCGTCACCTCAAATCTCCGCAAACCCGACCGCATCCGTCCGTTCCTGCTCCCAGCCGTACCGCTTCACCCCGGCCGCAAAGGCGTCCCGGCTGGTGATGCGTTTCGAGCGCCGGCTGTAAAACAGCTCTATCGGCGCTTTGGCTTTCGTCAGGGTTCCGAACAGCCGGTTTTTCGTCACCGCAAGCAGGCTGTCGCAGGACGCCGGCTCGTCCTCCGCCTTGTCCGGGTTGCGCACATAGTTGACCACCACATCCACCCGGTTGGTGATGTCCGCGCTGCCGGCAACATCATCGTTGCTGAAGGCGTCCCGGCTCTTGCGCGGATGGGCGACCAGCAGCACCGCGATATCGTATTTCACCGCCAACTGCTTGAGCTTGCGGACAAAGGACGACTGCGCCTGATACAGGTTGTCCGACACGCCCGCGTCCATCGCGGTCATCAGGTTGTCGATGAGCACCAGCTTGATGCCGTACCGGCGCACCGCCTGCCCTACTGTGTCGAGCAGGCCTTCCCGCTCGTCGTCCACCGCGTCGTTGTCGTACAGGAACGCCCGGCCGCGGTACCAGCGGTTGACCCGCTCGACCACCGGCCGCGGGAGGAAATAGCTCTCGTCGCCGGTAAAATCGACGTTCACCGCGATATGCTCCGGCCCCGCCGCCTGAAAATCCATCCACCGCTTGAAGTGGTAGTCGGCCAGTTCCCCGGAATACGCCAGCACGCTGTATCCCTGGTCGAGCGCCTCGACCAGCAGCTGCGACGCAAAGGTGGATTTGCCCTCGCCCCGCCGCCCGGTCAGCAGCACCACCTGCCCAAAAAACAGCCCGCCGATGATGTTGTCCAGCTCCGGCAGGCCGGTGCGGATGCGCGGCAGGGTGTAAAGGTCAACCGCCTGCACGTCCGCCAGCTCCCGGATGTGGGATACCGGCGGCGCTTTTGCGTTTTCGACCGCTTTGCGTACCGCCGCCGCCCCGTATTTGCGCAGGATGTCGTTGGCGTCCTTCTCGCCGAGATAGTCCGCCTGCTGCACCGCGAGCACCTTGTTCGGCAGCCGTTTCTGCAGCGTGTCGAGCAGCGTGATCTTGCCGCCCTCGCAGTCCCCGAACACCACCACCTCGTCAAACTTCACGATCCACTCCCACACGTTTTCGAGGAAGGTGAACCCGTTGCAGCCGTTGGGCACGCTCACCGCGTTGTCAATGCCGGCCTCGGCCGCCGACAGCGAATCGATCTGCCCCTCGGTGATCACCAGCCGCCCGAAATCCACGCATTGCGCCATGCCGAAGAGGATGGGCTTGGTGTCCCGCTCGCACCATTCCTTGCTTTTGTCCCGGCTGCGGTCGAAATCGGTTTTGCGGTATTTGAGGAACTGTAAAACGTTGTTCTCGTCGAAAAACGGGAACGCGAGGATGTGCGGGTTGTCCTTGAGCGTCGTGACCCTGTACCGCTCGGTAACGGCGCGATGGATGCCGCGGCCTTCGAGATACGCGACCGCCGGTTCCCGCACCGGGAAAGGCCGCTGCGGGATCTTGCGCCAGACCCGCCGGCGGGTGTCCCCGAAATCCAGCGGATACCCAAAATCCCGCGCCATCTCCACAAAGTGGCCGGACCTCCCGCAGCTCGAGCGGAAGCAGTGGAAAGCGCCGGTTTCCAGATTCACCGAAAAGGTGTCCCGGTCGCGGCCGTCCCCGCCGCAGTACGGGCAAGTGCGGAAGAACAGCTCGCGCCCCTTTTCCCGCACCTGCGCGCCGAGCTTGGCGGCCAGCCCGTAAACGTCGTCCGCCCTGAACTCGTAGCCCACTATTCCCGCATCCTCTCGTAAATGGATTTTCCCCCCGGTGGTGTCGCCGCCGACGGCGCAGACGGCGGCGTTTTAACACCGGACGCCGCAGGCGATGCGGCGGATGGCTGTGCGCCGGAAGCCGCACCCGCGGCGCGCGCGCCGCTTTCTTTTTCTTCTTGGCTTTCTTTTTCTTTCTTCCTTTGCTGCCCCCCGTTTGCCCCGTGCCCGTCCGCCGGTGCGCCGTCAGATGCGCCCTTTGCCGTGCCCCTTGCTTGATACGCGTCATAATTGAGCACCGAAAACACCGTATAATTCCGGGTGGAGACGTGTGCCACCTCGTGGGTCTGTTCGAGATGCCGCAGGCATGTCCGAATCTGCTTGACGGTGAGATTGAGTTCTTTCGCCAGCCCGGCGAAAGAGGACACCCGGCTCCCGCGCCGGATGTTCACCCCGTGCCAGATTTCGTCGGCAGTGTTCACCGTCAGCAGCAGGTGGATAAATACGGCGGTGGTGTTGCGGTCGTCGTACCATTCCCACCGGAGGATCCGGCGGTGCAGCTTGATAAACCCATTTTCCAGCATTCATAATCCCTTCCTTTCCAGCAGCGCCCCGGCCCCGCTGTGCCCGGCGCCGGTTTTTGCGTCGTCCTTCATCGTTTCTCGAGCCGTTCCGCCTCGACGCCGCAGGTACTGCCGATCAGCATGAGCAGGTCGATTGCCGTGTCCCGGTATTCCGGATGGTTGTCCGCCTCGAGCAGCTTTTCGCGGCAGACCCCCGCCGCCGTTTTGATACACCACAGCAGCTCGATGATGTCCGCCCTTTCCTTTTCGTTCATATGCCTTTCTCCTTTTCCTCTTCATCGGGATATCCCGATCGGTATATCCCGGCGCGGTTTGGTTAACCGGCCGATAATTTTGCCCGTAGGTATGCGGCGCAGCCACCCTTCCCTCAGCCTGCGGCGCGTCTGGCCGCCTGTTTTGGCGGCCGCCGCCAAGCGGTGGAAACATACCTGCACGGCAAGTATGCGGCGCAGCCATGTTCAGCACGATACTGCACGGGTGCCGCGCCGCACCCCCTTTTGGCCTAAGCCCCAAAAGGGGGCAAAAGCGCTTTTTCCCGGCCATCCGGCGGCCTCGACGAATGAGCCGCCCGCTCCTCACCGGGAGCGACAGGTTGCCGCCAAAGGCGGCATGTTGCAAACCCGTTCACGCC
>CAJKBW010000143.1 GCA_905198295.1 uncultured Oscillospiraceae bacterium | reverse complement strand
TGACTTTTCGTTAGGACTCCGTTACAATGATACCATCTTTTACCCAAAGGTATGCTTTTTTATATGATGGATGAGCAGGATGAATGACTGCAGAAAGATGAGCGGATTGTATAAATGCGACACCGCAATTCTTTTGTTTTTATTGACAAGTTTCACAAAACTCAAGCAGTCTTAATAGGCATACCTTTTTATATCAGAATGGACAGGATGGTTGATTTGAAAAAAATTATCGCAATACTGGCGGTCATCACCCTTTGTCTGACAGGCTACACGCTGCGCTATGCTGAGGACACAATCGTGATTTGTTCATCGAGTGAACAGTTCCGCAACGATTACGTACAGGAGGATCTGCGCAGGCAGTTCCCTCAGTACAACATCGTGGTCATGTACATGCCTACCGGAAAAGCGGCTGCCAAGGTGGCCGTGGAAAAGAAGAAAACCGACATCGATATCCTTATGGGACTGGAAACCGGCTACTTGTCTAAAATCCAGGATGAGCTGACCGATGTACGCGGCCGCAGCAGACTGGATTATCTGCCCGGTCTGTCTCCAGAGGAGCAGGGCGGCAAATGGGTAATCTGGGAGCGCTTTGCTGGAGCTATCGTCGTCAACCGCGATGTTTTGGGCAAATACGGCCTCCCCGCACCGCAGACCTATGAGGAACTGCTTGACCCGCGGTACCGCAATCTGATCGCCATGCCCGATCCCAAATCCAGCGGTACCGGTTATTTCTTCTATCAGAACTGGGTGAACCTCTGGGGTGAAGAAAAAACCCTTGAGTACGTCGATAGGCTGCATGAAAACCTTAAGCAATTTACCGAATCCGGTTCCGGGCCGATCAAGATGATGATTCAGGGCGAAACCGCAATCGGGCTTGGCATGACCTTCCAGGCGGTCAGCGAAATCAACAACGGCGTGCCGCTGGAAATCATCTACCCGCCCGAAGGATCTCCCTATTCCCTCACCGGTAACGCCATTGTGGCCGGCAAAGAGAAAAAAAGCGGCGTAAATGAGGTTTTCGACTATCTCATTCACCAAAGCATGGTATATGACAAGGAGAATTTTTCTCCCGAGGCTGTTCTGACCGAACAAAACAACAACGTACCTAACTATCCTCAGAATATCCAATATGCAGATATGTCCGGCATCGACGACGCCGATGAGAAAGAGAGGCTGCTCAACTTATGGAAGTACTGAACAAAAAACTGCAGGTGCGTAATCTCTGCAAAAGCTTCGACAGCAAAAAGATTCTGGACAACATTACCTTTGATGTATACGAGGGTGAGTTCCTTTCGGTTCTCGGCGTCAGCGGGTGCGGCAAAACCACCCTGCTGCGCATCCTCATCGGTCTGGAAACTGCCGACAGCGGCGAAATCATCAAGGGAGAACAGGATATCTCCCACCTGCCCAGCTTCGAGCGCGGCATGGGCATCGTCTTCCAAAACTACGCTCTGTTTCCGAATATGACCGTGCTGCAGAATGTAGAATACGCACTTAAGCTGCACAAAGAGACCGCTGCCACCGCTCGGCAGACGGCGCTCGACACCCTTGAGCAGATCGGCATGACCGACCAGCTTAAGAAAAAGCCGCACCAGCTCTCCGGCGGCCAGCAGCAGCGCGTCGCTATTGCCCGCACGCTGGCGATGAATCCCGACATCATCCTGCTCGACGAACCGATTTCCGCGCTCGATGTGACCAACCGTGAAATCATGAAGGCTGAGCTGAAAGCCATTCAGAAAAAATTCCATGCGACCATGCTGTTCATCACCCACGATCAGGAAGAGGCCTTCTACCTCAGCGACCGCATCATGGTTATGGAAAAAGGCAAGGCCGAACAGCTCGACACGCCCCACAACATCTATCACCATCCGGCCAGCGATTATGTCCGCAGCTTCGTGGTGGACCAGATGGAGCGCAAATATCAAGCACTCGTGGGCTACCGGGGAGGCAGCGCCGAATGAAAAACAGAGGTTTTCGGGCGGTAAAATGGCTGTTGGCGGCGTACCTGTTCGTTACCGTCGCGCTGCCGCTTTTTCTGCTGATCGGCAACATCCATATCAGCGACGTCAGCACCGTGCTTTCCTCCGCGCAGTTCCTGCCTATGCTCAAAAACTCCGTGCTGACCACCCTGATTTCCACCGTGATTTCGGTTGGCCTGTCATTCCTGCTGGCGTTCTGTATCCACCGCTCCGGCATCCGCTTCAAGTCGATCTGGAGCATCCTGTTCACCATCCCGATGCTGATTCCCAGTATTTCGCACGGCATGGGACTTGTGCTGCTGTTCGGAGACAACGGCATCCTCACCAACCTGCTGGGCATCAACATCGGCCTGTACGGCTATACCGGCATTATCATGGGATCGGTAATGTATTCGTTCCCGGTTTCTTTCCTTATGCTCAGCGACGCTTTCCAGTATGAAGACTACACCACCTACGAGGCGGCGCAGGTGCTCGGCATCTCCAAGCGGCGCCAGTTTGCCGCCATCACCCTGCCGAACATGCGGCAGGCGCTTGTCTCCTCGCTGCTCGCGGTGTTCACTATGGTTTTCACCGACTACGGCGTGCCGCTGATTACCGGCGGCAAGATCATGACCCTGCCGGTATACATGTACCGCGAAGTAGTCGGCCTGATGAACTTCTCCAGCGGCGCCTTCGTCGGCGTCGTCCTGCTGGCTCCGGCTTTCATCGCCTTTCTGCTTGATCTCAAAAAGAGCGGTTCTGCCGCGGCCGGCAATCTCAGCAAAAGCTATGTGGTCAAAAAAAATCCCCGCCGCGATGCACTGGCCTACGTCGTGTGCATCTGTACCTTCATCGCCATCTGTCTGCCGATCCTCGCTTTTGCGCTGCTCAGCGTGGTCAGCAAATATCCGGTAAACATGCAGCTGTCGCTCGAGAACATCGGCAAGGCCTTCTCCAAGGGCGCCGGCACCTATCTGGTCAACTCGATTACCATTGCGCTGCTCGCGGCGCTGGTCGGTACGATCCTCGCCTATTTCTTCGCTTATGTCACCTCACGCACCGGCAAGACGCTGCCCAATAAGCTGCTGCATCTGCTGTCGATGATCTCCTTGGCGATCCCCGGCATTGTGCTTGGCCTTTCGTATGTATTCACCTTCAAAAGCATGCCGTTTTACTCCACCATTATCATCCTGGTGATCGTCAACATTGTGCACTTCTTCTCTTCCCCCTATCTGTTGGCCTACAACTCCCTGCTGAAGATGAATCGCAATCTGGAGGATGTGGCGGATACCCTCGGCATCAGCCGGTTCCGCATGCTGTGCTCGGTATACATCCCCAGCACAAAGGAAACCATCATGGAGATGTACAGCTATATTTTTGTCAACTCCATGATTACCATCTCGGCTGTGTCTTTCTTGGCCAACTTCAAAACCATGCCGCTGGCTCTGCTGATCCCACAGATGGAAGCGCAGTCCTTCCTGGAAGGTACCGCGGTGATCTCGCTGGTCATTCTGGCGGTCAATCTGCTCGAAAAGCTCGTGGTCTTCCTGCTGCACCGGTACTCCCGGCGGCTGGATGCGCGTGAATCCATTGGATAAGGCAACGCAAAAGAGGAGGCGTACCGTAAACGGTACGCCTCCTCTTTTGTACCGCCGGCTTTACGGCGCTGCGAATTTGGCAGAACAACAGAAACTCTGCAAAATATTGCCGGAACTGCCCCGTGAAACCCGCAGCCAGAGCCTTTCCCGCCCGGTGACGACAAAACGGCACCGAAAAGGAACGATCAGTGCAGCGCACGCACAGGACATTCTTTGGTACACTCATAACACAGGATACATTCCGTTGCATTTTTCCGCTTACGGGACTCCTTATTCACTTCCACATTCATTGGGCATACCTTCAGGCATTTTCCGCAGTTTATGCACTTGCTCTCCTCGCAATGCACCCGAAGAAGAGAAAAATAGCTCATCGGCTTCATAAAAACAGTAACCGGACAGATATATTTACAGAAAGCCCGGTTATCTTTCCATAAAAAGGCCAGAAGAATACCAACCGCATAATACAGGACATTGCCGCCGAGGAACAGCCAGAACATGATTTTTTCCAAATGGCCTACTTTCAGAAGGAACAGGGCAGACACAAGGAGCAGAGCACACACAAACACGATATAGCGCACAAAACCTATCCGCTTTCTCTCCCCTGCCGGCCGCTTATAGGGAAGCAGATCCAGAACCATCGCCGTCCAGCACGCATATCCGCACCAGCCCCGGCCGAACAAAAGCGGCCCGAAAATTTTTGCCACCGCATAATGAATCGTGGCTGCCTCAAAAACCCCCAGAAACAGATAATACCAAAACCCCTCAATCTGCATGTTCTCCTGCGAGATGAGGCCGAGATAAATCAGCATATAGGAACCTACGGCAAACTGGACAAATCGCCTGGCATACTTTTTTCCAGCCGCAAAAAACGCCGTCCCCAAAGCTATGCACCCGCCGATATAGGTGAAATTCAGCAGATAAAACAGATTGTCCCTGGTCAGCCATAAAACCACGGCAATCACTTCAAACACCATAAACAGCAGACACGATGGCAAATATTTTTTCATTCGTACACCCCTTCTCCGCATAGGATAAACGGTGATTTCTTTTT
>CAJKBW010000142.1 GCA_905198295.1 uncultured Oscillospiraceae bacterium | reverse complement strand
CCTGTTCTGGCGGCCATCGCCAGTTGGTCGACAATGTTCCGGCGTCGGCCGGCCTATCTGCGGCGCCCCCGACGCCGCCGAACCGGTTGAGCAAAAGCCCCTTCCTCCTCATGCGGCCGGCGTACGCAAATCAGCTTTTTTCCGCTGACATCAGCGTGGGTACACTCCCGGCGTCGGCCGCCTGTTTTGGCGGACGCTGCCACACGGCGGAAACGCCTTCCGGCGCCGGGCGGCCGCTTTGCACGCACGGTGTTTTGTGATAAGTTATCACAAAACGTGAATGATGATCTCCAAACAGCCCAAAACGCGGATTTCTCTGGCATGATAGAGCCAGAGGTGACAGGCTATGCACATTCTGGTGTGGAACATGAGAAAATACCGGCGCATGACGCTCGTTGGGCTTGCCGAAAAAAGCGGGATCAGCAAAACTACGCTCAACAACATCGAAAACGAAAAGGTCTGGCCGACCATTTTGCAGCTTGAACAAATCGCCAAGGCCCTGCATGTACACATTAACGATTTATTTGATTCACCGTACCGTTAAATATTCGCGTATAGCGATAATTTCCCGAATTCGGGAAATATCGTCAAATTTCTTCACAAATATTGTTTTTAATGATATAATCGGAGGCGTCCACTTAACGCGAACCGACTAAATTATTTTTGAAATACGCTTGCATTTATCGAACGAATGTTCTATAATAGCGTTACAGGTGAATGAAGTAAACGAACACAAGCGAGAGGAGTGCTGCGGCGTGGCCACGGAAAAGCAGGTGAGTTCCCTCCGCGCTCCCTGTATCCGGAGCGGCAGGGAGAAGATGGCGGCCGGGGACCAGCCATCGGAACAGATCCAAAGAATTGTACACAAGCTGCTGCTGCTGGATCAGCAGACGCGGGAATCCATTATTGCGGATTTCCTAAAGCAGCATCCACAATCCGTTCCAGACGGTCGCGTTCTTCTTTAGACGCATCGTTTAACTGTTTTACCAGCTTATATATCTGCGGATCCTTCAAAGCGGCCATAAGCTCGTCATCCGGTGTGATGGCGGGCTTTTCTTTTTTGTCCGTTTCGCCCTTCAGGTAGGCGGGGGTGGTGCCCAGAATATCGGCAAGCACAGACAGCTTGTCTTCGGGGATATCGCGGCCGCTTTTGTCTATGTCATTAAAATAAACCTTGGCAACGCCTATCCGTCTGCACAGAAAAGCCAGAGGCAGATCGTTTTGTTTGGCTAATTCCCGTATCCTATCGGTTTTCACAATTTCACCTCCGGTAAACTATGCAAAACGTAAAACCTTACTTAAAGTAAGGTGAACTCATTGACATCTTACTAATCGTAAGATATACTATAACCACAGCGATTGACAAACCCCTGTCCGGCATGGGGCGCCGGTGATCCATGCGCCCGCATACAAACATATACATTAAATGTAGCATTTTTAAGGGGGCTTGTCAATCACTGGGATTATAAAAAGGAGGGGAAAAAATGATTGCGGAGAACGTCAAGCGGTTCCGCGAGGAAAAGGGCATGACGCAGGCGGCACTGGCGAAGGCCGTAAAGGTAAGCCAGGCGATGATCGCGCAGGTGGAGCGGGGAACCAGGACGCTGACCCTGCCGCTCGCGAAAGCCATTGTCGATGTGCTGGGATGCGGGCTGGATGACCTGCTGACGGGCAGACAAAAGGGCACGCAGGGAGACGCGCATACCGGCGGAAAAGCCGTGCGGAACCCGGCCGATGAGCGGAAACGGCGTATCTGAACGGACGGGGGTGGCCCGCGGGGGGATTTATCCGGCCGGACGGCCTGCGCGGCGGTCTGCGCGAAAAACGCGGCGGGATGCCGGTGCGGTAGATCTGCTGACGGGGGGAGCAGCGCAAAACCCGCAGCGGGGAGCGGGTCTGAAGGCTTCCGCTGTCTTTTACCGCAACAGACGCTTAGTTTTCCGCATAGGGGTTGCCGTCCTCCAAAAACCGCTCATCCGACCAGCCTTTTGAGCAAACCCCACACCAGCCGTTATGTCCGGCTGCTTTTGCCTCGTCCAACGAGCCGCTGAGCACGTCATTCTTGATTGTATGACACGCCGGGTTGATATGGATTTTCTCTCCGGTATGCCCCCAAAAGACAATTTTGGGATGGGCTTTCTGCGTGGTCTCCGCGGCCTCGGATGTTGTGGTTATTGGTTTGGTTGTGGTGGTTATCTGTTCTGTTGTGGTGGTTTGGAGCTTCGACGGGCTGGAGGCCGTTGTATCCGTGTTTTCTTTTTCCGTTTGCTTTGCGGTAGTGGCCGCATCCGACACCGTGGTCTGGTTGGAAACTTCACTGGCGGCGTCGTCAGGGGGGCTCGACAGGTCCGCCGCCCAGGTAATCAGATAAATGACCACGAAAGCCGCAGCGACGGAAAGAGCGATGATCCATGTTTTTTTATTTTTCATAGCGTTATCCTCATTATCCTATAAAGATGGATTTCGACAGGAGTTTAACCAACGGCAAAAAAACGTTCCGGGGAGCGGGCAGGGGCAAGTGGATAGATGATGCAGATAAACAGGGAGTAAGCGGGGACCGGGACCGGGGGTTCGATGGGCGGGGCTGCTGGGTCTTACTGATCCCAGCACCAGGTACAAAAGCGGGGATGCTTCTCGTCATCGACATACCGGCGTTCCAGCACAGACGCCTCATCGTCCAGCAGCGGGCAGTCCGGGCGGCTGTGGTACTTTCCATCCTGCCAATATACCGTTTGGCCGACGGCAGGCCGGCTGCCGTTTCCCGCCGTCCTTTCTTTCCGGCTGTGTACGGCAACCGACGCGATGACGATGATCAGGACCGAAACGGCACACAGGATAAGAATGGCCTTGGCTTTCTGGGAAAGACCGCGGCGGCTGGTTTCATCGGCAGCATAAAAAGACGGCTGTGAAGCGGACGGCTCAGCGAACGGGGGCTGTACGGCGGGCGGTGCGTTCGGGGCTGCGGAGTCCATAGCCTGCAGCTGCTGCAAAGCATCTTGCTTTTGGGCATGGAGCGCCTCCAGCGTGACCGTGTATTTCCGGAGTTCAGCGGGGCCATTATTCCCCTGCGCAGCAAAAGCTTTGAGCTGGTCGTTGGAAATTTTTCCCTCGCTCCAGGCGGCAAGGGCTTCTTCCGGCGTCATGGACAGCGCTTCGGCCTTGCTTTTTTCCGCCTCAAGGGTACGGATGGCGGCGTCAATCGCGCTTACTTTTTCATGCAGGGCACAGCGCTCTTCCGCGTACGGGTCAGACGGCGCGGCATCGGCAGGCGGGATGGCGTCATCGGCTGCGGGGATTTTGCGCATCGGTTCCCTAATGACGACTCCCCCGACAATTACCGGGTCCGTATACTCTTCAGAAGAATAGACATATTCCTCGTCGCCGTACTCCGGGTATTCTCCGTTGAACAGGTCTATGCGCTTGCGGAAGTAGATCCAGTTGGGCAGGACAAACACCAGCGCATAAACGCCGGAGCCGATAAACCACATAAAAGAAAGGGACTCCTCATTATAGGTGCCGACAGCGGAGGATAAACCGTTTATCACGGCGGCACAAATCAAATAAATTTGATTAAGGGTATACCCGGTCATGGTGAATTTTCGCATGTAGATAAACGTTATAACGGTGAAAGCAAGATAGGCTAAATCGATAAAAATACAAAACGCGAGCAAACCGGAGTCAGCTCCGGGTTGGCTGCTGTCTGACATTGTGGCGGCAACAGAGAAAAAGCTGAGGCATCCCAAAACCAACCCCAGCGGAAAACGGATATAGATGTAAAAACTCATCCAGGCGGTTCCCTGCGGATAGTTCCTCACGCGGTTGCTGAATTCGTGCATTGTCATAACGGCGTCCCCTCCTCTAGGTCATTTTACCATGAAACCGGGAACAAAAAAATGCGCAAATTCGACAAAATGAGGATGGCATTGATAGGTGTATGCACAAAAAGGAGACGATGGCATGGACAACGACAGCATCCGGGTGGCCTGCCGGCGGGCGGTGAGGAAGGGGGCAACGTCCCGCCGGCGGGCGGGCCGACAAAAAAGCCCTCCGTTTGGAGGGCGGGGGTGAAAAGGGGATAGCCATTACAGTTGCTGATCCGCGGGGGAGACTGCCGCTGCGCGACAAAATCAGGACAAGCCGGAAAGGAAGGGCAAGCAATGGACTGGATCACATCATGGCCGTCGGTGATCTTCGGCAGCGTGGGACTGCTCGCGTGCGTCATAGGTTTGCTGACCGAGCAGTTCCGGCCGGAACCGAAGCCGCGGCCGAAGCGTCTGCGGCCGGAGGATATCCGGCAGAGGATCAAAAAGAAAAGCGCCGCCTGTGCTGGCACACAGACGACGCAGAGCATGGAAAAACACGCTGTCTACACTATAACGGGAGGCGGGGGAAATGTCAAGCCGCTGTGACCGGCTTATGTGGGACAGCCGGGTGGAGCCGGATGACGGCTGGGACTGGCCGCAGGCGGTTTACGGCGAATGCGCGGGCTGCGGCGCGGTCATCCCGGACGATCGGGTGATGCTGTGTGACGCGCTGCTGTGCACGGATTGCGCCGGGAGGATTTTGGAGGAGGATAACGCGGGAGGCGTGTAAAGCCCCGGCGGGGCTGGGGGGCGTTTCCGCCGCTTGGCGGTGGCCGCCAGAACAGGCGGCCGGAAACCGCAGGACTGCGGGCGTGAACGGGTTTG
>CAJKBW010000141.1 GCA_905198295.1 uncultured Oscillospiraceae bacterium | reverse complement strand
CTTAAAATGGGCATGTAACGGCAAAGCGCAAAAAAAAATCGAAAATTATTTGGCGAAATAATTGATATTCACATAATGCGATGGATGTTATTATGCAAATCCGGTTTCCTGTCTTCCATATTGCTGAACAGGAAAAAATGTTTTTTCATTTTTCTTTTATTACGCGGAAATCAAATTTTCATTATTTACACAGAAGGGATGCGCTTATGGAAACCTTCCGTATGGAAAATTATTTTGACACGCATCTCAAGGACATCGGTTTTTCGTTTAAAATCAAAAACCCTCTGTCGCAATACTACGACATACACAACCATGATTTTTTTGAATATTTTTTTCTGACCTCCGGCAGTACAGGCCATATCATCAACGGAAAGAAGGAAATCCTGACCCGCGGCAATCTGGTGTTTATCCGTCCGGATGACTGCCATGGCTTCTACAAGCTGGAAGGTCAGGAATTTGAAATTATCAACATCACGATTTCGCAGAGTGAATTTAGGCGTCTGGAGCGTTATCTCGGCTGCCGGCTCAGCGAGTTCACGGACATCAACCGGCCAACGCCGCATCTGCTGCTGATGGACAGCAACCTGCAAAGCCTTTTGGATGCGCACAGTTTTTTGTATTTCTTTTCCCTGAGTCCGGAAAACAATGCGCGTTTGCAGCGGCGGATGCGGTTTCTGCTTATGCGTGTCTGCGAGCTGTTTTTATATTCCGGACTCGATAGGACGGATGGCACCAAACAGTGGCTGGAAAAAGCGCTTGCCCTGATGAATACACCGGACAACATTGAAAAGGGACTTCCGGCGCTGCTGGAGGTGACTGGTTTCAGTCACGGACACCTTTGCCGGCTGATGAACCGTTATTTCAATACAACGCCCAACGCGTACGTTGTAGAACTGCGGCTGAATCAGGCGGCAAGCCTTTTACGTTATTCCAAAATGAGTGTACGTGAGATATCCAGGAAGGTCGGCTATGTTAATCAGAGCCATTTTATGAAAATTTTCAAAGAGAAATATGGCCTATCACCTTTGCAGTATCGCAAATCCCTTGAGGCGGATCACATGTTCCGCTGAGTGTGAAAGCGGGCGGAAACGGGAAGGCAGCTGATGGTTAATGCGACAATGGGGCAAACGGACAGCGGCGGTTGTTATGGCTGCAGTACTGGCTTTGATGCAGGCGGTTCCTACTGTATATGCAGAGGAGGAAGCGGCTGTGCCGGTACAGGTGGATCAGCTGAAAGTGTCCGGGGATTCCGGCTATACCGCCTATCGGACGGCATGGGGTGAAACCCCTTATGCACAGGAGGACCAGAAGCTGAGTTCAGACGGCTGGCTCGAGCAGGAAAGCCGTGACACGGTATACACCGGCGACGCCCTCACCGTACGGGCAGGCGGCCGGCTTGCCTACCGCGTCGAAGTGCCGGCCGACGGATGGTATGAAATCCATATCCGTTATATGGCTGCACAACCGGGAAGCGTGGATGCGGTTATTGCTTTACAGATCGACGGCGAGACGCCGTTTGACGAGGCGGCCGGCCTCTCGCTTGCGCGCCTTTGGCAGACGGGGAGCGGTGATGCACCGGAGCAGGACGCCGTCGGGAACGATATCCGCCCTCCGGTTGCCGAGGTGCGGGACTGGCAGGAGACCGCCCTCAAGGACCCTTCCGGCAAAAGCGAGGGTGCGCTTCTGTTCCGGCTGAGTGCCGGGGCGCACATCCTGTCCTTTGATTGCAGTGAAGCGGATCTGTCGGTTCAGGATGTGACGCTGAAGGCGCCGGAGGAGCTGCCGGATTACCAGAAATATCGGGCGAAATACAGCGATGCACCGGTATACAACGGGGAAAAGATCGTCATTGAGGCGGAGAACACAACCCGAACTTCTTCGCGCTTTATGGTCGCCGCCAACGACATGTCCAGCCCCCTGACCACTCCTTATGATCCCTATGCCATCCGGCTGAATACCTTAAGCGGAAACAACTGGCGCTACATACATGATACGGCTGTCTGGACGGTTGATGTCCCGCAGGAGGGCTGGTACCGCCTGTCGTTCCGTTTCCTGCAGAATTATTATAACGGCATGGATACTCACCGCTGCCTGTATATCAACGGGGAAATCCCGTTCCGGCAGGCCCAGGCCATTGCGTTTGGCTACTCCACCGGCTGGCAGTCGAAGGAGGCGGGGGACTACCTGTATTACCTGAAAGCCGGCGAAAATGAAATTGCGCTGGAGGTGGTGCTCGGCAAATATGCCGAGATCCTCAGCGCGCTGGAATCGCTGACCCTGGAACTCAACCAGCTCTACCGCCGCATCATTATGGTGACCGGCCCGTATCCGGATATCTACAGGGATTACAATCTCGAACAGGAGGTACCCGGGCTGCTTGAAACTTTCGCGGCACTGCTCAGCGATATTGAGGCGCTCGAAGCACGGTTTAAGGAACTGACCGGGGTACAGCGCAGCAGTGAGCTGTCCAGCCTTGACCAGCTGGCGGTGCAGATCCGGGATGTGATCGAGCATCCTGCCAGCCTGACCAAAGGCTCCAGGCTCAGCCGGTTCAATTCCAATATCAGCACGCTGGGGGCATGGGCGAACAAAATCCGGGAGCAGCCGCTGCAGCTCGACAGTATCACCGTGCTGGGGCAGAGCGACGCCGTGCCGGCCGCACAGGCGGGATTCGTCAGCCAGCTTAAACACCGGTTCAACCGGTTTATCGCCTCCTTCGTGATGGATTACGGCACGCTGTCTTCGGCGGAAGGAAACGTTTCGCTGCGCGTCTGGGTGTTTTCCGGACGCGACCAGGCACAGCTGTTAAAAAGCCTGATCGACAATGATTTTACCCCCAAGCATGGGATCGGGGTGTCGGTTGAGCTGGTGTCCGGCGGCATCATCGAGGCTATGCTTGCCGGCAAGGGACCGGACGTGGCGCTCGGACGCGCGGAAAGCGATCCGGTCAACTACGCCATGCGCAATGCCCTGCTGGATTTGAGCCGGTTCGAGGGGTTCGACGAGGTGGTCGGCTGGTTTGAGCCGGGCACCATGGAGGCTTACGCCTATGAAGGGGGATACTATGCGCTCCCGGAGACCCAGGTGTTCAACATGCTGTTTTACCGCACCGATATTTTTGCGGAACTGGGGCTGACGGTTCCCGAAACATGGGACGACCTGCTGTTCGATGTGCTGCCGGTTCTCCAGCAAAACAACATGACCGCTGCGGTCGGAAACCTGCCGGATATGGCCACATCGGTTTCGGGCAGCGCGTTTATTACGCTGCTGTACCAGATGGGCGGGCAGATGTATACCGACGACCAGCTGACGGCCGCGCTGGATACGCAGGTCGCCTATGAGGCGTTCCGGACGGCGGTGGAGTTTTACCGCGATTACGGCTTCCCGCGGGAATACGATTTTATGAACCGGTTCCGCACCGGGGAGATCCCGCTTGGCATCGCGCCGTATGCCACCTACAACAACCTCACCGTCGGGGCGCCGGAGCTCAACGGCTTGTGGGAGATGACCACGCTGCCCGGCTTCAGACGGGAGGACGGCACGATATCCAATACGCAGGTTATGACAGGCACGGCATCGGTTATCAATGCGCAGACGGATGAGCCTCAGGCAGCGTGGGAATTCCTGCGGTGGTGGGCATCGGCTGATGTGCAGGAACAATTCGGCAACAACATCGAAGCGGTACTCGGAGCCGGCGGCCGGTACACTCCGGCCAACATCGAAGCGATGCGAAAACTGCCCTGGAGCACCCGGCAGCTCAGCCTGCTCGAGGAGCAGCGTGCAGCGTGTACCGTGCTGCCCCAGCTGCCCGGCAGCTATTTCACCACACGCGCCATCTACAACGCGTTCGTTTCGTCGGTAATCGATTACGAAATCCCGCGCGAGCAGCTGCTGTACTGGAATGAGGAGATCAATTTGGAGCTTGCCCGCAAGCGTGAGGAATTTTCGTTCAGCCCGTCAGGAAAGGGGATGGCTTCATGAGCGATACACCCCTGAAAACCCGCCGGTTCAGCCGGGAAACCGCACCGGTGCGGGATACCCTGATCAGCTATTCGATGCTGCTGCCCTTCCTCGCCGTCTTTTTCGTATTCACCCTGCTGCCGATCGGCGCAGCGGTGCTGCTGAGCTTCACCGATTTCAACATGCTGGAGCTGCCGGGCTTTGTCGGCCTGGTGAACTACCGGCGGCTGCTACTCGAGGACAGGGTATTTCTGATTGCCCTGAAAAACACCCTGATTTTCGCCATTATTACCGGACCGGTCAGCTATATTCTCGCGTTCGTGTTTGCCTGGGTAATCAACGAGCTGCCCCGCAGGCTGCGGGTGCTGATGACGGTGGTATTTTATGCGCCGAGCGTATCCGGCAATGTGTATTTCGTATGGAAATATCTCTTCAGCGGCGACAGCTATGGCTTTATCAACGGCATGCTGATGAATCTCGGCATAATCAGCGAACCGATTCTCTGGCTGACCGACCCGGCATATAACCTCGGCGTGATTATTATTATCCAGCTGTGGCTGTCGCTCGGGGTGAGCTTTCTGGCTTTTATTGCCGGGTTTCAGTCCATCGACCGCTCCCAGTGCGAAGCGGGCGCCATCGACGGCATCGGCAACCGCTTTCAGGAATTATGGCACATTCTCATTCCCAATATGAAATCCATGCTGCTGTTTGGTGCGGTGATGCAGATCTCCGGTGCCTTTGCGGTCGGCACCATCACCCAGGAACTTTCCGGCGGCTATATGAGCGTGCAGTATTCCACCCTGACCATCGTCAACCACATGACCGACTACGGTACGGTGCGGTACGAGATGGGTTACGCCTCGGCGATTGCCGTGGTGCTTTTCCTGCTCGTTTACCTGTCGAAAAAGGCAGTTTTCCGTTT
>CAJKBW010000140.1 GCA_905198295.1 uncultured Oscillospiraceae bacterium | reverse complement strand
CCCGGAACGGGCTCGAACCGTCGACCTCTAGCGTGACAGGCTAGCGTTCTAACCAGCTGAACTACCGGGCCACATGAATGGTGGGAACAACAGGGCTCGAACCTGTGACCCCCTGCTTGTAAGGCAGGTGCTCTCCCAGCTGAGCTATGCTCCCAAGCCTGCCGCGCCCATCAGCGACGGTGATTATCATACAATATTTGCCCTCGCTTGTCAACTACCAATTTTCATTTTTTGAAAGATTTTTTCCGGGCTGTGCTTTGGCCGGCACGGAAAGCGGTGCGCCGCTGTCACAGCGGCGCACCAATTCCGCCGTATTCCGGCGGCAGCTCACCGTCAGTGACCAGCCTCCAGACGGCGGACAGGTCGGTGATGCGGCAGAAGTATTGCTGCCCGAGCTTGCTGGAATCGACCATCAGCACGACGTGGCGTGCGTTGCGTGCATAGATGCGTTTGAGCGCAGCCTCATCCTCGTTCGCCTCGGTGACGCCGATTTCCGGTGAAACGCCGCGGCAGGAGAAGAAAGCGAGATCGGCGTGAAAACGTGAAACAAAATCGAGAGCCTGGGTGCCCACCAGGGATTTGGCGTTTTCCCGCAGCCTGCCGCCGGTGATGTAGACTTCGATGCCGTCGATTTCTGCGAGGATGTTGGCGGTTTTCAGGCCGTTGGTAATCACCCGAAGATTTTGGAAGCCGGTGAGCCGTTCGGCCAGCCGGCAGACCGTGCTGCTCGCGTCCATGAACAGGGTCTGCCCGTCGCGTATATACGGCAGGGCCCGCTGGGCGATAGTGATTTTGGGAACGAGGTTTTCGTTTTCCCGCAGGGTCAGCGGGAAATCGCGTGCGCTCCCGTCGATAAAGACCGCACCGCCATGAGTGCGGCGCAGCAGGCCGTTGTTTTCCAGAATGGCCAGATCCCGGCGGATGGTTGCTCCGCTGGAATACAGGGTATGGCATAATTCCTCGACCGAAACCGCCTGGCGGTCGGCGAGGATTTCCAGAATTTTGTTCTGTCTTTCAAGCGGTAGCATGGCTGTCAGCTCTCTTTCTGTTTTGGATAATATACCATTGGGCGGCCATACGGTGCCTGCTGCGGCGTTTTTCTCCCCACAGACGGGGGAAATGGCGCAGGGGGCGTCAAAAATGATGATTGATTTTGCGCATTTTCGCGCAGAGCAATAAAATTTTGTGCGCATTTATCGATTTTAACGCCATGTATAGACAGCGAAAGCAAACTGTATTATAATGATCATAGCAAAATAGTCAGAAAAAATCAATGGACGTTGTTCGCGTGACGTTTGTTGATCGAAAGGAAAGTGTGATATGGACAATCTGCAGAAGGGCTATGAGCTGGCAAAAGAGCTGTACGCGCAGTATGGCGTGGACGTGGATAAGGCAATGGCGATCTGTGACAGTACGCCGCTGTCCCTGCACTGCTGGCAGGGTGACGACGTCGTCGGGTTTGAGAATAGTGAGGGTGCGCTGACCGGAGGCATTCAGACGACGGGCAATTATCCCGGCAAGGCTCAAACGCCGGAACAGCTGCGCAGCGATATGGATTTTGCCTTCCGGTTTATTCCGGGCGTGAAAAAGGTGAATATCCATGCGAGCTATCTGGAAAGCGGCAAGCCGGTTGACCGCAACGAGATCACACCGGAGCACTTCAAAAACTGGGCTGACTGGGCGGTGGAGAAGGGCTACGGCCTGGACTTCAACCCGACATTTTTTTCGCATCCGAAGAGTGAGAACGGTACGCTGAGCGCCGCCGATGAGGATGTCCGCCGCTTCTGGATTGAGCATGACCTGCGCTGCCGCGAGATCGGCGGTTATTTCGCCTCCCGCACCGGCAAGCCGTGTGTGATCAACCACTGGACGCCGGACGGCTCGAAAGAGTTCCCGGTGGACACGCTGGCGCCCCGTCTGCGGCTCAAGGACAGCTATGACCAGATCTTTGCCAAGGATATCCCGGGCGTTGTGGATGCGGTCGAAAGCAAGGTGTTCGGCATCGGCCTTGAGGCGTATACCGTCGGCTCCCATGAGTTTTATATGTGCTATGCCATGAGCAACGACAAGGTGATTGCCACCTTCGATACCGGTCATTTCCATCCGACCGAGATGGTGTCGGCGAAGCTTTCGGCGATGCTCGCGTTCAAGGATAAGCTGCTGCTGCACGTTTCCCGCCCGATCCGCTGGGATTCCGACCATGTGGTGGCGTTTGACGATGAGACCCGCGCGATTATGGAAGAGCTTGTGCGCATGAATGCACTGGATCGCGTGTACATTGCGACCGACTATTTCGATGCGTCGATCAACCGGATTGTGGCCTGGGTGGTAGGTGCGCGCAACACCCGCAAGGCCCTGCTCGCGGCGCTGCTGCAGCCGGTGGATAAGATGAAGGCGATGGAAGCTGCCGGGGATCTGAGCTCCCGTCTGGCGTATACGCAGGAATTCCGCGCCGCCCCGTTCAGCTTGGTCTGGGATTACTATTGTGCGCGTGAGAACGCGGGCGCGGGCCTCAGCTGGCTGGATGACGTCAAAAAATACGAGGCAGATGTTCTGCTGAAGCGGTAAAACGCTCCGGAACCTTTATTACATATATAAGGGAGTGGTTGCTTGTGGCTTCCAAACGTGTGCTGGCTTTTGACTTCGGTGCCTCCAGCGGACGGGCCATTCTGGCGACGTATGCCGACGGAAAAATCGCCATGCAGGAAATCCACCGGTTTTCCAACGATCCGGTGAACCTGTGCGGCACGCTGTACTGGGATGTGCAGCGTCTGTTCTTTGAAATCAAGCAGGGGATCACCAAGGCGGTGCACCAGGGCGGCTTCGATGCGATCGGCATCGACACCTGGGGGGTGGATTTCGGTCTGTTGGATGCACACGGCCAGCTGGTGGCGAATCCGGTGCACTATCGTGACGAGCGCACGGTGGGCATGATGGAAAAAGCGTATGAAAAGGTGCCGCAGCAGGAGCTGTATGACCGCACCGGCATCCAGCTGATGCGGCTGAATACAGTGTTCCAGCTGGTCAGCCTTGCCGAAAACCGTCCCGACCTGCTGGAGCGGGCGGAGACGATGCTGCTGATGCCCGACTTGCTGGCGTATTTCCTCACTGGCGCGAAATACGCGGAATACAGCGAGGTGTCCACCACCCAGATGCTCGACCCGAAAACCGGCGACTGGGCGTATGACCTGCTGGAGCGGCTGGGGATCCCCAGCCGCATCCTGCCAAAGATCATCGATGCGGGTACGCCGTACGGGACGCTGCGTGCGGATATCTGCGACGAACTCGGCTGCCCGGCGGTTCCGGTGATTGCGGTGTGCACCCATGATACCGGTTCGGCGGTGGCGGCAGTGCCGTCCCAGAAGGACGACTTTATCTACATATCCTGCGGCACCTGGTCGCTGTTCGGCACCGAGCTGAAGGCGCCGATCATCAACGAAACCTCCCGCCGCTTCAATCTCACCAATGAAGGCGGCTACGGCCGCACCGCCCGGATGCTCAAAAACATCATGGGGCTGTGGCTGATCCAGGAATCGCGCCGGCAGTGGATTCGGGAAGGTTTCGACGTATCGTATGCCGACCTCGAACGCGAGGCGCTGGAAATCGAGCCGTTCCGCTGTTTCATCGATCCGGACGACCCGTCCTTTGAAATGCCGGGCAATCAGCCGCGCCGCGTGCAGGAATACTGCCGCAGAACCGGACAGACTGTGCCGGAAACCCGCGGCGAGATTATGCGCTGCATCTATGAGAGTTTGGCGATGAAATACCGCTATTCTTTTGAGGCGATCCGTCAGGTCACCGGAAAAACGTATGCGTCCATTCATATGATCGGCGGCGGCACCAAGGATCGGCTGCTCTGCCAGATGACGGCCGACGCGTGCAATTGCTTAGTGAAGGCCGGTCCGATCGAGGCGACTGCCATGGGCAATATCGCGGTGCAGCTCATCGCGCTTGGTGAAATCAAGGATCTCAAGGAGGCACGGCGGATTGTGGAAGCGTCGGAGACGCTTAAACAGTATACGCCCGAGGCACCGCAGGCATATGCGGAGGCCTATCAGCGCTTCCTGAAGGCGATCGGTCTGGAGGCGTAAACAATGAAAATACTGGTGATCAATTCCGGCAGCTCGTCGCTGAAGTATCAGGTGTTCGACATGGATACCGGCAAGGTGCTGGCCAAGGGACTGTGCGAGCGCATCGGCGCCGGCGGTGCCGTCACGCATAAACGGCCGGGTGCGCTGCCGTACAAGGCAGAGATGGAGCTGAAAAACCATGATGATGCGCTGGAGCTGGTGCTCGGCCTGCTGACCGATCCGGTCCACGGCGTGCTCAGCTCGGTCGATGAAATCGACGCGATCGGCAACCGGGTAGCGCACGGTGGGGAGAAATACACCACCTCCGCACGGGTGGACGACGAAATGGTCGATTACCTGTACAGCATTGTGCCGCTCAACCCGCTGCATGGCCCGCCGGCCATCAAGGGTATCGAGGCCTGCCGCCGCCGTATGCCGAACACGCCGCAGGTGGCGGTGTTCGATACCTCCTTCTACGCGGATATGAAGGATTTCCGGTATATCTATCCGCTGCCGTATGAGCTGTATGCGGAAAAGAAGATCCGGCGCTACGGCTTCCACGGCACCTCGCACCGCTATGTGTCGGCGAAGGCGGCTGAATTGCTGGGCCGGCCGATTGAAGAGCTGAAAATTGTTACCTGCCATCTCGGCAATGGCTCCTCGGTGACGGCAGTCGACCGCGGCACCGCGATTGATACCTCGATGGGCTTTACGCCGCAGGAAGGGCTGCTTATGGGTACCCGCAGCGGCAGCATTGATCCGACCATCATCCCGTATCTGATGAAAACTGAGCATATGTCCGCGCAGGACGTCG
>CAJKBW010000139.1 GCA_905198295.1 uncultured Oscillospiraceae bacterium | reverse complement strand
GATTCTGGCGGCACAGGGCATACCAGCAGCCCCGTCCGCTCAGGCGGAAACCAGCAGTGGAGCGCAAATCATCGGCGAGGTCGAGGACCGGCGGGCGCCAACATCAAGGTGTTTCGCATGAGCGATGGCCGGTACATGGCCGCCATGTATAATGAGCCGGTTCATTATCAGGATGACGCCGGCAGCTGGCAGGATATCGACAACACCCTGCTGCAGAGCACCACAGCGCGCTCCGCGGACGACGCGGAATGGGAGACCACAGCCGGACCGGTTAAAGTTAACCAGTCCAACAAATTGAAGCCCGGGAAGACAGTTACCTATAAGACCAGGGATTATACCCTGACTTGGGGGCTGGAAGGTGCTGCGAAGGTGCGGGGGACGGCGGATACGCCGGAAGAGACGGCACAGGGCGATGCGCGCTGGCTCACCTTGGAGCACACCAAAAGCCGGGTGGTCTATCCCGACACGTACCCGGATGTGGATGTGGAATACCTGCTCACCCCCTCACAGGTCGCGGTTTACCGCTCGAACATCAACGGGTTTACCCTTTCGCACGTTTACAACGCGTGTGAATCCGACACCGGGATGGGAAAATACGGCAGCGGCTGGCGGCTGAACGTGACGCAGACCCTCAAACCGGTGACGCTCGAGGGCAACGCCGAGTTGTACGGCGTATCGCTGAACGGCACGGAGGCCATCAGTTACAGCTATGAAAACATCGGCAGCAGCCGGACCTCGACGCTTGTCAAAACCATGACCGTCGGCGGTATGACATACAGCTATGCGTATGACGAGCTGAGCAATATCACCGTAGTCATGTCGCCGGACAGCACTCTGTCCTACGAACACGACGCGCTTAGTCAGCTGACGCAGGCCACGCGCGGCGACGATGTGTACGAATACACCTATGACAACCGCGGGAATATCCTGTCGGTGAAGGAAAATGGCGCCGTCATCAAATCGTACACCTACGGCGATAGCGGATAGAAAGACCTTTTGACGGCGTACAACGGGCAAGTCATCGCCTACGATGCGATCGGCAACCCGCTGAACTACCGCGACGGCATGGTGTTCGCTTGGCAGAACGGCCGCGAGCTCGCCTCTTTACAGCAGGGCGATTTCGGCGTATCCTATACCTATTACGCCGCCGGCCTGCAGATGAGCAAATCGATTTGGAGGAAAGGAGGTTTTGCGGGGTGGAGTTTACTAGTTATCCACTGGCAGACTATATTGACACAACGGATAAAAACATAGAATTTCCCGAGGAAATCTGCATTACCTATGCTGTCTGTTCAAATGCCTGCGGTAATACGGAATTCATCGTTGACGGCTCCTCTCAGGTGTGCCAGCACTGCGGAAAATTACTGTTTCGCACGGAAACGAAAAAATACCGGTTAACTGAGAATTAGCACTATAAAAGCCTTTAAAAGGACCGGCCCCAAAAATGGGGGCCGGTCCTTTTTTCGCAGCGGCTTCACCGCGCGTCATCCTCCCGTCTGAGTGTATCCAGATGGGCCATGACATATTCTCTCAGCCAGGCATCCGCCTCCCGCTCCGCCTCTTCCGATGTCATTCCGCAGCTGTGCAGGAACCGTCCAACGCTCCCCGCAGCATCCGTCTCTTCAATCCCGCGCACCCGCAGATGCCGTACCAGATCCCCTAACCGGGGCAACCCGGCCTTCCCGGCGAGCGCGGCAAGCCGCCGAAGGATATCTTCCTCCGGAAGGTCAAGCGGACCGTACGGCCGCCACCCCCTGTCCAGATTCGCCTTTTGATTGAGCAGCATGACCGCCTGGTCCAGCGCGGCAATGTTTTTTTCGGTTTCCGTGAGGCTTCCCCCCTGATCGTAGCCCGCGATCTGCCGGACCGCCTGCGTGATCCGCCCCTTCAAAATATCCGCCCGATCATAGGTTTCGATCAGCTGCCTGCGTATCCGTGCGTACGCGTCTTCCTCTATACCGTATTCTTTAGCCGTGTTCTCCAGATTCCGGCAGGCATTTTCCAGTGTGATTTCTTCCAGCAGCCCGGTAAGATACGGCCGACGCTTTACCTGTGTCTCCAACCGCTCAAACCGGACGAGGATTTCGCCGTTGTTCATCAGTATTCCCCACTCGAAACTCCCGTCCTCGAGGCGACGGAATTCATCGTACAGCCACCGGCTTTTCTGGCTTTCGACCCGGTTGGTCAGTGCCCGGACCCCACGAAAGACCAGATACACATCGGCCCCCTCCTCCACAATCCGCAACTTCACCGTATCTCCGGCAGACTGTATTCCGTCAATTAGAGTGTCGTGCCAGTTCATATTCACATAATATGCCATATTTTCCGAGAGGAACGGCCTTGCCTCCTCTCTTTCATTCTCTTCCCGGCGACAGGCCGATTCCCACCGGCGCTGAAACTCCGGCGTGTGAGGGCTTTGCTGCATCTCCTGGTAAAGCCCGGGCGTAAAATACCGCATGCCGCTCCTCCTGCTTTCTTTCGTGTATGCGTTACTCCTGCTGCGCCGCATAGCCGATTTTCAGGGTAGTTCCCGGCAGTGACACCCCCGCACTGCGGCTAATCGGGTGCTTGTCATCGGCCGAAAACCCGATCGTCTCCCCGTCCTGCAGAGTCACCTCGTACTCCAGCACATACGCCGCCAGACTCGCGAGGAAACTGCGTACCTCGGCCGGCTGCGCGTCGGCGTCCAGCACCTCCATCTCATCCCGGCCGAACACGTTCATGCCGTAGGTATAACCGCACACGCCGGTCTCGCCGCGGTACAGGCCGAACCAGATCCAGTTGTCGATCGGCAGCGCGCCGTCCTTCATCACCTCGGCAAATCCCCGGTAGAGCCGGGGTTCAAACACGGTGCCGCTGGTGTATACTCCTGCGGCATCCGCCTGCTCCGCGCAGCAGGCCATGATTTTGACAAACAGCCTTCCCCGCTCCAGCAGATCGGTCTCACTGCCCAGCACCGCCACCAGAATATGCGCTTTGTGGGTACGGGCGGCCTCCACGGCTTCCGGCCACATATAATTGTTTGCGGCGTTGTCCTCCGCCTCATGCCCCGGCACGGGCGCAGGCATGCGGCTGACAGCGACCATCATATCGCCCACCGAAAACAGCAGGCTGTCCCCGTCGCCCTCGGCGCCTTCCGCCTCCAGCCCCCATTCTTCACGAAGGTCGCGCAGCAGTTTTTCCCTGTCCCAGTGGTTTTCCTTCAGCAGTACGAACCCCACAAACGAACCGCTCCGGCCGGCTTCCTCCGGTGCCTCTTCCGATACTTCGTCCGCGCTGTCATCCGCTTCGTCATCCTCCCCGCCAGTCAGCCGCACAGTGCTCACGTCGCGGCGGAAGGTGTGAAAAGCGGACCATTCCGCCGGGCTGTCCGCGAAGACGGCAGCCGCCGCCTTCAACACAGCCGGCAGATCCCACGCGATAAAATCCAGATACCCGCAATACAGCCCCGAGGCTCCGCCCAGGAAGGTGACCGCATCCACGCCTGCCGCCTCCTGTATGGCGGCCTCCAGCGCATCGCGAAAATCCAGCACCTTTTTTCCGCGGTCCTCACCGTCAAAGCCGTCCAGCGGGTAGCAGAAAAAGCCCGGCACCGCACCGTCCCGATGAAAGTCATCCATCACGCCGCCTTCACCTGCAAGGTACTCGCTGACGAGTGCCGGGCAACGAGTAACACCGGCGAACACATCCATCCGCCAGGCGGCATCGGGATCCTTTTCCGGCTCCAGCTCATAGGCCGTGTAGCTGCTGTTCAGATACGCCTGCGCATCGAGAGAAAGCGGCAGCCCCAGTTCTTCGAGCGCCTGCGGCAGCGCTTCAAGTAAAACCGAAGGCCCGGCCTGCGGCTTGTCCGTGGCCTCAAATTCCCCGATGAGCGCCATCGCCGGAATTTCGCCAAGCACCTGGTCAGTCAGGGTGGACAGCATCCACCACACTTTGCCGGCATCCTCCGCCAGCAGAGGCAGCAGCTTTTCGCAGTACAACACCAGAGAAACCGTGCGGTCCTCCTGTTTCTCCAGCCAGACCTGCACATCCCCGGCGGTTATCTCCTGCCCGAAGGCACGCAGGCCGAAGCCGCGGGAGGGCTGGCGGCCTACCAGAATGTTCCACCGCTCCAGAATCTCCGCCGGCGCATGGCGCTGGAAATAGACCATCGTGAACAGCCGCGCATGGTCTCCCTCCGGGGTGAGGATCAGCTCGTATTTTTCCCCGTTGAATCCCAGCTCGAAGGCGGCATCCGCGAGCGCTGGCCGCAGCAATCGGCTGCACGTTCCGATCAGCTCATCGCTCACCGCCTCACGATCCTCGCTGTCCATCAGGCGGCGCAGCTGTTCTTCCTCCTTCGCAAAGGCCGCCCAGGCCTGCGCCGTGCGCTCCCGGAAGGTTTTTTCAAAATGGGGCAGCGCCAGCCGACGACGGCAGTCGTCGATAAACTCCTCGGTATCTTTGTCGCCGGGGCGGGCCTCAAGCGCCCGCTCGAAATACCGCAGCGCCGGCCCCTCCTGATCCAGATAGTAATAGGCATAGGCCGTGCGGAAATTCCAGCAGTGGTCCCCCTGAAAATAGTCTTCATGGGGCAGCAACAGCTCCAGAGCCTTTTCGTAAAGCTCCCGGTCCTCCAGCCCGGCCAGATTATTGTAGGCGCGGGCCAGTTCACTGTCGGTCTCCGGCGTCCTCTCCTCATCGGGCAGCGCTTCGATCGCTTCAATGATCTTCGCGTATTCGTCGTTCTCGTTCCAGATCTGGCATTGTTCCAAGATATCCATGCCCATTCTCCTTTATTGTTTTTTCCGCCGGCACCCGTGTCACCGGGATAGACGCCGCCGGGCAGCATTCTTCTTTCATCCTACACGGCTTTGCGGAAGAAAGCAAGAGGTCCCTGCAGACGAACGATAAAAGTCTGCCGGGACGAACAAAAGACACCCCCGGCGCCGCACCTGTTTTTCCACTGTAGGCGTGCCGGCGGAACTCTCGGACGGAACTCCTGTCCCCCATTATGCCGACTATGCACATTTTTCTCTGCCGCCTGCCATTTTCTGCCGAAAGTGCCCCGCCGAAAAAATTCACAAACCGTTTATTGCTTTTTCGGCGGAATGCCCACATAATAGAAGATTATAGGGTATCCGGCCGCACATACCCGGCGGCT
>CAJKBW010000138.1 GCA_905198295.1 uncultured Oscillospiraceae bacterium | reverse complement strand
GAAAGTAGGCTTCCTTATCCCTGCGTTCAGAGAGGGCTGTCACCGGCTGAAAGCAGCCTGCAGGCGGGGGATGTCCGAAGTTCGCTCCGGAGCAGCGGCGCTCAACCCGCACTTCAGCGGCAGTAGGCGGCGACGGCTGGCCCCGTTATCGGCCGCAGGAGTGCAGGCGGTGTTATCCCGTCTGTAAGCAGGGTGGTACCACGGAGCATGTAAATCTTCGTCCCTTTCGGGACGGAGATTTTTTTATTTTCTCTCTTCTCCGCGGCAAAACCGGCGAGACAACGCCGCCAAACGGCGGCAGGAAAGGAATGGTCAATCATGAAGGAAAAACTGGAGGCCCTGCGCGAGCAGGCGCTGCATGAGCTGGAAAGCCTGCGCGTGCCGAAGGACCTGGAAGAATTCCGCATCCGCGTCATGGGCAAAAAGGGCACCCTGACCGAGGTGCTGCGCGGCATGGGCAGCCTGCCTGCCGACGAACGCCCGAAGGTCGGTCAGCTGGTCAACCAGCTGCGCAGCGAGCTGGAAACAGCACTGGCCAAGCGGGAAGCGGAAATTCAGGACGCGCTCAAGGCCAAACGGCTGCGGGAGGAAACGCTCGACGTGACCATGCCGGGCAAACGCCCGGCCATCGGCGGGCTGCATCCGCTGAACATCGTGCTGGAGGACATGATCGATATTTTCCAGTCGATGGGCTTCGACGTAGTCGACGGCCCCGAGGTGGAAACCGATCAGTACTGCTTTGAAAAACTGAATCTCCCGAAGGATCATCCGGCACGCGACATGCAGGATACCTTCTATATCACCGAAAACCTGCTGCTGCGCACCCAGACGTCCGCCGCACAGGCCCGCGTCATGGAGCAGCGCAAACCGCCGATCCGCATCATCTGCCCCGGACGTGTCTACCGCGCCGACGAGGTGGATGCCACCCATTCCCCGGTTTTCCATCAGGTGGAAGGCCTGGTTGTGGACAAGGGCATCACCATGTGTGATCTCAAGGGCGTGCTCGAGCAGTTCGCGCACGAAATCTACGGACCGGAAACCAAGGTCAAATTCCGCCCCTCCTTCTTCCCCTTCACCGAGCCGAGCGTCGAGGTAGACGTCACCTGCTCGGAATGCGGCGGCAAGGGCTGCCGGGTATGCAAGGGCAGCGGCTGGATCGAGATTCTCGGCGCCGGCATGGTGCATCCGCACGTGCTCGCCGGCTGCGGTATTGACCCCGAGGAATATTCCGGCTTTGCTTTCGGCATCGGACTGGACCGGCTGACCACCACACGCTACAAAATCAGCGATATCCGCCTGCTGTTCGAGAACGATCTGCGTTTTCTCGAGCAGTTCCGCTAAGCCGAAAGAAAGGAGAGGATTTCCATGAAAATTTCCCTGAGCTGGCTCAAACACTATGTAGACATCGATGTGCCGCTGGACGAGCTTTGCGATAAAATGATCATGAGCGGTTTTGAGGTCGAGGATGTGGAGGACCTGTCCGCCACCATGAGCAATGTGGTGGTGGGCCGCATCGTCAAACTGGAAAAGCATCCCGATGCCGACAAGCTGCAAATCTGCCAGATCGATGTGGGCGCTGCGGAGCCCGTACAGATTGTCACCGGCGCAACCAATGTTTTTGAGGGCGCGCTGGTGCCCGCCGCGCTGCACGATTCCCGGCTGCCCAACGGCATGCACATCAAAAAAGGCAAGCTGCGCGGCGTTGTGTCCAACGGCATGCTGTGCTCCGGCGAAGAGCTCTGCCTGAAGGAGAGCGATTATCCGGGCGCCGAGGTTTACGGTATTCTCATCCTGAAGGACGGCCTGACCCCCGGCACCGACATGCGCGAAGTTCTGCATCTCAACGACGTGGTCATCGATTTCAAAATCACCGCCAATCGCCCGGACTGCCAGAGCGTGCTCGGCGTCGCCCGGGAAGCGGCGGTGGCGCTCAAAAAGCCGTTTCATCCGCCGGTGCCCGCTTACGAAACCAAGGGCGGCGACATCCGTGAGCATATGCAGGTGACGGTGGAGGATTACGACCTCTGTCCGCGGTATTATGGCCGGGTGGTCAAAAATCTGCGCATCAAAGAGTCGCCGGACTGGATGAAGCGCTGCCTGAAGGCGGCCGGCATGCGCCCGATCAACAACATCGTCGACATCACCAACTTTGTGATGCTCGAAACCGGCCAGCCGATGCACGCTTTTGACCTTCGCGACGTCAAGGGCGGCCAGATCATCGTGCGCCGGGCGAAAGACGGCGAGGCCATCACCACCCTCGACGACAAGCCGCACACCCTGACAAGCGATATGCTGGTGATCGCGGACGCCGAAACCCCCTCCTGCCTCGCGGGCATCATGGGCGGCCTGAACAGTGAAATCAAGCCGGACACTGCCGACCTCTTTTTCGAGTGCGCGAAATTCCGCCGGGACAGCGTCCGCCGCACGGCGCGCGCGCTGGGTATGCGTACCGAATCAAGCGCCCGGTTTGAAAAGGGCGTGGATATCCTCGGCGTCGAATACGCGATGGAGCGGGCGCTGCAGCTGGTGTACGATCTCGACGCCGGCGATATTATCGAAGGCGTAATCGACCGCAACAAGGGATTGCCGGAAAAACGGGTGCTGGAGGTGCCGGCAGCGCGCATCACCGAGCTGCTCGGCGTGGATATCCCGGCCGAAACCATGACCGGGATTCTCAACAGCCTGTGTATCGATACCACCCTGGAGGATGGCGTGCTGCACTGCGAAATCCCCTCCTTCCGCGATGACATCGAGGGACGCGCAGACCTGGCCGAAGAGGTCATGCGGATCTACGGCTATCAGCACATCAAGGGCACCCCTATGCGCGGGGATATCGTGCGCGGGCGCAAGCTGCCCGAGCGCATCGGCACCGACAAGGTCAAGGCGCTGCTGACCGCCGGCGGCATGCGGGAGATCACCACCTATTCCTTCATCAACGCGAAAGCCTTTGACCAGCTCGCGCTGCCTGCGGACGATCCGCGGCGGGATGCTGTCCGCCTGCTCAACCCGCTCGGCGAGGAATACGCCGTGATGCGCACGCAGCTGTATTCGAGCATGCTGACCGTGCTCTCCACGAACTTCAACCGCAAAATCCCGGCAGTACGGCTGTTTGAAGCGGGCAAGCTGTTTATCCCCCGTTCCCTGCCGGTGACCGATCAGCCCGACGAGGTGCCGGCGATATGCCTCGGCATGTACGGCGAGGGCGAGGATTTCTTCACCCTCAAAGGGCTTTTGGAAACACTGTTCAGCCGCTTTGGCGCGGCGGTGGAATATGTCCCCTCTGCCGAACCGTTCCTCCATCCCGGACGGCAGGCTGCTGCCGTGCTCGGCGGCGAGACGATTGCGGTATTCGGCGAAGTACACCCCGACACGGCTGCACGTTACGACATTGAAACGCGCGTTTATGTGGCGCAGTGCCGGCTGCTTCCGCTGTTTGCTGCCGATCAGCAGATCATCCGCTTCCGTCCGCTCCCCCGCTTCCCGGCGGTGGAACGCGACCTCGCGGTACTCTGCGGCGCAGCGCTGCCTGTGGCGGAAATTGAAAAAACCATCCGCGCCTGTGCCGGCCGCCATCTCGAAAGCGTCAAGCTGTTCGACGTCTACCGCGGCTCGCAGATTGCAGACGGCCAGAAAAGTGTGGCATACAGCCTGACCTTCCGTTCTGCGGAAGGCACCCTCACCGACGACGAAGTCGACGCCGCACTCAGCCGAATTTTAAAAAATCTTAAGGAAAAAGGCTGTATTCTGCGCTCATAATGCCTTGCATTCCGCGCGCGGATGCCGTATAATACGGGTATAGAACAAATGAACGGGATTTCCCGTTATGCGAAAGGAAGGATCCGCGATGCTGGATAAGACGATGACGTTTTCCATCGGAGATGATAAAGAGCAGGAAATGAAGCAAATCCTTACCACGGTATACGACGCGCTGCGTGAAAAGGGCTACAATCCCATCAACCAGATCGTCGGATACATCCTCTCCGAAGATCCCACCTATATCACCACCCACAACAACGCCCGCAGCCTCATCCGCAAACTGGACCGCGATGAGCTGCTGCGCGCGCTGGTGCGGTCGTATCTGAATAATTAAGCGGCCGGCCGCTTTATCCGAAACGCAAAAACGGCATGAACCCGGTTGGGTTCATGCCGTTTTTTATCTTTTCCGTATTGGCTTTACGCCCACAGTGCCTGCATAAACGCCGGATAGGCCTTGTCGCACAGCTCCACGCTGCGGAACAGCAGTTCCCCGCAGATATCGCCGACATCGTTTTCCCGGAAGGCCGCATCCATTTCCATCTGCACGGTGTTGTCGTTTTCATCAAAGCAGAATTTGACGAAACGGAAAGCGTTGTTCTGTTCGTTGAGCGCTTTATAGATTTTATCGTGCCGGTCCTCGGGCACCTTAAAAAGATCAAACACGCGGATCGCCGCATCCTCGCCGTCGGTGGAGAAGAAGAACTGCACGGTGATGGTGGACAGGTTATGTCCGGTGAAGCGCACCACGACAACATCTTTTTTATCATCGTCTTCCGGTTCGGTATAATCGTACTTGAGCTTGTTTGCATTCAGATAGGCCAAGAACTGTTCTGTGGATGCCAGCATGAAATCCCCTTCTTCTTCGTCATATTCCGTCCAATATTATAGCCGCTTTCCGATCGCACGGCAAGAGAATTTTCGCCCGCAAAAGCACTATTGCCCCCACCAGCCTTTACAAGCCCCGGATTTTATGCTAAACTATGCTGTACTGTGAAAAAATTCTGTTTGCCGGATGTCAGGCTTCCGGCGGATACGCATAAGGAGGCAGGAAACAAATGGCGGATAAAAAACAGTTTCTCATGTATAAGGGCAAGCCGCTCGTACGCTCCGGCAACACGCTTTATTACGGCGATATGGCGGACAAATGCGTCATCATGATGCAGATTCTTTCCACCAAAACCATTAAGGATCTGACGGTCGCGGACAAGGTGCAGGTACAGCTGCTGTCCACCGACCCGGATCTGCGGATGAAGGACCGGATTCTGAAAAAGAGTGAGAAATCCGGGCTTTACAACGCGATGGACATCGGTGCGATTTGGCTCGAACGGGCACTCGAACAAAACTGAAAGAAAAACAGCCGGACGAAAGTCCGGCTGTTTCAGCTTGTCGAAAAACTGGTTTACCGATAGCAAGTTGC
>CAJKBW010000137.1 GCA_905198295.1 uncultured Oscillospiraceae bacterium | reverse complement strand
AAAAAAACAGGAACCCTTTGAAAACGGGTTCCTGTTTTTTATTCCTTGTTTTTTCCGACAGGGAGAATCCCCAGCGGACAGCGTATCGGCCATACGCGCAGGCATCTGAAAAAATCAGCGCTTGCTGAACTGCGGCGCACGGCGAGCGCCCTTGAGTCCGTACTTTTTACGCTCGGTCATACGCGGATCACGCGTGAGATAACCGGCCTTCTTGAGCAGCGGACGCAGGTTTTCGGTATCGTACTGCAGAAGCGCACGGGAGATACCGTGACGGATCGCGCCGGCCTGACCGGTCACGCCACCGCCGGAAACGCGGCACTCGATATCGAATTTTTCTTCCGTGCCGGTCAGGTGCAGAGGCTGACGGACAATCAGCTTCAGGGTATCCAGACCAAAATAATCGTCAATGTCGCGGCCGTTGATCTTCACGCTGCCGGTGCCGGCATACAGGCGCACACGGGCAACGGAGGTCTTTCGGCGGCCGGTGCCGTAAAAATACGGTCTCTTGTTATAATCCATCAAAAACAGCCTCCTTCCTTAAAATTCCCGGTTTTCGGGCTTCTGCGCATCATGCTTATGCTGAGCAGCCGCATAAACGTGCAGACGGGTGCGGGCAGCACGGCCGATCGTGTTGTTCGGGATCATGCCATAAACCGCAAGCTCCATCGCCTTTTCGGGACGGTTCGCCATCAGGTTGTCGTAGCCGACCTCCTTGAGGCCGCCGATCCAGCCGGTGTGGCGATACCATTTCTTGTTCTGCAGCTTGTTGCCGGTGAGAACCGCCTTGCCGCAGTTGATGATGATGACATGGTCGCCGCAATCCACATGGGGGGTAAAAGTCGGCTTGTGCTTACCGCGCAGCAGCACGGCGGCTTCAGCCGCGACCCGGCCCAGGGGTTTACCGGCGGCATCGAGAATATACCACTTGCGGTCGACCTGACCGGCTTTTTCCATATACGTGGACATCGCAATACCTCCTGTTTTTTATTCTTGTCGCGGGGCTGTGGCCCCGGTCAAAAAGTTACCGGACAAATATCCTGCACTTTTTCAACGCGTGTACGATCATACCACAACCATTTTCCGCTGTCAACAGGTAAATGGCAGATTTTTTAATTTACATCACCCGATCTCTCGTTTTCTCTCTGATTTGCGCCAAATATCTCGTTATCTCGTTTGTCATTTACGTTTTTGGGACTGGTAAAGCACCGCCGCATGTGGTACACTATATTTAATATTAAGGAAAAAGAAAAGAGGGGCAACATGGCCAAAGACGACCGGCTCGCCATACTTATCGACGCCGACAACGTGTCGGAAAAATACATCAAATACATTCTCGACGAGGTATCCGGCGACGGCACCGCCACCTATAAACGCATCTACGGCGACTGGACCAAACCGGAGCTTGGCTCCTGGAAAAACGTCCTGCTGGAAAACTCCATCACCCCGATTCAGCAGTACGGCTACACCACCGGAAAGAATGCCACCGACTCGGCGATGATCATCGATGCAATGGACATCCTGTATTCCGGCAATGTCGATGGCTTCTGCATTGTCTCCAGCGACAGCGATTTCACCCGCTTGGCCTCCCGCCTGCGCGAATCCGGCATGTACGTGCTCGGCATGGGGGAAAAAAAGACCCCTACCCCGTTCATTGCCGCATGCAACAAATTCAAATATCTGGAAATTCTGGAGCGGCCGGCTTCGCCGGAGCCTCCCGCGGGCAGCACCGCCTCCGCCGGCACCGATCAGATGACGCGGCTCGCGACCGTTCGCGACGCGATCATGACCATCATTGATGAAACTTCGGACGAGGACGGATGGGTATCCACCTCTGAAATCGGCAACCGGCTCAATAAACGGTATCCCGATTTCGACGTGCGCAATTTTGGCTACCGTAAGCTGACCCCGTTTCTCAAATCGCTCGGCATTCTGGAAATTAAGGCGCTGCATAATCCCGACGGCAGCAGCCGGCTGGTCCGGGTGCGTCTCAAAGGCTGACACAGTTCCCGATTTAAGCAAAGGATGGCTATATGAAAAAACGACTGCTCGCGATGACCTTTTCGCTGCTTTTGGTGTTTGCCTGCTTTCCGGCCACCGCGTCCGCCATGCAGATCTTTGTCAAGACGCTGACCGGCAAACACATTACCATCGAGGTAGAACCTACCGATCGCGTGGAAGATGTCAAAGCCAAGATTCAGGATAAAGAAGGAATCCCGCCGGATCGGCAGCGGCTGATCTTTGCCGGCAAACAGCTGGAGGACGGCAATACGCTGCAGGATTACAGCATTCAAAAAGACAGCACCCTCCATCTTGTGCTGCTTGCCCCGACGCAAATCGGACTTTCCGCCGATAAAAAGGACTTCGGCACGGCCGAGGAAGGGTATACACAGCCGGAACCGTTTGCAGTCACGGTAAGCAATACAGGAGAAGCCGCCTCGCCTGTGCTGGCTGTCAATCTCTCCGGTGAATCCGCTGATGCGTTTGTGCTGTCTTCCACTGCCCTCGGCCCGCTGGCCGCCGGTACACAGACGGTGTTTACTCTGATGCCGCGTGCCGGACTGACTCCCGGCACCTATACGGCATCGGTCACGGTGTCCGGTGAAGATATCGAAGCACAGTCCCTGACGGTGCACTTTACGGTGAAAAGCGGTGCACCGGTATCCCAGCCGGAAATCCCTCCGGTCTCATCGGCACCTGAAACACCGCCGACCGGGCAGCCGCTGTACGGTTTTCTGCCGGCTGCACTGTTTCTTCTGGTGAGCATACTGACACTCTGGTTCGGCCATCGGGGAACCCGGAACCGCCGATAAATGCGTCATACCGCCCGGCAGCAATGCCGAGCGGTATGTTTTATAACAACAACATTTGCAGTTCTTCCACCGTCATAGCCGTCACCGACGCCCCCGCCTGCTCCAGCTCTTCCCGGCTCCCATAGCCGTACAGCACGCCGACGGACGGCAGGCCGTTCTGCGCGGCGCCGATGACATCATAGCTTCGGTCCCCCACCATCACTGTCAACTCCGGACGAAAGCCGCCGGAAGCGAGCGCACAGGCGATCACCTCGCCCTTGTCCGTCCGGGTGCCGTCCAGTTCGCTGCCTGTCACCCCGGAAAAATAGGCTGCCATCCCAAAATGATCCAGAATTGCGCGTGCGAACACCGTCGGCTTGGAGGTGGCGACCATCAGCTGTTTTCCCGCCGACTGCAGTTGTTCCAGCAGCTCCGGGACCCCCGGATATACCGTATTTTCAAACATACCCTGCCGCTGGAAATACTCCCGGTATTTGGCCACTGCACGTTCGGCATCCGCTTCATTCATACCATAAAAGTGCGTAAATGAAGCCTTGAGCGGCGGACCGATGAAGCCGCACAAGGTATCGAGGTCTTCTGTTTCTATGCCAAAATCCCGCAGGGCATAGGCCACCGATCGCGTGATCCCCACCCTGGGGTCGGTCAGCGTGCCGTCTAAGTCAAATAAAATGCACTGCGCGGCTTGCAGTCGATTCGTCACAGCTATTCTCCTTTTTCGCTGTCCGGCCGTATCCAAAGCGATAGGCGAAAAACATAATCTTTGTCTTTATAGTGCCATATTGCCGCAATAAAAGTCAAGCACCCAACGCCGTCGTCTTCCTTTTTTCTGCAACCCGCCCCACTTTTAGCACTCTAAACGACATAGTGCTAATATTCACAATTTAGTCATAATATCGTCATATCTATGTCGTTTTTTTCCGGTAGGATAAAGACTGAACAATCGGGAAAGAAGAATACCGATTGCATATGCGGTGAATACCACCGCCGGAAAGGCCTGGTGAATCTTATGAACGCACAAAAACTCACACAAAAATCGGTGGAAGCCGTCCAGCGTGCACAGGAGCTGAGCATCGAGCGGCAGAACATGCAGCTTGAGCAGGCACATCTTTTGCTCGCTTTGCTGACGCAGGAGGACGGCCTGATTCCACAGCTGCTGACTAAAATGGATGTCGATGCCGAAGGATTCGCCGCGGCGGCGGAAAGCGCGGTAAACGGCATCCCGCACGTGTCCGGCCCCGGTCGTGAGGCGGGAAAAATTTATGTATCCGAGGATCTTGACCATGCACTCAGCAGCGCTGAAAAAAATGCGGACAATATGAAAGACGAGTATGTTTCGGTGGAGCACCTCTTTCTCGGCCTGCTCGACACCGCGGATTCCACCGTCAAACCGCTGTTCAGCCGTTACGGCATCACCCGGGAGCAGGTGCTCAAAAGCCTTGTGTCGGTGCGCGGCAACACCCGTGTGACCAGCGACGCGCCGGAGGCCACCTATGACGCCCTGAAAAAGTACGGCGACGATCTGGTAGAGCGGGCACGCAGCAAGAAACTGGATCCGATCATCGGGCGGGACGATGAGATCCGCAACGTTATCCGAATCCTGTCCCGCAAAACCAAAAACAACCCTGTCCTCATCGGCGAACCCGGCGTAGGCAAAACCGCCATTGCCGAAGGCCTTGCCCAACGGATTGTCCGCGGGGACGTGCCGCACACCCTGAAGGATAAAACCATTTTCTCGCTGGATATGGGCTCACTGGTCGCCGGTGCAAAATACCGCGGCGAATTTGAGGAGCGGCTTAAAGCGGTGCTTAACGAGGTGCGCAAAAGCGAGGGACGGATCATCCTGTTCATCGACGAACTGCACACCATCGTAGGCGCGGGAAAGACCGACGGTGCGATGGATGCCGGCAACCTGCTCAAGCCGATGCTCGCGCGCGGCGAACTGCACTGTATCGGCGCCACCACCCTCGACGAATACCGCCAGTACATCGAAAAGGATCCCGCGCTGGAGCGGCGGTTCCAGCCGGTACTGGTAACCGAACCGACGGTGGAGGACACGATTGCGATCCTGCGCGGACTCAAGGAGCGCTATGAGGTATACCACGGCGTCAAGATCCAGGACAGCGCCATCATTGCCGCTGCCACCTTGTCCAACCGGTACATCACCGACCGCTTTCTGCCGGATAAGGCCATCGACCTGATCGACGAAGCCTGCGCGATGATCCGCACCGAGATCGATTCGATGCCGACCGAACTGGATGTCATCCAGCGCCGCATCATCCAGCATGAAATCGAAGAAGCGGCACTGAAAAAGGAAAAGGATGCCCTGTCGCAGCAGCATCTTCAGGAAATCCAGAAGGAGCTGGCCGAAATGCGTGAGCAGTTCGGCGCGATGAAGGCCCGC
>CAJKBW010000136.1 GCA_905198295.1 uncultured Oscillospiraceae bacterium | reverse complement strand
GCCCGATGAGCGAGTTGGAAACCATTGCGGACGGGATGGAGCTGCCGCTGCTCGCGAACGAAAACGTGCAGTTTATCCTGGTGTACGGTATGAACGAGAGTGCAGGCAACGCGTTCATGGAGAAGACCTTCTCGGCGGATGTGGCTATCCTCGCCGCACAGTACACGGAGGAAGAAGACGGCTTTGGCAGCGAACAGTACGACAAGGATGCGGCGTATCCGGGTCATGTTGCCACAGAAGCAGAATTTAAGGCGGCCTTTGAACAGGCAAAAGATGGAGATAAGATTGTCTTGGATCAGGATATTGCCATTACCAATACGGGAAGTTATGGGAACGGTACTCCAGACACCTACATCCTCGCGAATGATATTGTGATTGATTTGAATGGCAAAACGCTGACGGTAAACAGCAATGACCGGTTTATGCTGGCAGGGGATAACATTACAATTAAAAATGGGACGATTAAAGCCGGACCGATGGGAAGCGGAAAAATTTCGTATTCCCTGGGGGTTACAGCTGGTAGTAAAAACGCTCTGATTGAAAACATCACGATTGAGGGCGGTATAGAGGTGCTGGGCAGCGGAGCGACTGCCACGCTGCGCAACGTAACGTCCACGGCTACGAATTATTACAATGTTTATCTGGCCGGCGGAGCAACCGCAACCGTTGAAAGCGGTGAGTATACCAGCGCTGCCGGTAAGGTGCATTTTTATACACAGACCCAAAACGACAAGATTATTGTCAATGGCGGAACATTCAGCGGCGGAATGCCCACGCACGCAGGAAGCGGGACGATGAATAACAACATCTGACCGATGCCAAACGGGTGTAAGGTGTTTTTGTACCCTGCGCCGCGCAGTTTCTGCCGGGTAGGCGGCGCATACGCAATGCTCAAACCTCGTGAGCAGAGGAAGGACAGCTGAACTGACGGCCTTCGGCTTTGGGTGTGTTATCCGGAGTGCCTGCCCCGGAAACACGCCGGGAATTATATTAAGGAGGAGTTAGAACATGAAAGCAAGCAAGAAATCCCTGCTTGCGAGCGGCATGTCGCTGCTTGCGAGTGCGGCGCTGTTGGCGGGCGCGACCTTTGCATGGTTCACCGACAGCGTCACAAATACCGGCAACAAAATTCAGGCGGGAAATCTGGCAATCGAGCTGTGGGAGAGCGAAAGCGACCGATACTCCGACGCGCTGACCGATTCGCCCGCGGTGACGGTTGAGGGCTACACCACGTATAAAAACATCTCGGATGCCAACGGCGGTATTTTTGCCGATGCGCTGTGGGAGCCGGGCTATACGGCGGTCAAGAATCTGGCCGTGTATAACGCGGGCAGCCTGGCGGTGCGGTATCAGCTGCTGCTCAAGGATGTCGTAACCACCAAGGGCATCGAAAACGTGCTGGATGTGTATGTCAACGACGAGCGCGCCGGTACCCTCGCGGAGCTGGCGGACAGCGCGGTTTCTTCGGGCGTGCTGCTTGCCGGGAGCGCGGACCGCGTGCAGGTGCAGGTACACATGCAGGAGCAGGCGGGCAACGCCTATCAGGAGGCATATGCGTCCTTCGCAATCGAAGTGTTTGCGACACAGTATACCTATGAGACCGACGGTTTCGGCAGCGACCTGTATGATGAGGCTGCGCCTCTGCCGGCGGTGCACACGCAGTATGACTTTGACGATCCGGCACAGGCGGTACGTTTCTGCCCGGAATGTCAGAACAGCGGTTCCACCGCTGGACATGCGGATCATACGCAGTTCGCTGCTGCCTTTGAAATCCGTGACGGCAAAGCGGTAATCCGTAACAATACCCCACACATCGCTTTCAACGGTTTGGATTGGGAAAACAGCCGCTACACCCTGGCCTATGAGGTGGATGCCTCCGCGCTGTCCGACGGCGCGCGGGTGCGCTTCGATGCCGGTGAAAAAACCGGCTGGCAGCATATGTTTGTGGAGGTCAGCCGCAATGGTGAGATGTGCTCTGTGCAGACCTCGCGGAATACGGCTATGGTCCCGCTCGGTGAAATCGCCGATACTATGCAGGTGATCTGCACGTTTGAGAAGAACGGCAGCGGCCTTGCGATGACGGTGACTGTCACTGACGGCACGCACACGTACAGCGGCCGCCTTGACAGTGCGACGATCGGCGACCTGTACTGGAATGTGTATGAGGTCGGTGGCACAAGCGAGACATATGCGGCACTGGACAACTTCAAGTTCTATGCGACGCCGCTCCGTTCGTCCGCGGCGGCGGCCGATATCGTGGCGGAGAGCGCCGAAGCGTTCGATGAGGCGCTGGCTGAGGCTAAGGCAGGGGATGTGATCGCGGTGAGCGGCGTGACCTATACCGATCCGCTGACCGTTACCACGCCCAACGTTGTTATTCAGGGAAGCGCCGGCACCGTGTTCACCGATAAGATTGTGGTCGAGGCAGAGGGCGTCACCTTCCGCGGTGTAAACTTTGAAATCCCGATGGCCGCCGGTGATTCGGCCGCGCCGATCACCACCGGTGGTCAGGATCTCACCCTGGATGACTGTACCATCACCCGTACCACCGAGGCGGCACAGCCGTATGCCTGGCTGGTGGATGTGGGCAGCGGCGTGCTGACCGCGAAAAATACCGTGTTCACTGCGCCGTATGATCCGGAGACCGCTTTCAGTGCGTCGCCGAGCGCTATCCGCGCACAGGGCGGCGTATATCTGGACGGCTGCACCATCGCTACCGACGGCTATGCGCTGTTCACCCCCTGGGTAGACAAGGGTGAGATCAAAAACACCGTGTTCACCGGTATCGACGGCCGCCCGAGCCTCGGCGCGATCAATAATACCGCTTTTGCGGGGCTGGTCTTTGATGGATGCACCTTCGAGATGGGCTACAATTCGTCGGTGACCGGCGGCAGTTTCACCGTCCGCAATTCCATCTTTGATTTCACCAAAACCCCGGAAGGCGGCGCGGGCAATGGTCTCAACATCTACAACGCCGCCGGTGAAATTGTGCTGGAGAACAACACCTTTATCTTCTCCCGCAGCACCCAGCGCGGCATCAACCTGACTTGGGGCAACGGCTGGGGAGGTACCGAGTGGAATGGGAAGAATGTCGCCATCACCGGAAACACCTTCACCGGTACGGGCGCAGTTGCGATCCGGGTGACCAATGTTTGGGAAAACGTGCTGACTGCGGAGCAATACGCCGCGGTCAATACCCTGGGTGACAGCACAGTCGTCATCGAGTAATTATCCTTTTTCCAGCCCCTCCCCGCGGGGGAGGGGCGGAAACCGGACAGCACAAGTTTTGCACCCTGTGCTGTGCGGTTTCCGTCAAATAGGCGGTGTCAAAGAAAGGGGAATCGGAGAAATGAAAATTGCACGGTCAACGATTCTCACAGAGGGGAGGGGGTATGCTGTCCTCTGATTAGGCAGAATGCCCAAGCCCTGTATGCAGAGGAAAGACAGCAGAGCTGACGGCCTCCGGCTTTTTGGTGTGTTATCCGGAGCGCCTGTCCCGGAAACATGCCGAAGAAAAATAAGGAGGAGACAGGACATGAAGGCAAGCAAGAAATCCCTGCTCACAAGCGGTGTGTCGCTGTTGGCGAGTGCGGCGCTGCTGGTGGGCGCGACCTTTGCATGGTTTACAGACAGCGTCACAAACACCGGAAACAAAATTGAGTCCGGCAAGCTGGCGATTAACGCATATGCGTATGATCTCGCCGCAGACGGCACCCAGAGCTTCACGATCGAGGGTGTCAACGGCGGTGAGGCGTTTGCGTTTGAGGCAACGCCGCAGGACCTGAAGACGGACAAAACGCCGATCATCGGTGATACGCTGTTTGAGCCAGGCAAGTCGAACGCGAAACTGCTTAAGATCGAGAACGCGGGTACCCTTGCGGCAAAGCTTATACTCGAATTCAAGGTGACTGACAATGGACTGATCGACGCACTGTGGTTTGATTTCGTGCAGGTGAAGGACGGCGCGGTCGTTGGCGCGTTCCAGAAGCGCCCGATGAGTGAGCTGGAAACCATCGCGGACGGGATGGAGCTGCCGCTGCTTGCGGGCGAAAACGTGCAGTTCATTCTTGTTTACGGCATGAACGAGAGTGCGGGCAACGCGTTCATGGAGAAGACCTTCTCGGCAGATGTGGCGATCTCCGCTACGCAGTATACATATGAAAAGGACGGCTTCGGCAGTGATCAATACGACAAGGATGCCGATCCGTTTGTGGTGTTCGGGAAGGATATCGTTGACGCGCTGCAGGATCCCGACGTCTCCGAGGTTGTCGCGGGTGAGGATATCGACATGAACCGCGGGGAATTTCAGGAACCCAACGGCAACGTGACTGTGGTTATCCCTGATGGCAAGACCCTGGATCTTAACCAGAACACCATCATCCGTCCGGAGGGCGGCAGCGGCAATGGCCTGTCCTTTAAAACCGGTACGACGGCGACGGTGAAAAACGGAACGGTGTTCGCGCAGGGCGACATGAAAGCGGTGGATGTCTCGGAAGGCGCGTCGGTGACTTTTGAGAACATGGCATTTGAAGGACACGGCAACGAGATTTTGAAGGTGCGGGCCAAGAGCGGAGTCAAAACGACGGTTGTATTCCGCAACTGCACGTTCAACAACGCACCGATAACCCTTAGTGGACGCGACGGCGCAACCGAGATTGATATCCAGTTTATCGACTGCACCTTCACGGGCACCTATAAGATGTATGACGATGAGGGCAATGCGCTGACCGATCCGTATGGCCACATCCATTATACGAACTACCTGATCAATGCTGCGAGCAATTATCTGTACGGCGATGTCCGGATTGAGAACTGTACGTTTGATTTTGATGCCAGTGAAGCGAGGTATTCCGAGGAAATCATCGAGCTTTACGGCTGCTACCAGAGCAGTTATCCGGGCAAGATGCTCAACGTTCTGCTCAAGGATGTCACGATGACCGGCAATAATGTCACGCCGGTTGATGTGGACTCCCGCTATACTAACGGCATCGTCCTCACTGAAGAGGGCACCAACACCTACACCGTTGACGGTGTGCAGGTCAACTACGACGGCTCGGCGAAATAAGCTGTTTTTCCGTCCCCTCCCGCGCGGGGAGGGGCGGAAACCGGACGGCACAGGTTTTGGTATCCTGCGCCGCGCGGTTTCCGTCAAATAGGCGGTGTCAAAGAAAGGGGAATCGGAGAAATGAAAATCGCACAGTCAACGATTCTCACAACGGGAGGGGGGCGTGCTGTCCTCTGATTAGGCAGAATGCCCAAACTCTGTATACAGAGGAAAGACAACTGAACTGACGGCCTCCGATTTTTTGGTGTGTTATCCGGAGTGCCTGTCCCGGAAACACGCCGAGAATTACATAAGGAGGAACCGGAACATGAAAACAAGCAAGAAATCCCTGCTCGCGAGCGGCGCGTCGCTGCTGGCGAGTGCGGCGCTGTTGGCGGGTGCGACCTTCGCGTGGTTCACCGACAGCGTCACGAACACCGGCAACAAGATTCAGGCCGGCAAGCTGGCGATCAACGCGTATGCGTACGACCTGGCCTCGGACGGTACGCA
>CAJKBW010000135.1 GCA_905198295.1 uncultured Oscillospiraceae bacterium | reverse complement strand
CGGCAATAAAACGGTTCCGGATTTTTCCGGCAACAATCCGGTGCTGATGTTCTGGATCGACACGGATACCGGTACCGTTACGGTTCAGCCGTCTTATGAAACCATTCTGCAAAGCGACAGACTCAAAGCAGAAAATCTCGCGGGCAAGGAATGGGATTTCAAAATCAGTGCTCCGGATATGGAAGGTAACCGGACGCTGACGGTGGCAGGGGTCAGCGGCACGCTGACCAGGGCACAGGTGGAGGCAGCGGTCAGTTTGACCGATCTGAGCAAATGTTATTTTTCGCTGTCAGGTTATGGTTCCTGTACGCTGTCAGTCGATCTGGCGGCGGTACACGACGGTGCCGCTCCCTGTCTGGCGGACTATGGTGAAGAAGACTTTGCCAAGGTGGATGCGGTGATCGAGAGCATCCGCCAGATTGGCACGGTGACGGCGGATGAAGCGTGCGGACGGAAGCTGGCGGACATCCGTGCGGCATATGAGGCATTGGGAGAACTGAAAGTGATGGTGGGGAACCTGTCCGCGCTCGTGGAGGCGGAGACGCTGTACCGGGTGCTGTGTCTGTCACAGCAGATGGTGGATTTCGATGAGGAGAACATCGTGCTGAGCTTCGGTGCGATCAGCGATACGCATAACAGCCCCAATGTCCCCACAGCGCTCCGGGTTTTGCAGGAGCGGGCGAAAAACGGGCTGGATGCCCTGATTATCGCCGGGGATATCACCGATAATGTTGTATACGGGGAATCGACCACTGAGATTCCGGTGATCAGAAAGGTGTTTGAGGATAATCTGCCGGATGATCTGCCGCTGTTTTTCTGTCTGGGCAATCATGACAGTTCCGGCGGCTCCAACGCCACGGTGTTTTACGATATGCTCGGAGAGCGGTTCTACCGCTATGATCTGGATCAGCAGGCGGCCCGGGAGCAGGCCAACCGGCATATGAAGGTGGGCAATTACCACTTTGTAGCGGTGGAATGCGATTACACAGCCAAGGGTTACAGCGATGCCACCATCGCCTGGCTGACCGAAACGCTGAGCGATATTGTGGAAGACGCGGCATACGACGGCGAAGCCATCTTCATCGTCACCCATGCGCCGGTACGCAGCACCGTATACGGCAGCGACGGCGGCACGACAGGACTGAACAGCCTGCTCAAGCAGTATCCGCAGGCGGTGGTGCTCAGTGGGCATTCGCACTATGCTCTGGCGGATGAGCGGTCGATCATGCAAACCGATTTCACCTCGGTGCATCTGGGCGCCGTTCAGTATATGGGCATGCCGAACCAGTATGTGGAGTCGGTACCACCGTGGCTGCTGGAGGGCAGCTACAGCCTGTCGATGGGTACCCTCATGGAGGTGGACGCACAGGGCAATATTCGGGTCACCCGGCTGAACTTCCTGGAGGATGAGGTAATCAAGCAGCCCTGGGTGATCCCCGCTCCGCAGGCGGACGGTTCTCACCTGCTGTATTACACCAGTGCGCGCGCACAAATCGGCGGCGCGCCTGAGTTTGAGAGTGGAGCACAGATAACCGCCCGCCAGGTCGGCGAGGAACGTGTGGAACTTACTTTTGGCACGGCGGCAGACGACGACATGGTGTTCAGCTATCGGATTGAGCTGCTTAAGGACGGTACACCGGTACAGCGGTTCGAGTCGCTGTCCGGTTTCTGGAAAACCCCGGATGTGGACGATATGCCCGATACGCATTCGGTCACGCTGAGCGGCGTCACGACAGCGCGGCCGTATACCGTAAAGGTAACCGCGCTGGATTCCTGGGAAAATGCGAGTGAGGCGATTTCCTTTGTGATGGAATCATCCGGTGAGGAGGATCGGCAGAAGGCGGAAGAGGTTTCGCAGCTGATTGGCCAAATCGGTATGGTGACGGCGGAAAGCCGGGAGGCGATTGCGGCGGCGCGCGCTGCCTATGATGCGCTGACCTATGACCAGAAACAGCTGGTGGAGGGACTGGACACGCTGGAAGCGGCGGAAGACGCGCTCAAGGCATTTTATATCGCGCTGGATGAACGGCTGTATTCACCGCATGCGGCCGATCATATCATCGGCACCAACTGGTGGCCAGAAAACCTGTCGTATCAGGATGCTCCGGACGGCGGAATCCGCTTTGCGTGGGAAAATGCCTCGAGCAATATGCGCATGGGCCTGTCTCCGGCCATTCAGCTGGACGGTCTGCACCTGCTGTTCCGCAACCTGAACGTCACCGGCGAAAATGCCCGACTGTCGCTGATTCTGGCGGATGCCGCCCAGAAGGATTTTGACAGCAGCAACCCGCCATATCCGACGGTGATGCTGATTATCAATTTTGCGGAGGGTACGGTGACTGCGGAACCCGGCGGGCAGGTGATTCTGCGGGATTCGCGTTTGACGGCACAGGCGCTCGGCAAGCGCGCCTGGGATGTAAAACTGACGGCGCGCGACGACGGTTCGTATGCACTGACAGTGGCAGGAGTTACTGGCGTGATACCCGCAGAAACTTTCACCCGCGCGCCTGGGCTGACCAGGCCGGAAGCCTGTTACGTGACCCTGTCCGCCTGGGAGGCGGCAAACACCTTCTCAGTCGATCTGGTCGGATTCCACGGCGGGGAAAGTCCCTGCTATGAAGGCCGGGATGTCCTGATTACCGAAGCGGAAACGGCAGCTGAACTGGTGAAAGCTATTGATGCCCTGGGGACAATCACCAAGGAAAGCCGTACCGCTATTGAAGAAGCAGAGTCCGTCTGGAAGACACTGTCGGCGGAAGCGCGCCTGCTGGTGAGCAACGCAGACGATCTGCTGGCGGCGAGAGAGGCTCTGGATAAGCTGCTTGCCGAAGATACCTCCGGCGGGGGTGCGGACACTGGTGTGATGGGAACTGCTGCCGGCGCAGCACTGCTCGCGGCAACAGCGATCGGCGTGCTGAAAGCCGGTCAAAAGAGAAAAAAGCATTAAGGATTTAAGATGAAAAGCCGGCGCTGTTTTTTGACAGCGCCGGCTTTTCACAAAAGAAGAAACTAAAATTTCGCTCCGCCGAATTCCGAAAGCTCAAGTCCTTTATTATGCTCGAGTGCCCAGGTGATGTTCCAGCTGTTGGTGAACAGCAGCAGGTAACGGTCACGGAAATCCTGTATAATTTTGGTATCCGAGGTGATATCAAGCGTTTTGACGTCGATATCCTCGTTCTCAATCCAGCGCAGGTACTGATACGGCAGGCCCTCGCGGATGATGTCCACTGCATATTCGTTTTTCAGCCGGTATTCCAGCACGTCAAACTGCAGCGTGCCCACCACACCGACGATCACTTCTTCCATGCCGGAACCCGGTTCATGGAAAATCTGGATGGCGCCTTCCTGCGCGATCTGGGTGGTACCCTTGACGAACTGTTTGCGCTTGAGGGTATCCACCTGCCGCACCCGGGCGAAATGCTCCGGGGCAAAGGTCGGGATGCCGCCGAAGCGTACCGGCTTGGCGGGGTCGCACAGCGTATCGCCGATCGAGAAAATGCCGGGATCGAATACGCCCATGATATCTCCAGCGTAGGCCTCGTCGATTACCTCGCGTTCCTGGGCCATGAGCTGCTGCGGCTGGGACAGACGCATGCGGCGGCCGCCCTGGGTATGCAGCACCTCCATGTTTTTATCAAACCGGCCGGAGCAGATGCGCATAAACGCGATGCGGTCGCGGTGCGCCTTGTTCATATTCGCCTGGATTTTGAACACAAACGCGGAAAAATGCTCATCGAAGGGATCCACCGCGCCGTCCTCGGTTTCCCGCGGCAGCGGCGGGGTGGTCAGCCGCAGAAATTCCTTCAGGAAAGGTTCGACACCGAAGTTGGTCAGCGCGGAGCCAAAAAACACCGGCGACAGCTTGCCATGCCGCACTGCGTCGTTATCGAACGGCACGCTCGCTCCGTCAAGCAGCTCGATGTCGTCGGCGAGCGTCTGCCGGTGATCTTCACCGATAAGTTTACCGAGCGCGGGATCCGACGGATCGGCATGCACCGCCTCCACCTCCTGCGAGCCGTTGTTCGCGACGAAGGAAAGGATTTCCCGATGCTCCCGGTCATATACGCCCTTGAACTCCTTGCCGGAACCGATCGGCCAGTTCATCGGATAGGTCGCGATGCCAAGCTCCTTTTCGATTTCATCGAGCAGATCGTAGGGGCTGCGCGCCTCACGGTCCATCTTATTGATAAAAGTGAAAATCGGGATGTCCCGCATCACGCAGACCTTGAACAGCTTACGCGTCTGCCGCTCGACGCCTTTGGAGGCGTCGATGACCATGACGGCGGAATCCGCCGCCATCAGGGTGCGGTAGGTATCCTCCGAAAAGTCTTGGTGGCCGGGGGTGTCGAGAATGTTGATGCAGCAGCCGTCGTAGTGAAACTGCATCACCGACGAGGTCACCGAGATACCTCTTTGCTTTTCGATCTCCATCCAGTCGGAAACCGCGTGTTTGGTATTCTTTTTGCCTTTGACCGTACCGGCGAGAGCGATCGCGCCGCCGTACAGCAGCAGTTTTTCGGTCAGGGTGGTTTTGCCGGCGTCCGGGTGCGAAATGATCGCAAAGGTACGCCGTTTTTCGATTTCTTGTTGAAGCGTCGGCAAGCTCAATTCCTCCAGGAGCAGAATTCGGCGTCTTGGCCGGATAAAGGATTTGCCAAAATCCTATACTACCATTTTTATCCGAAAAACGCAATGATTTTCCCGAAAAAGCCTGCCCTTAAACGCTGTCGGGTATCCGGGAACCGTCGGAAACGATTTGGCCGTCCTGAATATGCACCACGCGGTCGATGGTGGCGGCGATGCCGGAGTCGTGGGTGATGAGGATGACGGTATGGCCGTCTCGGTTGAGCGAACGCAGGATTTCCATGACGTCAGCGCCGGAGGCGGAATCCAGGTTCCCGGTTGGCTCGTCGGCGAGCAGGATAGGCGGGTGCGCCGCGATCGCACGGGCGATGGCGACCCGCTGCTGCTGGCCGCCGGACATTTCGGCGGGACGGTGCCGTATCCGGTTGCCCAGTCCCACGCGTTCGAGGCTCTCCCGCGCGGTTCGGCGGCGCTCTTCACGGCCGACGCCGCGGTAGATCAGCGGAAGCTCGACGTTTTCCAGTGCGGTCAGGCTGGGGATGAGGTTGAAGCCCTGGAAAATAAAGCCGATCTGCCGGTTGCGTATGGCCGAAAGCTGATGATCCGATAGAGTGGATACATCGCTGCCTTCGAGAATATAGGCGCCTTCACTCGGCGTGTCGAGACAGCCGAGCAGGTTCATCAGAGTGGATTTTCCCGAACCGGATTGTCCTACGATGGCGACAAATTCCCCTTTATGAATGGTCAGCGAAACATCCGACAGGGCGCGGATTTCGTTTTCGCCGGGGTGATAGATTTTACTGATGTGCTCGAGCCGTATGATCTCTTCCATTGTGCACACACTCCTTCGTATATAGCATGCCCATCCCTGTCAATTTCTTCCCCTTTCTTTGCCGGGGCTTGACCGGAGAATTGCCCGGAGTCTGTTCAGGGGCTTTTTGAAAAAAGCCCCTGAAACCCCAAAAACCTTTATTTCTTCCGGGGGTCC
>CAJKBW010000134.1 GCA_905198295.1 uncultured Oscillospiraceae bacterium | reverse complement strand
CTATCCGGTGCATACCGTTATTTTGGGGTTCCCGAAAACCGTGTTTCCTTTTGTTCAGAGCAGTGGTGTACCAACAGACGAAAGGAAGCGGCGGTTATGGAGAAAACCAATGTGATGCGGATTCTGGACGGCCGTAAGCTGCCGTACCGAAGCCACAGCTATCTTGATACCGGCGCTGTCAGCGGCGCGGAGGTGGCGGCGGTGCTCGGGCAGGATCCGCGCCGGGTGTTCAAAACGCTGGTGACCGAGGCGAAATCCGGGCAGCATTATGTGTTTATGATCCCGGTGGAAGAAGAACTGGATCTGAAAAAAGCGGCACAGAGCGTAGGGGAAAAGGCGGTTTCGATGCTCAAAGCCAAGGAGCTGTTTTCGCTGACCGGCTATATCCACGGCGGCTGTTCGCCGGTGGGCATGAAAAAGCCGTTTCGTACGGTGCTTCACCGCAGCGCGCAGGATTTTGATGAAATCCTGTTCAGTGCGGGAAAAATCGGTTATCAGGTGGAAATGCGTCCGGAAGACCTGAAAAAAGTAGTGCCGTTTTTATACGCGGATGTGATTGTGGACGCCTGACGGCGTTTTTTGTTGGACTTTTGGCATACTAATCGGGGAAAACCCATGAGGGAGGCGGACGCCATGCGTCTATTGGTGCTCGACGGCAACAGCATCATCAACCGTGCGTTTTACGGGGTGAAGCCCCTGACGACGAAGGACGGGCTGTACACCAACGCGCTGTACGGATTTTTGAATATTTACCAGAAGCTGTGTGAGCAGGTGCAGCCGGATCATGTTGCGGCGGCGTTCGACCTGTCCGCGCCGACCTTCCGGCACCGGCAGTATGCGGAATATAAGGCGGGGCGCCGGCATATGCCGGAGGAGCTTGCCCAGCAGCTGCCGATCTGCAAGGAGCTGCTCCGCCTGATGGGGCTGACGGTGGTCGAAAAGGAAGGGTACGAGGCGGACGATATCCTCGGCACCCTGTCCGCCGCAGCAGCGGAACAGGGCGGGGACTGCTTTATTGCAACCGGAGACCGGGACTCGCTGCAGCTTGTGGGTGAGCATGTCACCGTGCTGCTGGCCGCAACCAAAATGGGGCGGCCAGAGACAACGGTATACGATCCGGCGGCGGTGCGGGCAAAATACGGGCTGTCCCCGGAGCAGCTGATCGATCTCAAGGCGCTGATGGGGGACACCAGCGACAATATTCCCGGTGTGCCGGGGGTGGGGGAGAAAACCGCGCTGGACCTGATGCAGCGTTTTCATTCGCTCGACGAAATCTATCAGAACCTCGACACGCTGGATATCCGGGACAGCCTGCGGCAGAAACTGGTGAACGGCCGGGAAAGCGCGCTACTCAGCCGCGAGCTGGGAACCATCTGCAAAACCGCGCCGGTGGATACCGGCATGCAGGCTTATGCGATGCGCGCGGCGGATACAGCCGGGCTTGCGCAGCTGCTCACCCGGCTGGAGTTTTTCAAGCAGCTGGAAAAGCTGGGGCTGGACAACCAGACGCCGACGCCTTCTCTCGAGGCGAACCTGCCTGTTCAGGTGAATGTCGTCGGGGAAGAAGCCATAAACGGTTTGCTCGACAGTGCCAAAGCCGCAGGCGAGCTGACCCTTCTGCCGGTATGCCGGAACGGAGCGTTTATCGCCTTCTGTGTTGCGGCAGACGGCGTAACAGCGTCCGTTTTGGCGGGTGCGCCGGCTTTTGACCGCCTGCTGGAGATGATTGAAGATCGTGCTGTGAAAAAATACACCCACGACGCCAAGGCGCTGTACGGCGGCATGCTGCGGCTTGCCCGGCGCGCGCAGAATGTGGCTTTCGATACCCTTCTCGCCGGGTACCTGCTCAATCCGCTGTCCTCCGGCTATGCGCTTTCCCGTCTGTGTCAGGAATATGGAGTCGTCCTGCCGGAGCTGTCCGGCGCGCCGGAACAGACGGCGGTACCGGATGGACAGGCGCAGCTGTCCTTTGATACGCTTGGGACAGAAGCACCGGCTGCCGAACCGGCCGTATCGGCCGAAGAATTGCGCCTGACCGCTGCACTGCCTGCGGCGGTGAAGGCGATCGGGGCGGAGATCGCTGCGCAGGGGCAGGAAAAACTGCTTGGCGATATGGAAATCCCGCTGGCCGGGGTGCTGGCGGACATGGAACGCATCGGCTTTCTGGTGGATGGTCCTGCGATTGCGGAGTTTGGTCGGGTGCTGCAGGCGCGCATCGACGATGTGCAGCGGCAGATTACCGATGCGGTCGGTTATAGCTTTAACCTGAATTCGCCCAAGCAGCTGGGCAAGGCACTGTTTGAGGATCTGGGCCTGCCCGCGAAGAAAAAGACCAAATCCGGCTATTCCACCAACGCCGAGGTGCTCGAGAGCCTGCGGGAGGCGCATCCGGTGGTGGGAATGCTGCTGGATTACCGTATGCTTGCCAAGCTCAATTCCACCTATTGCGAGGGGCTGCTGAAGGTGATCGGTCCGGACGGACGGATTCATTCCTCCTTTAATCAGACCGAGACGCGCACCGGACGGATCTCGTCCACCGAGCCGAATCTTCAGAATATCCCGGTGCGGCAGGAGCTTGGCCGGGAACTGCGGCGATTTTTCCGTGCGCCGGATGGCTGGGTGCTGTGCGACGCAGACTATTCCCAGATCGAACTGCGGGTGCTTGCCCATATGGCGGATGACCCGACCATGATCGAGGCGTTCAATACCGATATGGATATCCACCGCATCACCGCCTCGCAGGTGTTCGGGGTGCCGGAGGAGCTGGTGACCCCGCTGATGCGCTCACGGGCCAAGGCGGTCAATTTTGGTATTGTCTATGGTATCGGCGCGCATTCCCTGTCGCAGGATATCGGTGTCTCCTATGGGGAAGCTAAGCAGTATATCGACGATTATCTGCGGCATTACAGCGCGGTGGCCGGGTTTATGAACCGCATGATCGAACAGGCAAAGTCAAATGGCTACGCCGAAACCCTGTTCGGACGCCGCCGTCCGCTGCCGGAGCTCAAGGCAGGCAACGGCGTCACCCGGTCGTTCGGGGAGCGGGTGGCGCGGAATATGCCGATTCAGGGTACCGCCGCAGATATCATCAAAATCGCGATGGTGCGGGTGCACCGCCGCCTGCGCGAAGAGGGCATGCAGGCACGGCTGATATTGCAGGTGCACGACGAACTGATCGTCGAGGCACCGGCGGACGAGGCAGAAAAGGCCACCCGTGTGCTTAAGGAAGAGATGGAAGCGGCTGCAGATTTGAAGGTGAAGCTGCGTGCGGACGTTCACACCGGCAGCACCTGGTATGCGGCAAAGGGCTGACAGCGGGAGAGGAGGCTGCGTGATGGAAAGGCACAGCAGAAGGCCCGGCCGCGGCGCGGCCGGGACGGCGATCACCGGCGGTGTGCTGCTGTTTCTTTCGGCGGTGTGCTATGGCTACATCGTCGGAAAAAGCTGGCTGTATACTTCTGCGAGCGTGGCGGTGAGCACCGGTGCGCTGGATATGGTGTTTTCCCCGTCGCTGCTGACCACGCTGCTGTACCTGTTGCCGCTGCTCTCTTTGCTCGCGGCAGCGGTGCTGGCAATTGTCGGCGGAAAGCGTCTGCGGCGCACGCCGGCATTTTGGGCGCTCGCGATGATGGGCGTCGCCGCGATCGCCTATAAGCTGATCCCGCCGCAGTCTTTTATGACCGCGTATTACACGGTTTACCGCTCTTTTCCGCTGCTGCAGGAGCTGGCCGCGCATGGAATTACGCTCTCCCTGCTGCTTTATTTGCTGTCCCTGCTGTTGCTATTGGTATTTATGGGCATCTGCCCCTCGCATAAAACGAAAGGAAACAAAGGAGTGATCAAGCATGAAGCCTGAAGAAATCACCTTTACCGGTTCGGACGGAGCTACTACGCTGTATGCCTCGGTATGGGAGCTGGAAGGGGAATGCCGCGGCACGGTGCAGATCTGCCACGGCATGAGCGAACATATCGGCCGTTACCACTGGTTAGCGGAACAGCTCACCGCGCGCGGGTACCGGGTGTGCGGGGATGATCACCTCGGTCATGGCCGTACCGCGCAGCGCAAGGAGGATCTCGGCTATTTCGGCGCGAAGGACGGCTGGAAGCATCTGATCGAAGACGAGCATCTGCTGTTTGGGATCATGCGCCAGCGCGCGCCGGAGCAGCCGTATTTCCTGCTCGGCCACAGCATGGGTTCGTTCATCACCCGTGCGTATATCACCCGGTTCGGCGAGGGGCTGAGCGGCTATATCTGCTGCGGCACCTCCGGCCGCAACCCGCTGGTGAAGCCCGCGCGGTTCATGGCGGCCGTCGTCTCGGTGTTTTCCGGTCCGAAAAAGACGGGAAAGTTCCTTGACCGGATGGCGTTTAAGGACTATAACAGCCGCTATGAAAACGCGGTTACCGGTCACGAATGGCTTTCGCGGGATCAGGCGGTGTATGCGGAGTTCGCCGGTGATCCGAAATCGGGATTTATATTTAAAAACGCGGGTTTCCGCGATCTGTTCCATCTGCTTGACAGTGTGACCGGGCGCAAATGGAGCGACCGGATCCCGAAGGACCTGCCGATTCTTCTGCTTTCGGGGGATGCGGACCCGGTGGGACAGTACGGCGAAGGGGTAAAGGAGGTTTACGGCTGGATTCAGGCGTCGGGTGTGAAGGATGTGAAACTGAAGCTGTATCCGGACGCGCGGCATGAACTGCATAACGAGTTGTGCCGGGAGGAATTTGTCGGGGATGTCGTCGCTTTTCTGGAAGCGCACCGCTGACGGTTGCGGGAAAGCCGCCGGTGTGCTATACTGTGACGGTAATTGTGTCGCATGGGAGGCGGCTTGTATATGGATAAGAAACGCATTGAGGCTGCGGTGCGGGAAATCCTGCTTGCGGTGGGTGAGGATCCGGATCGTGAAGGGTTGGTAGAAACACCGCGCCGGGTAGCGGATATGTATGCGGAGGTGTTTTCCGGTCTGGAGGAGGATCCGCATAAGCATCTGAAAATATTCACGGAAAGCCATCATGACGAGATGGTGACGGTGCGGGACATCCCGCTGTATTCGATGTGCGAGCATCATCTGATGCCGTTCACCGGTGTCGCGCATATCGCGTATATCCCGAAGGACGGAAAGGTGATCGGGCTGTCGAAACTCGCGCGGATTGTCAACTGCTATGCCCGCCGCCCGCAGCTGCAGGAGCGGCTGACCGCACAGGTGGCGGACTTTCTCCAGAAAGAGCTGGAGCCGCAGGGGGTTGCGGTGATTATCGAAGCGGAACACCTGTGCATGACCATGCGCGGAGCGAAAGCGGCCGGTGCGCGGACGCAGACCTCCGCGCTGCGCGGGCTGATGAAATCGGATGTCCGCACCCGCGCGGAAGCGCTGTCGCTGCTGACAAGATGAAGAAAAACCGGGGCGCAGGAGAAAAATTCTCCCGCGCCCCGATTTTGTATTGGCCAGGGGATAAAAGTTTTGGGCCGCCTTTTTCAAAAGGCGGTGAATTCCAAAGGCAAAGCCTTTGGTCGCGTCCCGCAGGACGCGAAAAGTTTAAGAAAATAGTGCGCAGGAGGGTAGCCAAAACCTTCCGGGGGAAGGTTTTGGCGTAGGGCACCCTCGCCGGGGGTGCCCT
>CAJKBW010000133.1 GCA_905198295.1 uncultured Oscillospiraceae bacterium | reverse complement strand
GCAGACCGGTAATAACCGAAGTCCATATGGTTGTGATGTCTGCCACCGGAGAGCAATAGCCGATTAGAAAAACCCCGATCAGGATAGCAGCGGCACGGAGAATCCTCCCCGCCAGTTGGGCGATAATCAGTTGAATGATGACGGGAAGCCGGGTATGACACATCCAGCCTGCTGTAAGACCGTAACCGGCCAGTTCGATGATCATAAACGGCAGCAGAGCCGGAACGGGCATGTTGGTCAACAAGGTACTGACTACAGGGGTGACGATACCGACTATGCAGCCTATTTGCGGTCCGATGAGCAGGCCGGCAAGCAAAACCGGGATATGCATAGGCAGAAAAATGGTGCCGGGCACAGCTCCTGCACCTGAAATCATGCCGATCCAATGAAATATTTGCGGAAATAAGACACCGAAGGCACAGAACAAGCCGCAAAACGTTGTACGTTGCGCTGTGGATAAGATTTTGGACATGGTTATCCTTCCTTAACATCTGATTGTGAATTTACTGCCGCAGGTGATAGGGACATTTCCTGCATAACTTCTCTAAACAGCCTGGCGTTTTCACCGATCTGATCTTTTGTTCCCTGATAGACGCCCACAGCGGCAATGTCGCTGGGTTTGAGCTTGGAGAATACCTCACGATATACGTTACGGACAACATCAGGAATTTCCTCTGGAGAATGACCGTAAAATATCTGACCGCCGGCAAAGATTTTAAAAGCGATACAGGGTTTATCCACTTTGGCAATCAAATCGAGCATGATCGGCCTGTCCTCGGGGAAGAAGCGCAGTCCCTGCTTGGTCTTGCCGGTAATGAATCCGCTTTGCTCACCCTCGCGGCCCCGCCGCGCGTTCTGCAGGCAGGCAACGTAAAAATCCACATCCCAGTTTTCCGATTCGGCCAGTTCGATGACGTCCGGACGATGGGTACCAAGACCCACGGGTAGACCGCTTTCTCGCAGAATTTTCAGATTTTGCCGAATAGTATCCGTCTGTCCGTTTTCAAAAAGGAAATCGGTGGTGGTACCCTGATGATAAGCGCCGATGGCGTTGGTATCTTTCATCATACGCAGATTCAGTTCAAGCCCGATAGCGGTGTATGGCTGGAAGATTGCCTGAAGACGTCCACCACGTTGGGAAAAATGCTGTAATGTCCGCAGGATGAATGGATCGCCAAGCGGCAAAAGGGTATTGAAACCGGCCTGTTGCGCGGTGAACAGCGCTTCGATGATACGTTCTTCGGTATGATAAGCGAGCAGTTCTTCCTGCGTGATGACATCGGTGATATAGGAATGTCCGTTAAACGGGTTATCACCAATAATCAGACGGGTAACCTCGTGGCCGAAAAAATCGGTAGTTGGCAGCATTATAAAACCTCCTTAAATTTTGTCTTCGGAAAACTGTATGGGCTCCTCGTTTGCAGCGGAAGTATACACGGCATCCATTATACGCATCAATTTTGCACCTTCCCCGGCGTTGGGGATACAGCGTGAGAGTCCCAGACAGCAGTCGACAAAATGCTGTTCCTGCTGTGCCCAGTCATCGACGGGTTCACGGAAGTCGGGCTGTATGGTACACAGCCCAAATCCTGCTCGATTTTCAATTAACGTCAGATGTCCGTTTTCCAGCCGCAGACCAAGTTTCTCAAAACACAGGTCAATGCAGGTGCCCTGCCTGACGGTGAAAAGTACCGATGCAGCGTGCACATGCAAGCAGCCGCCATCGAAAAAACGCAGCCGTGCGCTACCGGAGGTCTCTACTGTATGGGTATACGGTTTGTTTTCTCTGGGGGCATATCCGGCGTCGGCGCCGAGCTGTTGCGGCAACTCGCGTCCCCAGTTGCTGGTGGACGCGTCAACCGTTTTTACCGCCGGATAACCGAGCAGATAGAGCGCAGCATCAAGTTCATGGATACAGCCGTCCAGAAGCACGCCGCCGCCAGCAATGGATTTGTCGATAAACCATCCCTGTGCCTGAGAACAGCGATCGAGGCGGTATACCTCGCCAGTCAGAAAGGCGCCCGGATCATTGTCTGTCAGGAGTCTGTGAAGTGCACGTATTTCCCGGCTGAAACGGCGTATAAATCCGTACATCAGCACCCTGTCCGTGGCAACGGCTGCACGGCGGCACTCTTCAGCCTGCACATAATTTATAGCTGGCGGTTTTTCGCACAGCACATGCTTGCCTGCGCGAAGCGCTTTGAGTACAAGCGATGCATGAGCGGCCGGAGGAGTGGCGATAATTACAGCTTGAATTTCCGGATCCTGCAAAAGCGCATCGGGGTCATCATATACACGAGAAATGTTTTCCTCTCCGGCCAGCGCCATTGCGGCATTCCGCTCCTGATCTGCCACCGCAGTCAGATGGGCTTGCTGTACATGACGAAGCCCCTGTGTGTGATAGCGGGCAATGGTACCGGCACCGATTATGCCGATGTTGATTTCTTTCAAAGTTATCCCCTCCCATTGGATCTTCGTCGGTTCTCTGTCCTGAGTATATCGTTTAAACGGAAAGTGGGGCAAGAAAACTATTGTGATGATATAGAAAAAATTCGTGATTTATGGTAGAATCATCCGAGGGGGATAAACAATGCGTATTTACAAAGAAGATATAAATAATCGGGTTGTCTATAACCAAATGACCTTACTCAAAGGATTTAAAGGAGAACTGCATTGGCATGATCGCGTAGAAATTTGTCGGGTGACTGAAGGCGGTTGTGATTTTATGGTGGGCGGACATACCTATGCTGCCGAAGCGGGTGATATGGTTATCATTCGCAGTGGAGAACTGCATAGGTTTATCTTGCGCGAAGATTTCTGCCGGCTGGAGCTGTGCCTGTTTTGCGCAAGCTCGCTGTTTGAGCAGATGTCCCGTGTGCCGTTTCTGCGTACATTCATTCTGCGGAGAGAACTGGAATCCGTTTCAGGTCTCGCCACAAGCCTTGAAATTGTATGGCTCACCCTCTGTCAGGAGCAGAAGCAAGCCGATGAGTGGATGACGGAGGTGATGTTGGCACAGGTGGTGTGGCTTTGGTGCCTTTTGGCACGCAGCTTCACCACAAATACACCCGTCAGTGCAAAAAGCCTGCGTCAGCTGCAGCCGGTGCTGGACGATATAGCACGGCACTATTCGGGAGAACTGAATCTCAGGATTCTGGCGAAGCGCTGGGGGTATACTCCAGACTATCTTTCGGCGCTGTTTCAGCGATGCGTTGGCATAGGTTTCAAGAACTATCTGAATAATCTGCGGATTCATGCCGCCTGCCGTCTTCTGGCAGATACGGACGAAACGATTACCTCCATTGCGGGTTTATGCGGCTTTGCCAATATTCGCACATTTAATGCGCTTTTCCGGCAAATTGTGGGAGACACACCAACCCGGTTCCGATCCACGCAGGTTTCCGGCGGCACGGGCAGCATTTGTACAGATGAAACGCACGGGAAATTTTCAGGGAACATTTGAAACAAGGGGAAAATCTGGTATACTATACACGATAGGCTTGTCTGTCCGTAAGGACGGGAAAGGAAACGTGGCGCGTGCATGCGCAGGAGACGGAAAGGCGGATTACACACCATGTGCGGATTTTGCGGATTTACCGGGGAACTGGCGGATCGGGAGCAGGTCATCCGGGAGATGGCGGAGCGGATCACCCACCGGGGACCGGATTCGGAAGGGATTTACTGCGGCGACGGGATGACGATGGGCTTCCGGCGCCTGAGCATCATTGATCTGGAGGCGGGAAATCAGCCGCTGTATAATGAAGATAAGACGCTGGTGCTGATGTTCAATGGGGAGATTTACAACTATCAGCCGCTGCGGGAAGAGCTGCTGGCGGCCGGCCATGTGTTTGCGACCGCAAGCGACAGCGAGGTGCTGCTGCACGGCTTTGAGGAGTGGGGCGAGGCGCTGCTAAGCCGGCTGCGTGGAATGTTTGCGTTTGCTGTCTGGAATACGCAGGAGCATACGCTTTTCCTCGCGCGGGACCCGTTCGGCATCAAGCCGATGCATTATACCACTTTGGCGGACGGCTCCTTTGTGTTTGCCTCGGAAATCAAATCCATGCTGGCCCATCCGCATTTCGTCAAGACGTTCAATAAGCGTGCGCTGGACGGCTATCTGTCGTTCCAGTACGCGGTGCCCAAGGAAACGTTTTTTGAGGGGGTTTACTGCCTGCCGCCGGCGCATTTCCTGTGGCTGCGCGGCGGCGAAGTGACCGAACAGCGGTACTGGGAGGCGCAGTTCACCCCGGACGACGGGATGACCTTGGATGAAGCGGTGGACAGTATCGACAAAGCGTTTACCGATTCGGTGGAAGCGCACCGGATCAGCGATGTGGAGGTGGGCTGCTTTTTGTCCGGCGGCGTAGACTCGAGCTATGTTGCCTCGTATTTCGGCGGACAGAAGGCGTTCACCGTCGGCTTTGACAACGGCGAGCATTACAATGAGACTCAGTTTGCCGCGGAGCTTGCCAAAACCCTCGGCATCGAGCATTACGCCCATCTGATCACCGAGGATGAATACTGGGCGGCATTGCCGGAAGTGCAGTATCACCTGGATCAGCCGCTGGCGGATCCGGCCTGTGTGGCGCTGTATTTTGTCTCCAAGCTTGCCGCCGAGCATGTGAAGGTGGTGCTTTCGGGCGAAGGGGCGGACGAGCTGTTCGGCGGATACCGGATCTATCATGAGCCGACATCGCTCGCCGGCTATCAGAAGCTGCCGCGCTTCCTGCGCAGAGCCGCGGCGGCGGTGGTGTCCGCAATTCCCTTTGATTTCAAGGGGAAATCTTTTCTCATCCGCGGCTCGAAAACCCTTGAGGAACGTTTCATCGGCAATGCGTATATGTTCAATCAAAAAGAGAAAGCCGCGCTGCTCAAAGATGTCCCGGCAACCGATCCGGCCGGCCAGGTGGCGGCGTATTATGACCGCTGCCGAGGGCAGGATGATGTTTCCCGCATGCAGACGGTGGATATTAACCGCTGGATGGTGGGGGACATCCTGCTCAAGGCGGACCGTATGAGTATGGCGCATTCGCTGGAGCTGCGGGTGCCATTCCTCGACCGCGAGGTGTTCGCGGTGGCGTCCCGTGTGCCGGTAAAGCATCGGATCGCCGGCGGCACAACCAAGTACGCGATGCGTCTTGCGGCGCGGCGGCATATGCCGGAGGAATCCACCGCCCGTCCGAAGCTCGGCTTTCCGGTGCCCATCCGCATCTGGCTGCGCAAGCCGGAGCATTACCGCACGGTGCGGGAGGCGTTTACCTCACCGGCGGCACAGCAATTCTTCCATACCGGTGAGCTGCTGAAATTCCTCGATCAGCATTACCACGGCAAAAAGGACAACAGCCGGAAAATCTGGACGGTGTATATGTTCCTCGTCTGGTATGAGGTGTATTTTGGCGAGGATGCCCGGGTGTAAGACAAGCAGGCGCGCGGCCCTGCTCATCTTAACCGCAAGGGAAGGTATATGTATCTGGCTTTATCCACAAAATCCCGGAATGGGGGGAGAGGACGACCGCATAACCTGACGAAAATCGGAAAAGTCGGGGTTACCGCCTTGCATTCGGTCGTCTTTTGCAATACAATAGAAGTACGATTTTTAACGGAGGTGCTGCTGTTATGATCCGTTTTGGCAAAACCAAGGGCGGCGTGCAGCATGCAAGGGGTACCTCTGCGGGAAAACGGCA
>CAJKBW010000132.1 GCA_905198295.1 uncultured Oscillospiraceae bacterium | reverse complement strand
GTCCGGCTTCCTGGGGGTGAGCGGCCTGTCGAACGATTCCCGCAATATCTGCGACGCCGCCGCCGAGGGCAACCCCCGCGCGCAGCTTGCGCTGAACATCCTCTATAACGAGATCAAGAAATATATCGGCAGCTATGTGGCGGAGATGAATGGCATCGACGCGCTGGTATTTACCGCGGGCATCGGGGAAAACGACCACGAGCTGCGGCAGAACGTCTGCCGGGTTATGGATTTCTTCGGCATCGCGATCGACGAAGAGAAAAACGCCTCCCTGCCGCGGGGCAGCGAAGCGGATATCAGCGCACCGGGTGCCCGCGTGCATACGATGGTGATTCCCACCGATGAGGAATACATGATCGCGCAGGATACGGCCCGGCTGGCCGGCGCCTGAAAACCCGTCTGAACATGCCGCCGGCCGCCCCGAACGGGCGGTGCTCCGGCAGGGAAGATAAATCAACCGAAATAAAGGAAAAGGAGAATGCACCATGATGTCCCCTTATGAGATCAAAAAGGAAATCTGCGAAATCGGCCGCCGCATTTACAATAACGGCTTTGTCGCAGCTAACGACGGCAACATCTCGGTCAAGGTCAACGACAACGAATTTTACTGCACGCCGACCGGCGTGTCCAAGGGCTTTATGACCCCGGACATGATCATCCGCATCGATGGCACCGGAAAGAAGATCGAGGGCAAGCTCAATCCGTCCTCCGAAATCAAGATGCACCTGCGGGTGTATCGTGAGCGCCCGGATGTCAACGCGGTGGTTCATGCGCATCCGCCGACTGCGACTGCGTTCACCGTGGCTGGTCTGCCGATGGATAAATACATCCTGCCGGAAGCGGTTCTGGTGCTCGGCGACGTGCCGACCTGCGATTACGGCACCCCGTCCACCGAAGAAATTCCGGACTCCCTGATGCCGTTCATCCAGAACCATGACGCCTTCCTGCTGAAGAACCACGGCGCTCTGACCGTCGGCAACACGCTGACCAAGGCGTTCTTCGTCATGGAAGAGGTGGAATTCAATGCGAAGATCAGCGCGATTGCGTATCAGCTTGGCGGTATTGAAGAGATTCCGTGCGACGACCTGATCAAGCTGATGGAGCTGCGCAAGAAGTTCCAGATGCCGGGCCGTCATCCGGGCTGCAAAAAGTGCCCGAACCTCGGCACCGAGAACTGCAAGTGCAAAGATAATCTGCCGAGCAGCTGCAGTTCCGCGCAGACGGCGGCGCAGCCTGCCGCTGCCAACAGCGATCTGGTTGCGGAAGTGACCAAGAAGGTGCTGGCCGCGCTCGGCAAGTAAGACCGAACGGGAGAACAACGGAGGTGTCCGGCATGAGTGATTATATCGCCAGACTGGTGGCCCAGCTGGCCGGACAGCTTCGGGAGCAGGAAGCTGTGCCGTGCGACCGCAGCACACTGCTGCGGCAGGCGGACAAGGCGGAGCAGGCGGGAAATCCCCGTCTGGCCGCCAAGCTGCGTGAGGCGGCGCAGCTGGCTGAATAAATAACGCAGAACAGGATCGGGGAGGTGGAGTGATGAAGCTGTATACGGGAACGGGCGATACCGGGCGCGCGAGTACGCGCACGCGGATGAATATTCCGAAAAGCAGCCCGGTGTTCGAGCTTCTCGGTACGTTGGATGAATTCACCTCCACACTGGGCATAGCCCGGCAGAAAACGCCGGCCGCCTTGGCAGAAATCCTGGCCCATGTGCAGGAAAATGCCGATGCGCTCAGCAAAGAGCTTGCCGGCGGTGAACGCTTCGCTACCAAAGAACAGGTGATGAAGCTGGAGCAGGCGATCGATTCGCTGGCCAGTTCGCTGCCGGAGGGAGCATCTGCACAGGCGGGGGCGTCCGAGGGCGGCGCGGCGCTGGAGCTGGCGCGCGCGGTAGCCCGTAAGGCAGAGCGCCGCGCGGTCGCGATGGCGCAAACCGGCGGGGTCCCCCGGGAAGTGCTGGCCTGGCTCAACCGGCTGTCGGCGCTGTTGGCGGCGCTGGCGCGGGTGTGTGACCTCGGACAGCCGGCTACGACAAAAACACCGGCCGCCATACAGGCGACCCGTCCCGCCGGTGAAGGCTTCTGTGAGCAGGCGCTGGTCCTGTGCCGTGCGGTGCAGGCGCATGCCAGACAGCAGGGGCTGCGGGTGGTGACGGCGGTGTGCGACGCGGGCGGCAATCCGGTGGTTCTGCTGCGGGACGATGATGCTTATATCGCGAGCGTGGATATCGCGGCGAATAAAGCGTTCACCAGTGTTTCCCTGAAGATGACAACCGCGGAACTTGGCCGGTTGGCACAGCCGGGCGCGCCGCTCTACGGCGTGCAGCATACGAATGCCGGCCGGATCGTGATTTTCGGCGGCGGCGTGCCGCTTGTGCGGGACGGCGCCATCATCGGCGGCTTTGGTGTCAGCGGCGGCAGCGCTGAGCAGGACACCGCCCTCGCTGATTATGCACTGGACTTTTTCGGAAAGGAGATGCTATAATTGGCTTTGAACGTAACCGAAGCACAGATTAACGAGATCGTGCAGCAGGTTGTCCGCCGGATGCAGACCGATGCACCGGCGCAGTCCGCGCCCGCGTGGGACGCGACGCAGTACCACGGCCGCCGCTTTGTCGGGATCTACAGCGACATGAACGAAGCGATCGAAGCGGCGTCGCGGGGCTATAAGGCCATACGGGATATGAGCGTGGAAGAGCGGGAAAAGATCATCACCGCCATCCGCGGCCTGATCCGTAAAGAAGCGCGGATCATGGCGGAAATCGGCGTGGCCGAAACCGGCATGGGCCGTGTGGAGCATAAGGAAGCCAAACATTTGCTGGTGGCGGACAAGACGCCGGGAACGGAGGATATCACCTCCCATGCCAAGACCGGCGATAACGGCTTGACTCTCATCGAAATGGCACCGTTCGGCGTGGTGGGGGCGATTACCCCAAGCACCAACCCGAGCGAAACGGTGCTGTGCAACTCGATCGGCATGATCGCGGCGGGCAACGGCGTGGTGTTTAACCCGCATCCGCACGCGATTGCGACCTCCAACTATGCGGTGGACCTAGTCAACCGCGCCTGCCATGCGGCGGGCGGTCCGGAGGTGCTGGTCTGCTCGATGGATAAACCCACGATGGAATCGGCAGCGATTATGCAGTCCCATCCGCTTATCCGTCTGCTGGTATGCACCGGCGGCCCCGGCGTGGTGCGTGCGGTGCTGTCTTCCGGCAAAAAGGCAATCGGCGCCGGTGCCGGCAATCCGCCGGTCATCGTTGACGATACCGCCGACATCCGCAAGGCGGGCAAGGATATCATTGACGGCTGCACGTTCGACAATAACCTGCCCTGCATCGCGGAAAAGGAGGTCTTCGCGTTTGATAATATCGCGGATGACCTGATCCGGTATATGCAGCAGAACGGCGCCTACCTGATCAATGCCCAGCAGGCTGATGAACTGGCGGCGGTTGTCCTCGTCGAGCAGCAGGATAAGAAAACCGGCAAGATGCGCAAGGTGATCAACCGGAAGTGCGTTGGCCGCGATGCGGATATTCTGCTGGATAAGATCGGTGTGAAGGTGGGCAAGGACGTGCGCTGCATCATCTGTGAAGCGCCGTTTGACCACCCGTTTGTGCAGACCGAGCTGATGATGCCGATCCTGCCGATCGTGCGGGTAAAGAACATCGACGAAGCGATTGACCTTGCGGTCAAGGCGGAGCATGGCAACCGCCATACGGCGCACATGCACTCGAAGAATATCGACCACCTGACCCGGTTCGCCAAGGCGGTGGAGACCACCATTTTTGTCAAGAATGCACCGTCCTATGCGGGCATCGGCTTCGGCGGAGAGGGGCATACGACCTTCACCATCGCCGGCCCGACAGGTGAGGGAATCACCTCGGCTAAAAGCTTTACCCGGCAGCGCCGCTGCGTGATGGCGGACAGCTTCCGGATTATCTGATCAACAGTGAGGTGTAAAAACAATGGAACTGAACTCTTCTCAGGTGGAGAACATTGTACGCAAGGTTCTCTCCGAAATGAACGGCAGCCATGAATGCAGCTGCGGCGGCAACTGCGCGCATAAGAACGCGGATGTGCCGAAGACCGCCAAGGTGGCGATGCTGACCGATAAGCGCAAGATCGAAGTTAAGGAATTTCCGGTTCCGGCGGTTGGCGACAACGATATCCTGGTGAAGGTCGAGGGCTGCGGCGTCTGCGGCACCGACGTGCACGAGTGGAAGGGCGATCCGTTCGGCCTGATTCCGGTTGTGCTCGGTCATGAGGGTACCGGTGAAGTGATCGCGCTGGGCAAGAATGTCCACTGCGACACGGCGGGCAAACCGCTGAAGGTCGGCGATAAGATCGTCACCTCGGTTATCAGCTGCGGCGAGTGCGGCATCTGCCGTCTGCATCCCGGCAACACCAACCTGTGCGACAATCAGGGTGTGTTCGGCCTGATCGGCCACAACGAAAAGAACCCGCTCAACGGCTGGTTTTCGACCCACCTGCTCATCAGTGCGAAGGGCGCGACCTACTTCCAGGTTAACGACCTGAACCTGAAAGAGCGTATGCTGCTCGAGCTTGCGACGGTGTGCGTGCATGCGCTGAACCGCGGCCAGGGTACCGGGCTGATCAACTTCGGCAGCAAGGTTCTTGTGCAGGGCTGCGGCCCGGTGGGTCTGATGATGGTCGCGGTGCTGCGCGCGGCGGGCATCAACCACATCATTGCAGTGGACGGCTCCGAGAAGCGGTTGGAAATGGCGCAGAAGCTCGGCGTGAAGACGGTCATCAACTTCCGCGAGGCGGATACGCTGGAGAAGCGTGTTGCGCTGGTCAAGGATGTAACCAACGATATGGGGGTCGACTTCGCGTTCCAGTGCACCGGGGCACCGCCGGCAGCTGCGGATATTTACAGCTACATCCGCCGCGGCGGCGGGCTGTGCGAGATGGGCTTCTTTGTCAATAACGGCGAATGCTCCATCAACCCGCATTTTGCGCTGTGCAACAAGGAAATTAATCTGGTCGGTTCGTGGGATTACAGTGCTGAGGATTATCCGACCACGATGGCGTTCCTGCGTCAGGCGCGCGAGATGAAGATCCCGATTGAGGAGCTGGTCACCCACACCTTCCCGCTCGATAAGCTCAACGAGGCGATGGAAGTCAACATTGCACAGCAGGGCATCAAGGTGTGCTATATCGCGGAGTAAGCGGCCGCAGATAGCCCCGGAAAGGCGGGATAATTATGGCACTTGGACTCATAGAGGTGTTCGGGTTTACCACTGCGGTGGTGGTGGCCGACGCGGTGGCAAAGGCCGCCGATGTGACCATCGTGGCGCTGGATAAGAATAAGCCGGCCGCCGGCGACGCCGCTGAGGTGCCGCTGATGATTACGGTGAAGTTTGAAGGCGATGTGTCCGCAGTGGAAGCGGCGATGAAGGCCGGTGTGGAGGAAGCGAAAAAGCGGGATCTGTTCTCGGTTGCGCATCTGATCTCCCGGCAGGAGGCCGACACCGAAAAGATGGCGCGGATCAACGCGCTGGGCCGGGATAAGCTCAATCAGAGCTATCTCGAAGAGTACTGATTCTGTTGCCGGCAGGCAAACGCCTGTTGTCATAGATGAACACAAACCAATTTTTATACGATTGTGAGGAGAAGTACAATGATGGAAGCTCTGGGAATGGTGGAAACCCGTGGTCTGGTGGCGGCGATTGAGGCGG
>CAJKBW010000131.1 GCA_905198295.1 uncultured Oscillospiraceae bacterium | reverse complement strand
GCAGCATCGCCATTCCGGAGAGTTCCCCCGGCCAAGAGGATGTATTCCGGCATATCGCATCCTTTACCGCCTACCTGCGGGAGTTCGGCGACAAGATCGCCGGGTGTGACGCAGGAGGATCATCCGGCACAGGTGCCGGCGGCCTGTATCTGGTTTTGGCGCAGACCGCCCGCAGGCGGTCTGGAGGAGGAAAATAATGGAATATGGATATTTTGACCATGCCGCACGTGAGTATGTGATTACGCGGCCGGATACACCGACACCGTGGATCAACTACCTGGGCGGCAACGGGTTCGGCGGCATTATCTCGAATACCGGCGGCGGGCTTTGCTTTGACGGGGATCCTTCGAACCGCCGGGTAACACGGTATAAGTTCAATAACCAGCCCATCGATCGTCCGGGGCGGTATCTGTATATCCGCGATGAGGAAACAGGTGAGTACTGGTCGCCCACCTGGCAGCCGGTGATGCGTGAGATGCAACATTATGAGTGCCGTCACGGGCTCGGATATACCAGAATTACCGGTGTGTATGCGGACATAGAAACCGAAATCCTCTATTATGTGCCGCTGGGGAAACGCTATGAGCTCTGGCAGGTCACCATGCGCAACCTTTCGGACCGTCCGCGGCGCCTGCGGGTGTTTTCCTATGTGGAATTCAGCTGGAATGATGCCCGGTATGACATGCTCTGTCATTGGCCCTGCATGGCACTTATGGCGGATTTTGACACCGATCGTATTGTGGTGGATACGGTTGCGGAGCAGCTGACGGGTGTGCCGATGTACGACTACATCGCCGCCGATCTGCCGGTGGATGGTTATGACTGCAGCCTGAAAAGCTTTATCGGCAGCTATCGGGATGAGAGCTGCCCACAGGTGCTGGAAGCCGGGCAATGCTCCAACAGCGCCATGCATTCCGATAATTGCGTAGGTGTGCTCTCGTCCCCGGTTCCGCTGTCCCCCGGCGAAAGCAGGAGGTTCCATTATACACTCGGAGCTGCTGAACGCCGGGAGGAAATCGCGGGACAAATTGCCGATGCCTTTTCCCCTGCGACGCAGAGAACGGGGCTGCAGACGCTTAGAGAATACTGGTCTGCTTATTGCAGCCGGCAGCAGGTGGAGACTCCCTGCGGGGACATGAATACGATGCTCAACCTGTGGCATGCCTATCAGGCCAAGACCACGTTTGACTGGTCGCGCTTTATCAGCTTATACGAACGCGGGGTGGATCGCGGTTTCGGTTTCCGCGACAGCATGCAGGATGTGCTCGGTATTCTGCATGCAGATGCCCCGGCGGCCGCACAACGGATTAAGCTATTGCTTTCGATCCAGAAAAACGATGGCAGCGCACACAGCGTGTATTATCCTGCCACCGGGGAAGCGGTCGGCGGAGGAAGAAGCGACGACCATCTGTGGTCGGTGTTTTCAGTGTGCAGCTATATCCGGGAAACCGGTGACGTCGGTTTTTTGGAGGAGAGGATCGCCTATGCCGACGGCGGTGACGGAACGGTATTGGAGCATCTGGAGAGAGGGATCGCCTTTACCATGGCGCATCTTGGCCGGCACGGCATTCCGGATATGCTGGCATCGGACTGGAACGACAGCCTTGCGCCGATGAACCGCGGCGGCACCGGCGGCGCGGAAAGCGTCTTTGTGTTTTTTCAGCTGGCTCATGCCGCCTATGAATTGTTGAAATTGTACCGACATACCAATAGGGAGGAACGCAGCGGGCCGATTCGGAAGGCGTATGAATACTGCCGGGGAAAACTGCCGACGGTATGGGATGGACAATGGTTTCTGCGGGCGTTTACCCCCGAAGGGGAAAAGTACGGCACACATGAGGACGAATGGAACCGGCTGTATCTTAATCCCCAGTCATGGAGCGTACTCTCCCGTCTGCCGGACGCAGGACAGGCCAATTTGGCGATGGATCAGGTGATGAAGTACCTGTATACCCCGCAGGGGCTTCTGACGCACACGCCGGCATCCAGCGGTTTTGACCGGCAAGAAAAAGGTTACTATCTCTTTACGGCGGGGGCGCGCGAAAACGGCGGGATATTTTTCCACTCCAATACCTGGGCAATTATCGCGCTGGCCTTGCTCGGACGGGCGGAGGAGGCTTTCCGCTGCTATGCGGGAAGTCTGCCTGTACGGCGGAACCGACAGGCTGAGCGCTGGATGACCGAACCGTATGTGTATGCGCAGACCATGCTTGCGCCGCCGCACGAACGCGCGGGAGCCTGCGTTAATTCCTGGTTGACTGGTACGGCCTCGTGGATGTATGTAGCTGCGACGCAGTATATTTTGGGGGTGCGCCCGGATTATGAGGGGCTGCGGATAGATCCGCAGGTGCCGGATAACTGGGCGGGCTTCCGGGTGGAACGAATGTGCCGCCAAACCCATTGCCGTATTGAAATGCGGCGGTCGTCCGGCGAAGACAAAGGGCTTTTTGTGCAGGGACAGAAATGTCCGGATGATTTGGTGCCGTGGTCATGGCTGGACGGCCGTGAACAGTTGGATATCCTGCTGGTGCGCTGATATGCTGTAAAAAGAGGAAGAAGGGTGACTAAATGGAACTGAAAAACTGGTTTATGAATTATGAGGAACATCGGGATGTCCCCTGTGAAAGTCCCTGTTCGCTGTATAGTGTGCTGCTCCAAAATAACTGGATGGATGATCCGCATGTGGGGATGAATGAGTATGCGGCAACCGAGCTGTCCGGAAAGGACTGCGAATTTTATACGCGCTTTGCCGTCGGTGAGGAACTGCTGCATCAAAACCATGTACAGCTGAAGTTTTACGGATTGGATACATTGTGTACGATTACACTCAACGGAAAAAAGCTGGCCAGTGTGGACAATATGCATCGCACGTTTGTCTTTGAGGTCGGTAGCCTTCTGCGGGCAGGAGAAAATTTTCTCTTGCTGCATTTTGCTTCTCCCACACGGTTTATTGAGGCGGCACACCAGCGCCGTAAGCTGTGGGCGGGTGGCGGGACCATGTATGGCGTCCCGCATATCCGCAAGGCTTCCTACATGTTTGGCTGGGATTGGGGTCCCCGTCTGCCGGATATGGGGATTTTCCGCCGGGTGGAGCTGGTGGCTTTTGCTGATGCGCTGCTGGAGAATGTGGATATTCATCAGCGGCACCGGGATGACGGCACGGTGGAGCTGGAAATGCTGCTGGAGGGACAGGGGGATCTGAACGGCATTCCGGCAGAAGCACGGCTGGAATTTTCCGGGGAAGTGGTTGCTCGTGCGGCTTTTGCACAGGGGGAGGCCGTACTCTCCATCGAGGCACCGCAGCTCTGGTGGCCAAACGGTTATGGCGGACAGCCCCTGTATACACTGGTGGTAGAAGCGGGTGCGTTCGGCAGGGTGGAGAAACGCATCGGTCTGCGCACAGTGACGGTGAGCACAAAAGAAGATCAATATGGTGAAGAATTCTGCTTTGTGGTCAACGGGTACAAGATCTTTTCCATGGGCGCTGACTATATTCCACAGGATAATGTCCTGTCCCGGATCAACCGGACGCGTACCGAAAAACTGATCCAAAACTGCGTTGCCGCAAACTACAATACTTTGCGGGTTTGGGGCGGCGGATACTATCCGGAGGATGACTTTTTCGATTTGTGTGACGAGTACGGTATTTTGGTATGGCAGGATTTTATGTTTGCCTGTGTGAATATCCATCTGACCGAACGCTTTGAACAGAACATCGAAGCGGAACTGCGGGACAATATGCGGCGGATCCGGCATCATGCGTCGCTTGGTCTGCTGTGCGGCAATAATGAAATGGAATGGGGCGTGAAGGAATGGGGGATTTGTACGAACGAGCTGATTCGTACCGATTATCTCCGCCTTTATGAGAAGCTGATTCCGGATGCCTGTGAAAAATATGCACCCGATGTGTTTTACTGGCCGTCGTCCCCTTCTTCGGGCGGCGGGCTGGATGACCCGAACAGCGAGAATCGGGGAGACAGCCATTTTTGGGATGTATGGCTTGGCGACAGGCCGTACACCGAATACCGAAAGCACTATTTCCGCTTCTGTTCGGAATTCGGATTTGAATCCTTCCCAAGCCGAAAAACCATCCGGACATTTGCTCGCGAGGATGAGCAGAATCCCTTTTCGCCGGTGATGGAAAGCCATCAGAAATGCAATTCCGGAAACACACGGATTCTGACCAACATGGCCGGCAATTATCTGTATGCTTCAAATATGGAAAGCCTGATCTATGCTTCTCAGGTTATTCAGGCGGATGCTATCCGCTATGGCGTGGAACATATGCGGCGTTTCCGCGGGAGATGCATGGGGGCGACCTACTGGCAGCTGAATGACTGCTGGCCGGTAGCTTCCTGGTCTTCGGTAGACTATTTTGGCCGCTGGAAAGCGCTGCATTATGCGGCAAAACGTTTTTTTGCCCCGATTCTCCTGTCCGCGCATGAGGATGGGTTCAACGTGGTGCTGAACGTTTCCAATGAAACGATGCGGGAATTTCATGGACGGATCGAATATGCCATAAAAGATAATTGGTTGCGGGAGCTGCACCGCGGAACGATTGACTGCACGGTCGATGCTCTGTCCGCCAGGGATATGCAAACACTGGATTTGCGGACGTATCTCCAGGGGTATGAAGGGGAACGCTTCCTGTCTTATGCATTGTTTGACGCGCAGGGGAACCGCTTGTCCTCACAGGCGCTTTTGTTTGCGCTGCCCAAACGGTATCGTTTCCAGAATCCGGATTTTTCGGTGTCTTTGGAGAGAAAAGGAAACGAGATATTCATCCACATCTCTTCGGATGTGTTTGCGAGGGCGGTAGAGATAGATTTTGATCCGTACGATATCGTGCTCAGCGACAATTACATGGATATTACCACACCGGAAGGGATAACGGTTCATGGGGTCACAGACCTCAGCGCGGAGGAACTGCTCAAGGCGCTGCGCTTAAAAAGCGTGTACGATATTCGGTAAAACGGCAGGCTGCCTGACTGTACACACGGTGTCCTGATGTGGAAAGCCGGGTGGGCAGATGCTGATGCTGATGCCGCACCGCGGCGTTTGCCATAAAAGAAGATTAAGTAAGATTAACGTTCTGTGAAATAGTCTGCCCGCAGCATGTTGCCCTCCGCAAGAATCTGGAGCAGGTTAAGGAAGTGCTGCTGTAAGCGGTGGCGAAAAACAGCCGGGGTAACGCCCCGGCGGAATAAGGATGTATAGTAGATTTAGGATGAAGGGCATATCTTTGGATATGCCCTTCATTCAATTATGCCAATGTAATTGAAATAGACGTTGATTTTCTGCGTGTAAAACTTTTTCTTGTAAGTGCCGTCACGCTCATGCACCGTAATGTGATGAACAAACTCCCGCAGGATTTCCGGCGTCAGTTCCGGAATTTCCAGATAGCGGTCAACAATGGCAAGGAAGTTTCCCACGTTGTCGAGCTCGTCCTGCGGCTTGGCCAGTTTCGCTTCTAAACAGAAACAGTGATTGTCATATGTCGGTTTCAAAATTATCCGTTAGTTTGTTATGAAGGACGACACCGGCTTTCATCCCCAGATTAAAATAAATTTCCTCAATTACGCATGAATACGTGTTGATTTGGTCAATGATGCTATCTCTTTCTTCCCCACATTTTTCAGCAATCAGTTTTTCCAGTTTTGAATAGGCTTCGCTTTCCCTCTGCTCAAAACTGTCGTTGTTAACAATCATTTTGGTGTCACCGGCCCGAA
>CAJKBW010000130.1 GCA_905198295.1 uncultured Oscillospiraceae bacterium | reverse complement strand
GTCTCCCGCCGGCTGCGTTCCCGGTATTCCCGCGGGGTCAGGCCGGTCGCCCGCTTAAACGCGGCACTGAAATAGTGCGGATCCGAAAAACCGATCTTTTCTGCGATCTCACAGGAGCGCAGATCGGTGAAGGTCAGGATTTCCCTTGCCTTTTCCATGCGGACGCCGGTGAGATATTCGAGAAAGGTCATGCCGGTTCCGCCTTTGAAGAGGGTGCTGAAATAGCTGGTGCTGACCGCCAGATAGGAGGTGATGTCGTTGAGGGACAGTTCCGGATCAGCATACCTTTCCCGGATATACGCCTGTGCACGGCGCACCTGCAGTGCGGCTGCGTCTGTGGAAGCCTCGCGCAGGGCGTCAAACAGCCGTCCGCACAGACGCAGCGCATCCTGCGTGAGCTGCGGCAGCGTGACGCAGTGGCGGGTGTCCAGCTGAGCTGCCTGCTGCGCCTCGTCGGACAGCGAGTGGCCGTTGGTCAGCTCTTCCGCTGTACTGACGGCGCGGGACAGCAGGTGCCGCATGTGGGAGCAGCAGTCGGCCGGCGGGATGCGCATGTCTGCCATGCGTCCGGCAAGCTGACGGATTACGGTGCAGGCATCTTCCCGTTCTGCGTGCCGCAGTGCGGAAAGCAGCCGCTCTTCGTAGGGGCCGATAGCAGTCAGCCGTTCACTCGGAAAACCGCCGTCCTTCCAGAAAATGAGAGCGCCGTCCCCCCGGTAAAAGCGCTGTTCCAGCGCCTCGCGGCTGTGCTCATGCGACCGGACAATTTCCGCCGTGGAGCGGACCGGCTGGCCGATTCCTGCGGATACAGTGCATTCCAGGCAATCGGACGCGCGCTCAATCAGCTGTGCAGCCTGGGCCTGCAGGGTGTCCGCGCAGCCGGCCGCCGTTTCGCCGCCGACGAGCAGCTTGGTAACCCCAAAGCGGCCCTGAAATACCTGACTGTCTTCCCGGCCGCGCAGCAGCTCCTCGCAGACATTGTACAGGCCGTACCGCAGGCAGTCCCGCGCCGCCGTTTCCGCGGGTGAAGCCGGTACCGGCAGATCCGGATCCAGTGAGGCGACTGCGTAGTATGGCGCTCGCAGCTCGATGCCGTGCAGCCGGGCGTGTTCCGCGATCAGCTCGGGGGTGGAGGTCTGCGTGATCAGGCGGTTGAGAAAATGGTGCTGCACAATCAGCCGCGTGGTTTCATCTCCGTCCCTGCGCCGGGTGATCTCCCGCCGCAGCCGGTCGAGCAGCTCACAAAGCTGTTTAGGCGTAAAAGGTTTGAGGATATATTCGTAGACCTGCAGCCGCAGGGCCTGCTGTGCATATTGAAAATCGTCATAGCCGCTGAGGATGACCACCATGGTATCCGGCAGATGTTCCCGAACGTACGCGGCCAGTACCAGGCCGTCGGCTACTGGCATGCAGATGTCGGTAATCACCAGATCTGGCCGCAGACCGGCTTTGAGTGCGTCGATGGCTTCCTGGCCATTGCTGCAGGGATAGGGGGAATCGAAGCCGCATTCCTGCCACGGTGTGGCCTGAAGCATGGCGTTGAGCATATTCTGTTCGTCTTCGGCAAGTAAAATGCGATACATAAAGGCAGCCTCCTGTTGGCGCGATTGGGAATTTTCTCTGAAAACGCGTATCTTTTCAGAACAAGGGGAATTGGACACGGGCTGCTCGAGTGCAGGTCGGCCTGCACCGCTTTTTGGGACTTCTGCCTGCCAGAAAGTGATGGCTTTTCCATGGCAAAAAGGCACGCGCAGTGGGAAGCGGATACAGCAGCGCTGACGGCTCCTGTCCGGCAGGCAGAAGCCGGTTGGCTTCATCCGGACTTTTTTGATGTAAGTTTTGATGTAAGACTATATTACAGGAAAAAAGAGCATTGTGCAAGCGTGCGTCCGTCATAGTGTAATAATTTCAACTTTTTGTGGAAGTTTTTCTATGGCAAATTTGTCTGCGCCTTTCTATACTGAGAGTGTAATCCGGATGGGGAAGCCGGCTGTCAGGCTTCTCCGCGGTTTCCATCATTTTTTAGGGGGTGCTGCTGTGAATACGGGCATGACCATGGAAAAGCCGGCCGCTGCGCCGCCGGAGCAGGCGCCGGTAGTACTGCAGATGATCGGCATTGACAAGCGGTTTCAGGGGGTGCATGCACTGAAGAAATGCAATCTGGAACTGCGCCGGGGAGAGGTTCATGCGCTTGTCGGCGAAAACGGCGCCGGAAAGTCCACCCTGATGAAGGTGCTGACCGGCATACATAAGGCCGATGCAGGCGAAATCCTCTACAACGGCAAACCGGTTTGCTTTCGGGATCCCAAGGAAGCGCAGGAGGCAGGCATCTCAATTGTTCATCAGGAGCTGAATCTGATGAATCACCTGACTGCCGCGCAGAACATCTTTATCGGGAGGGAAAGCAAGGGCTTCCTGCTCAACGATAAGGAAATCAACCGCAGAACGCAGGAACTGTTCGACCATCTGAACCTGCAGTTTTCGCCGGAGGACAAGGTCGGCAGCCTGACGGTCGGCAAGCAGCAGATGGTGGAAATCTCCAAAGCGCTGTCCTTTGATTCATCGATTCTGATCCTCGACGAGCCGAGTGCGGCGCTGACAGAAGCGGAGATTTCCGAGCTGTTCAAAACGATGCGTCACCTCAAGGAACGCGGCGTTACGATGGTGTATATCTCCCACCGTATGGATGAGATTATGGAGATCACCGATCGCATCACGGTTATGCGGGACGGGGAATACGTCAAAACCATGAATACCGCGGAGACCACCCTTGACGAGATTATCCACGCGATGGTCGGACGCACAATTTACGAGGAGCCCAAAACGGTCAATATGGTGCCGGCCGATGCGCCGGTGGTGCTGGAGGCGCGCGGTCTGTGTTCCAAAGATGTGCGGGATATTTCCTTCCAGCTGCATAAAGGGGAAATTCTGGGCTTTGCCGGTCTGATGGGGGCCGGGCGCACTGAGGTGGCCCGTCTGCTCTTCGGCGCCGATCCGCATACGGCGGGAGAAATCCTCAAAAATGGTCAGCCGGTCCATATCCGCAGTCCGAAGGATGCCGTGCACAACGGCATCGGTTATCTTTCCGAAGACCGTAAGCGGTATGGCCTGGCGGTCGGCCTTTCGGTCGCGGACAACACCGTTCTGGCCGATTTGGAGGAGTTTTCCACCGCGGGTGTGGTCAGCGGCCGGAAGATCAAGGCTGTCACAGAAGAGTATATTCAGAAAATCAATATAAAAACCCCTTCGACCGCGCAGCTCATCCGGAATCTTTCCGGCGGCAACCAGCAGAAGGTGATTATTGCCAAATGGCTGGTGCGCAACTGCGATGTGCTGATCTTTGACGAACCGACCCGCGGCATCGACGTGGGCGCGAAAAGCGAGATCTACAAGCTGATGAACGAGCTTGCCCATGAGGGGAAGGCCATCATCATGATTTCCTCTGAGCTGCAGGAGGTGCTGCGCATGAGCGACCGGGTGATCTGTATGTGCGAAGGCCGCATAACCGGTGTGCTCGATATCAGTGAAGCGAGTCAGGAAGTCATTATGAAATACGCGACAATGCGCGAAGGCATGACGGGAGGTAAGTGACATGACAAAGGGAAATCCGATTGAAGAACGGCAGAAGCGTATCCGTTCCATGGGGCTGCAGAAGCTGCTGGCCCTTGGAGTTCTGATCATCCTCTATGTGTTTTTCTGTATATTCGGCAATGGCTTTTTCTCGAAAGCCACCGCGGTTAATATTCTGGACTCGACCTATTATGTGGCGTTTATGGCCTTTGGCATCACCTTTGTCATCATCAGCGGCGGCATCGATCTGTCGATCGGTACCAATATGATGTGCTCGGCGCTGATCGGTGGCTATCTGTATAAGAACGGTTTGCCGATGTGGGTATGCCTGATTGCGGTGGTGCTTATCGCCACGCTGTTCGGCTTTATCAACGGTATCCTGATTGCCCGCCTGAAGCTGCCGCCCTTTATCGCCACGCTGGGTGTGATGATGATGACGCAGGGGCTCGGATCGATCATCACCAAGGTGGAAACCCAGCGTTATCCCAACTCGTCGGCGGCTGACGGGTGGTACAAAACCCTGTTTTTCAAAACCGCAAACGGTTTTCCAACCGGTCTGATTTACATGGCCATCTTTTTTGTCATCGCGCTGTTCCTGCTGAATAAGACCCGGCTCGGACGATATACCTATGCGATCGGTTCCAACGAAGAGGCCGTCCGGCTATCCGGCGTCAATGTGGTCAACTGGAAAACCCTGATTTACACCATCTGCGGCGCTTTCTGCGGTCTGGCGGCCATCGTGTATGCCGCATCCTACACAAGCATCATCCCCGGCACCGGCAACGGGCTGGAAATGAAAGCAATTGCGGCGGTTATCATCGGCGGTACGTCGATGGCCGGCGGGATCGGCACCATGTCCGGCACGTTGATCGGCGCGCTGCTGATGAGTGTGCTCAATCAGGGACTCATGTCCATGAATCTGCAGGGGCATTTCCAGACCTTCTTCACCGGCCTGGTCGTGATTCTTGCGGTACTGCTGGATAATTACCGCAACCGGAAAGCGAACGCTGTTAAGAAATCCTGATTTTTGGGGCAGGACCGCTGGACGATATGTCCGGCGAGCGATAAAACCATAGAATAAGGAGGAGAAATTACCATGAAATTCCGTAAAATCTTTGCCGTATCCGCAGCCGTCGCCATGCTGGCGTCGTTCACCGCCTGCAGCAAGGGGGAAAGCAAGCCTTATGTTGCTGTGGTGTCGAAGGGGTTCCAGCACCAGTTCTGGCAGGTTGTCAAAAAGGGCGCCGAGCAGGCAGCCAAGGATTATGGTGTGGAAATCACCTTTGACGGGCCGCCTACCGAGAGCGATATCAATGAGCAGGTCAACATGCTCAACAATGCTATGACGAAGAATCCGAAGGCGATCTGTCTGGCGGCGCTGGATACCGAATCGGTGCTCGATCAGCTCAACGACTGCAAGAATAAAGGCATCCCGGTGATTGGTTTTGACTCCGGTGTGCCGAATGCGCCTGAAGGTTCGATTTATGCGACCGCTTCGACTGACAACTATGCCGCCGCCGCTATTGCCGCCGAGCAGCTGTTTGCGAACGCGGACTTTCAGGCGAAGCTGAAGGCCGGCAGCGTTACCGTTGCGGTCCTCTCGCAGGACGCGACGTCCGATTCCATCATCCAGCGCACCGCTGGATTCATCGAGACACTGACCAAGAAGATTGAAGCGATGGAAGGGTTTGCCGGTGCGGTGGAAGTTACCGGCCATGACAAGTATAAGAAAGCAGCGGACGGCACGGCAAAGGTGACCATTAAGGTCAATGTGCCGGCGACCACCTCCGCGGCAGACATGAAGACCGGCGCTGAAGCCCTGCTGAAGGATAATCCGGCGGCTATCTACGGCTCCAATGAAAACGCCGCGGGCGGTATCCTCTCCGCCTCCAACGACGGCCAGGATTTCGCGGATTCCGGAAAGTACAAGGATGTCATCGCCATCGGCTTCGATGCGGGCGCTACCCAGCGTACGGCGGTGGAAAAAGGCTGGTTCTACGGTGCGGTCACCCAGGATCCGTACCAGATCGGCTATAAAGCGGTCGAGCTGGCGGCAAAGGCCATAAAGGGCGAGGCGGCAGAGAGTGACGTCATCGATACCGGTGCCAAATGGTACAATGCCGAGCTGCTCAAGGATGAGAGCATTTCCGAGCTGGTTTACAAATAATCCGGCACCGCCTGAATAGAGACAGCGGAAGGGCGGCCATGCTAAAGCATGGCC
>CAJKBW010000129.1 GCA_905198295.1 uncultured Oscillospiraceae bacterium | reverse complement strand
GCAAAAATCCGAACACCTACCTTATATATAAAGGAGAAGTATTATGAATAAGAATCCTCTGACTTCCGCCAATTTTGACCAGACCATCGCCAACGGTGTGACCCTCGTGGATCTGTGGGCGCCGTGGTGCGGCTACTGCCGCCGGATCGCCCCGGCCGTTGAAGCGCTGGCCGATGAGCTGGACGGCCGCATCCGGGTTGCCGGCGTCAATGTGGACGACGCGCCGGATGTCGCCGCACGGTTCGGCGTCAACACCATCCCCACGCTGCTGCTGTTCAAGGACGGCCGCCTGCTGGGCCGGCCCTTTGTGGGACCGCGTTCCCAGGCAGACATCCGGGAATATCTGTCGGCCAACGGCGTACTGTAAGACAAGGAGGCAGCCATGAACAACGCGGTTGATGTACTGGTGCTCGGCGGGGGACCCGGCGGCTACACGGCCGCGCTCTATGCGGCGCGGGCAGGTCTGTCGGTCCTGGTGCTGGAGCGGCTCTCCGCCGGCGGCCAGATGGCCACCACCGGCACGGTGGAGAATTACCCCGGCTTTGAGGACGGGGTGGACGGGTTTGAACTGGGCGAGAAGATGCAGCGCCAGGCCCAGCGCTTCGGCGCCCGGACGGTGCTGGCCGAAGTCCGCGAGGTTGCGCTGACCGAGTCCCCCAAGCGGGTGGAGACCGACCGCGGCACCTTCCTGGGGCGCACGGTGGTGGTGGCCACCGGCGCCGAAGCCCGGGAACTGGGCGTCCCCGGCGAGGCGGCTCTGCGGGGCCGCGGGGTGAGCTACTGCGCCACCTGCGACGGGATGCTCTACCGCGGGCGGGAAGTGGCGATCGTGGGCGGCGGCAACACCGCCGTCGGCGATGCCCTGACGCTGGCCCGGCTGGCCGGGCGTGTGACGCTGATCCATCGGCGGGACGCGCTGCGGGCCTCTGCCGTTTACCTTGACAAGCTCCGGGAAAATGGTGTAAATATTGTATGGAACACCGAGGTCAAGGCGCTGCAGGGCGATGACCGGCTCACCGGCCTGGTCCTGCGCAACAAGGTCACGGGGGAGGAAAGCACCCTGCCGGTGGACGGCCTGTTTGTCGCCGTCGGGCGCCGGCCCGAGACCGCTCTGTTCCGCGGGCAGCTCGAAACCGACGAGGCGGGCTACCTGATCGCCGACGAGACCACCCGGACATCGCTGCCCGGCGTCTACGCGGTGGGCGACGTGCGCCGCAAACCGGTCCGTCAGATCCTGACAGCCGCCGCGGACGGTGCCGTTGCCGCACATTATATCGAGGAATATCTGGCCGGGAACCGGGCGTGACGCCGCTTCCCGGTACGCAACGGGAGGAACGGCATGAAGAGCGATTTCAGCGTGGCGGTCCATGCGCTGGTGTATCTGAGCGTCAAGGGCTGCACGCTCTCCAGCGATGCGCTGGCCGACAACATCTGTACCAACGCGGCGCGGGTGCGCAAGGTCATGGCCCGCCTGAAAAAGGCCGGCCTGGTGGGCGCCCGGGAGGGAAGTGAGGGCGGTTTCTGCCCCCAGGTTCCCCCCGCCGAGCTCACGCTGGACCGGGTGGCGGCCGCCGTGGACACCGCCTTTGTGGAGTCCGGCTGGCACAGCGGCGCCGCCGACCGCAACTGCGCCATCTGTGCCGGCATGGCCGGCGTGATGGATGAGATCTATGCCGATCTCGACGCCGGCTGCCGCCGCCGTCTGGCCGGTGTGACCATCGCCGATATCGAGGACCGTCTTTTTGCGGGCAAGCCGCTCTTTGCGGCGGAACAGGAGTTGACAGATGGGATTTGATCTGTCCGTCGGCATCTCGGCGGTGACCGTTTTCCTGCAGGGGCTGCTCAGCGTCTTTTCCCCCTGCGTGCTGCCCCTCATCCCGCTGTATATCGGGTATCTGGCCGGCGGAACGGCGGCGGTGCAGCCGGACGGCACCATCCGCTATCCGCGTCGCCGCGTGCTGGTCAACACCCTGTTCTTTGTGCTGGGCATCAGCTTCGCCTTCTTCCTGCTCGGCATGGGCTTCACGGCGCTGGGCCGCTTCTTCAGCGGCAACCGCACCCTGTTCACCCGGTGCAGCGGCGTGCTGATCCTGGTGTTCGGCCTGTACCAGCTGGGCATCTTTGGCCGCAGCAGCGCGATGGACAGCGAACACCGCTTCCATCTGCCCCTCAACCGGCTGGCCATGAACCCCCTGACCGCGCTGCTCCTCGGCTTTACCTTCAGCTTTGCCTGGACGCCCTGCGTGGGTCCGGCGCTGTCCGGCGTGCTGCTCATGGCCTCCAGCGCGCCCGAGCGGGGATTTTTGCTCATCGGGGTGTACACCCTCGGCTTTGTGATTCCCTTCCTGCTGGTGGGACTGTTCACCGGCACCGTGCTGGACCTTTTCAAAAAATACCACAACGTCGTGCGGTATACCACCCGCATCGGCGCCGTCCTGCTGATCCTGATGGGTCTGATGACGCTGACCGGCTTCACCGGGCGGCTCAGCGGGGTGCTGTCCCAGACGGGCGGCAGTCCGTCGGCCTCGTCCGGTGCGGCGCCCCAGGTCACCGCCACGCCCGCTCCCACCGAGGAGCCCGAGACCGACCCCGACGCCATCCCGGCCCCCGACTTCACGCTGGTGGACCAGTACGGCGAGGAACACACCCTGTCGGAATACCGCGGCAAGACGGTGTTCCTGAACTTCTGGGCCACCTGGTGCGGCCCCTGCCAGAGCGAGATGCCCGAGATCCAGTCGCTCTATGAGTCTTACGGCAGCAACGGCGAGGACCTGATCGTGCTGGGCGTCGCCAACCCCAGCAGCGCCGAAAATCCCCGCGCCGTGGACGGCAGCATCGACGAGGTCAGCGGATTCCTGTCGGACAACGGCTACACCTTCCCGGTGGTCATGGACACCACCGGCGATGTGCTCAGCGCCTACGGCATTTCCGCCTTCCCGACCACCTTCATGATCGACACCGAGGGCAACGTCTTCGGCTATGTGACCGGTCAGCTGACCGCCGACATGATGGAGAGCATCGTCACCCAGACCATGACCGGGCAGCGGGTCTCCTGAACCACAACGACAAAACGCCCCCGCAGATTCTGTGGGTGCTCATAAGAAAGTAATTTGAAAGAATTACAATTATGGCATCTGTCAGGCAGGATTGGGTAACGAATAAATACGCCGTATTCAGCAGATTTTGCTGGATACGGCGTATTTTCTTGCCTATTTACGCTTCCTTTTCCCTTTTCCGTGTGTCATGTTGCTTTTGCCGCGCCGATTTATGGGGTTTTTCATGTGCTTGGACAGCCGCAGCACCTCAATCAGATTGACAAACTGCTCTTTGGTGATGGCATCGTAGTCAATGCCGAGTGTGGCCAAGAGTGCCCGCGCCTTCTTTTCGTCGCTGCTGCCTTCAAAGTTCATGGCAGTCTGTAACTGCTGCTGTACTTGTGCTGCGGCGGACGGCTCGTCTGCCGTTGTGCTGTCGGTCTTGTGGGCTTCCCGAATATCGCGGAGTATTTCGTTCAGGTCATCCGAAACCACATGGCTGAAGTATTCTTCCTCCGGCACCTGCGCCAATTCCAGCGTGCGGAGATAGAGATCGTTGGCACTATCCTCTCGCTTGGACAGCACCATTTGACGCACGGCCTCCAGCACAGTGTTCATGTCGTTGATCCGCATATCCGCGATACGGTCAACATAAATTTCTGCATCCAGCATCAACCGCTGAAAATCTTTGTGGCAAATCAGCTCCGACAGCAGCCGGTGATTGAATTGCCCCGCCTTCAATACTTCAATCGCATCGTCACCCAAATGCAGAGCATCCAGCTCTGTGTTTGGGTGATTTTTTCTTTCTGTCAATCCCATCAAGTAATCGGCGGATACCCCATAAAACTTTGCCAGCGCCGCGATGCTGAACGGGCTGATGTCCTTGAAATCGTCCGCCTCATATTTGCCGAGGGCGGCGCGGGAAATGCCTGTTGCCTCGGAAAGCTGTTCCAGTATCAGGTTGCGCTCTGTCCGCAAATCTTTAAGCCGCTCCGGGATCGTCAGTTTGATATTCATATCCGCGCCCCCTCTCGTTCTGCTTCCCATTATAGCACAGATTTCTATAAGCGTGGAAATTTCCGCTTTTCGCACCCTTTTTCCAACCTCTTGGATATACGGGAACAGGCCCGATTTTTCGTTAAACTGTACTTGTCGGGAGGCAACAGCACCTTGAAAATTACATGACCGTCCGAATGGGATACCCCCGGCAGGGGAAGCAGCGCCATGACCCCATGTGTTTGAAAGCACGGGAGAGCGTGCCAATGCCGGAATACGCCGCTGAAAAGCCAGGGGCAGGAACGGCATTCGGAAAGAGCGGCAAAAATACAGCGATATTTTCAAAGGAAGTGAAAACAGCGAAAAATCCGGCGTTTTCATATTGATAACGCCATTAAAGCACGATACACCGGATAGCGAAGAGGGTACGCTGTCTGGCGTGTGATTATTCCAACCCGCGAAAATCCACGCGAAACGGTGAAGCTGAACCTTGCCCTGTGTGAGCAGGGCTTCACAAAGAGCGGAGAAAACAGTTATTCGCAAACCATCATCATTTGCCTAATGATGAACTCGATACACGTACCAGCGCACCGGCTTCACTGCCAAGCAAACGAAAAAAGGAGGGCATAAGCCATGAGAAACAAAGAGATTTACCGAAACGAAATCAAGTCCTATATTATCCGGGCTGGCATGACCATGAGCGAAGCTGTGGAAATTCTGGCCGACGAATACGGTTGGAGCAGCAGCGTTCCCAACTTGTCAGACAAGCTGAAACGCGGCAGCCTGCGCTACGGCGAGGCTGTGGAGCTGGCCGATGTGCTGGGGTACGACATTGTTTGGCAAAAGCGCCGGGAGGTGAGATAAATCGCGGGAACTATTTACGGATATATCCGGGTTAGCAGCAAGGACCAGAACGAGGACCGGCAGCGCATCGCTTTGCAGGAGCTTGCTGTCCCGGAAAAAAACATTTACATGGACAAGCAGTCCGGCAAGGATTTTGACCGACCCCAATACAAACGCCTGCTGCGAAAAATGAAAAAGGACGATCTGCTCTACATCAAGAGCATCGACCGTCTGGGCAGGAACTATGGGGAGATTTTGGAGCAGTGGCGGATATTGACGAAAGAGAAAGGCATCGACATCGTAGTGCTGGATATGCCGCTGCTGGATACCCGCCGGGGCAAAGATCTGATGGGCACCTTTCTCAGCGACATCGTGTTGCAGGTACTTTCCTTTGTGGCGGAAAATGAGCGCACCAACATCCGCCAGCGGCAGGCCGAGGGTATTGCCGCAGCAAAGGCAAGGGGCGTCCGCTTTGGCAGACCGCCGAAACCGTTGCCCGCTGGTTTTCACAGCGCCTATCAAAACTGGAAAGCCGGGAAAATTACAGGAACGGCAGCGGCAAAGGAATGTGGGATGCCGCTGTCCACATTCCGCTACCGGGCAGAAATTTACGAAAAGGCCAAATTGTTGTAAGCACCCGATTTTACAGAAAGGTGTACCTTTTCGTTACTATCGGTGAAAGCTCGTACCGTTCTTGAATTAGCGAAATCGTTCACAATTCCGTGCTGGAAATCCGCATGAATCCGTGGTAAAATAAAAAAGATTATAAAAACACCGATTTTACAGGAAGGTACACTTTTTGGAAAAGAAGGATGCCCATGAAAATCATCAACAACACTACCGAGAAGCTGGCTGATGACCTGCGTGTAACGATAAAAAAACGCAGCAGGGTCTCTATGAAGTGACCCCAAAAAGTTAGACAATATTTGAAAAAGAAAATTGTTTAAGCAAC
>CAJKBW010000128.1 GCA_905198295.1 uncultured Oscillospiraceae bacterium | reverse complement strand
TGATGTACAGCGCACAAAAGCCGCTCGCCCTATTGAAGCTACTGAATCAGGAATTTTTATTTTTTTCAAATTCAAACAGTCTATAAACCCCGTGTCCTCAATAGTTGTAACAGCTCGACCGTTATATTCTTTCGGGATAACGATACTCTCAACACTATTTTTATAACTTTCGTTGATTTTTACGCTGACCGCATTATCCGAAAGTATGGTGAAAGTAAGATACTCGACATCCATCTTGTCATAAATAACCCCTAAATTATCTGTTGTCCCATCTGTATAGGTCACAATCAATTCCCCATCTACAATCTCCATCTTGGAAATCCCACGGCCAGCCGAGCCTGTATCACCTTTCTCACCCTGCGCCCCGGTATCACCCTTTTCTCCTTTGGGGCCTTGAATACCCTGTTCACCTTTTGCACCAGCGGCTCCCTGTGGGCCTTGTTCTCCGGTATCACCTTTTTCACCTTTCAGTGAGGCCAGCCATGCGGTTTCTGAACCTACATAGCCATTATCCACCGCCAGCTCATAGGCAGACTTGCCGTCAGCACCTTTCAGACTGACAAGCCATTCCTGCACAGTGCCACGATAACCGCCGTCACAGGCCAATTCATACGCCGATTTTCCATCAGCACCCGCCGCACCGGTGTCACCCTTTTCACCTTTTGCTCCGACAAGGGAAGCCAGCCATTCTTCCAGCGTACCGGTATATTCGGGGTTGGATTCCTTGTAGAGTTCAAAAGCCGACTTGCCGTCAGCACCAGCGGCTCCAGTTGCTCCGTCCTCACCGTGGAGAGAAGCCAGCCATGCGGCCAGATTTCCGCTGAATCCATTTTCAACAGCCAATTCATACGCCGATTTGCCGTTTTCTCCCTGTTCACCGGCAATTCCTTTCAAAGAAGCCAGCCATTCCAGTTCGGTTCCCTGATAACCATGCTGTACAGCGAGGTCATACGCTGATTTTCCATCAGCACCCGCCGCACCAGTGTCACCTTTTGCTCCGGTATCGCCCTTGTCGCCTTTCTCCCCCTGCGCTCCGGTCTTGCCGATCAGGGAATCCAGCCATTCATCAGCTGTACCGGTGTAGCCATTCTCTACAGCAAGGTCATACGCCGATTTACCTGCCGTACCGGTATCACCCTTGTCGCCTTTTTCACCTTGTGCTCCTGTAGCTCCGGTGTCACCTTTGTCACCCTTATCACCTTTAACGCCTACAAGGGAAGCAAGCCACTGTTCAACCGTCCCGGTATAGCCGTTTTCCTGCGCCAACTCAAAGGCCGACTTGCCATCAGCACCCGCTACGCCAGTATCCCGAGACACCTCATATTCAAGGCTCAGGGAATCTTCCTGCACATTGAATTTGGCATAGAGATTCAGCCATGTATCGTACTCGTCCAGAATATGCAGGCCGAATTTTTTATCCACGTCAAACCATGACTCCAAATATACCGTCAGTTCCTGCGGCGTATCGCAGTCCCAATCCATCTCCGGGTCCACAACGATATCCGCCCGCGTCAGTTCATTATTTTCTTTTTTCATGGCATCCTCGGTCTCCCATCGATTTGTTCTTTTCACCAGGATGCGGATATGAAAAAGCACCGCTGAAAATCAGCGGTGCCTTGCGTATAGCGTCATAGGGAAAGGCCAAAGTCCGGCCGTTCCTTCTCTGTGGGGTCCCCTCCCATAGAATAGGCGGGGAGCTGCTTGAGGAACTGCTCGGCGTTCCGATAAGCTATGCCGTCCATGTCTGTTTCTTCCCCCAGATACAGGACATACCGGCCGGTCAGTTCCCCAAACCGCTGCCGGGTCAGCGCGCACTTTTCCTCATCCCGCAGGTGCCTGGCCTGCTCGGGCACGGCCTTGCTGCTGTGCTTGATTTCATAAGCGGCGCAGCAGTTCGCTTGGGTATCGTAGATCACCATGTCGAATTCGCCGCGCTCAAACCGGAGCTTGAACACCCGGTATCGCTCCCCCAGTGTTTTGAGGGATTCCAGCAGGAGGATGTCCTCCATCATCCTGCCCCGCACTTCTTCCAGGATGCGTTCCGAAACCTGTGCTTTTTCCTGCTCGCTGCGGCTCAGGAAGGTCTCATCCTTCATGAGGGAATGGACAAGCGCCTGTGCCTGGCAATACCGCATACCGGGCTGGGTAAACAGGATGTGTTCTTCCGGCTCGATGCCCGGCTCGGCATATTCCGTCGGGCAGCTGACAATCAAATCCAGTGCTTTCAGATACGACTGGATTTCCTTGACGTGCGACGGGGTAATGCCCACCGACCGTTCCTCGCTGTTGCGGATGTCCAGGATTTCCATAAGCCGCCTGGTCACGGCCTCCGCGTCGATGGCGTCCAGGACAGCCGTCCTTTTGGCCGGGTCGCGTTCCTTACGGAGATTCCTGGCCGCTATCCCGAGGTCGCCGGACACAAAATCCTTTGTCAGCACCGAAAGCAGGAAACGATGGTTCATGTCCTCAATGATGCGGTTGATGGCACCGGTCAGTTCCCCCGCCTCATACAGGGAATACAGATGCCGGAAGTGGTTCCCCCTTTCGTAGCAGGCCAGGGAATGCTGGATGTTCCGGCAGATAGCGGTGTCGATATACCGCCTGGTGCTCTCGTCATCCCGGAAGGAGGCGTTGTCCGACTTCAGTTCCTCGTCGTCAAAATCGGTTTCCCCCATACGGAAGGTGCCGCCGTACCGGATGTATTCATCGATGCTGTCGATCCCCAGCAGGCGGCTGTATTCCCGGTACGGGATATAGGTGGTGTGGATCATCCGCACCCGGTCGTAGAGCTCGTCGTCCTCCGCCAGCCAGAAGCCCAGCGAATCGGTGCCGGACAGCACGATCCGCAGCCCCATCGGCACGAATACATCCGAGAACAGCGCCGCCGAATCAATGAAATCTTCCATCAGCGTGGCCTCGTCGATGAACACATACCGGAAGCCCGCCTCCTGCAGCCTTTCCAGGTCGCGGTTGATCATCGCCATCGTATCGGTGCGCCGCGCTTTTATATACGCCGTTTTCGAGAAATCCTCTGCCGGCATACCGGCCATGGCCTGGAACAGCATGGTGGTTTTTCCCGTCCGACGCAGGCCGTACACCACGCAGACGCGGGTTGGATCCTTGCCGTAAACATACTGTTCCAGCTGTTCGTAGATGTCCCGTTTGTGAAAGCCGCGGACGCTCCCTGCCATCGCCTGAAGCTGGCGGCCGGTTCTGACGTTCGTTTCAAACCGGGGAGGGCTGGCCTGCGGGACAGACAGCTTGGGGGCTTTCGCTTTCAGTTCCCTTACTTGCGCCTGCAGCTTCCGGCGGCGGGCAATCTGCTCCTGCAGGGCTTCCCGTTCCCCTCCCTGGAGATACCGGCTTTTCTTTCGCCCTTCCTCTGTCCATTGATGATAGTAATAGACGTGGTTATGGATGGTCTTTTTGGTCACCGAGCCCTTCGGCAAGGCAGCGATCTGCCGCTCCAGTTCTTCGATCTGCCTGCGTATCTCGTCCTGTCCCATATCCAACGCCTCCTTTGGTTTATGGATATAGTATACCCCATTTAACCACTTTTGTAAAGAGGTTAAATGGGGTTAAATCGTTTTATTCTATGCCCTCCAGCCAGCGGAAGCAGTCCCCCTCTATTGCGAGAACATCCTCCAGCGGGATGGCCGTTTGCGGGTGCTCCAGTCGATATAATGGGCCATGCGGGGCGGCACCACGATGTAGTCCAGCGCCAACTCCGGCGACCGCCGCACCTCCGGATCGTTCCAGGAAGAGCCAGCCAGCCGCCGCCCCGGTGCTTTCCTTCGGCGCTCGGCGTTGACCTCTTTGACACGCTGCACCACCTAAAAAAGCCGCGCCCGGCCTGGGATGCCATAGGCTTTCAAGGAGGGGGAGACCGCCAGGCAGATAGTTTTCTCCGTGCGCCGCTCATCCGCCACCACCAGGTTGGTGGACATGGGATCGAGCCCGCGCTCGATGCATTCCACCGAAGCGTAAAAGCTCTTGAGGTCGCAGCAGATATAGCAACGATTTTCCATACCCTGTCCCCCCTTTCCCATTCCTGTTTATTACAGCACAATTGTTCGGAAAATCCTATCGCCGTTGTTTCCATACAAAGGACTGCTGGGTGGTGATAAAATACCGCGCTGCCCGGCGGATATAGTCCAGCACGCTGGTATCCTCAAACCGCATGGTCAGGAAGGCAAAAACCAGCGTAAGAGCCAGCGGCAGGAAAATTTTTATCTGTGCCAGCGCCAGTACAGATACCAGCAGGGCTGCGCCAAGGACCGCCAGATCCTTGAGCCGCCATAGCCAGAGCTGCGCCTGGGCTTTCAGGTTTTGCGGATAGATATATTCTTTCATAAATGCCCTTCTTCTTCTGCTGAATGGAACGGTCGGACTTACTTCCGGAAAATCGACCGCGTCAGGTTAACGGCTGTGGTGGTGGAATGCACTACTACCACGCAAGGGTTGGAATAGCTATTCACCGAATGCAACAGATGTGCGGGCCCCAGCCGTCCGGATACGATGGCAATCATACGACTTTATCGGCAATCATTTTGAATTTTGCCGCGTACTTCTTATCGTGTACCGGTTCCGCCAGCTTCCCGTCAATACCCTGCTGCCGGATCTCCCGGCAGTACGGGAGGGTAAAGGATATTTCCTTGAAATGGGATTTGGCTTCTTCGACAGGCATATAGCAGTCAGCCTCGGTGCAGTTGAGGCCCAGGATATGACGCTCGCACAGATAGACGGGATCGGCATACAGCGGAAGCTGGGAAGCGAAAAAGGCGATGGATTTCAGGTTGGGGGTCGCCAATCGGATCACCTCATCCGCCTCTTTGACGGCAGTGGCAGCCAGGACGTTGTCGAGGCTGGAGGTGCAGTCCACGAGCACATAATCGGCCAAGCTCTTGAGCACCTCCAGCAGCTCCTTCGCCTTGCCCTCGTCATAGGCCGGGTAGGTATAGCGGTTCTCCCCGTCCTTATACCCCAGGTAGCCCAGATTGACCTTGCCCTTCTGGGTGACAATGCTGTCGATGACCGCCTGCTGGGTGATCTCGGTCTGGGACAGCGGCGCTCCCACCGAATACAGTTCGTCGGCCTTAAAGCCGGGGAATAGGCAGGGCAGGGCGGGCGTCGTATCGTCGCAGGAAAGCACCAGCACGGTGGAGCTGTACCGCTCATACACCGCTGACGCCAGCTTCACTGTAAAACTGGTTTTGCCACTGTTGGGTGAGCCCCACACAGCGATGAGTTTACTCATCCGCCCCCACCTCCGTCTGGAACACCTTCTCCTGCGCCTGCAGGAACTGATTGGCGGTGGCTTCGTCGCCGCGGTAAACCAGGGACAGATGCATCTCTCCCGACGACTCATATCCCGCCAGCAGGGTGGCCTGCGCCGGGTTGACCAGCAGGGTCACGGTGCTGGGCAGCTCATAGGTGCCGTCCTCGTTCTTCTGGAGCTCGTCTTTGTCCGTCCCTTCTGCTGTTGTGGTGGTGATCACCTTGACGTAGGTCAGCTCGGCCGGGATAACTGTCTCCTTTTCCTGGGTAACAATAACGCTGACGATATCCCCGTTTTTCAGTTTGCCGGATAAGCCGTCCGCAAAGCTGCCGATGGTGATGCTCATGGCCTGCTTGCTTCCGTCCAGGGTGCGGAAAATATCATCGGCGGTATCCGCTGTATCCGCCAGATAGGACGAGAGAACATTTGTCCCTGCCTTGATGTCGCAGGCGGCATACTTTCCGACCACTGCATCCAATTCTTTGACGGCATTATCCTGCAGGCCGGTTTTGCCTACCTCAACCACCGCCACGTCATCTGCTGTGATGCGCGTCCCTTGGGGAACGTCCCGGCTGAACCGCACAATCTCTACCTTTCCCGCCGTCAGGGTATTGACCAGCGGGGCGGCGCCAAACATCACCGCTACCGCTAGCACAATACAGACAATGCCGAGGATTGTCCTGTTTTTCATGGTGTTCCTCCGTTCCTGTTATATAAAATAGGCAAGCAGGATGCCGGCCGAT
>CAJKBW010000127.1 GCA_905198295.1 uncultured Oscillospiraceae bacterium | reverse complement strand
AATAAAAACTCGTTTTTCTGATATGCGCAGTCAGGTAGATGCCGGAAACACGAGCTTGTGGAAAAATACCAAAAACGATGCCGGGGATCTGCTGAAAGGGATTCGCAGCGATTTTGAAAAACTATGGAAAGATATCCCTCAGGGTATGAAAAACATGGCCAACAGTGTTGTCGGCGTTATCGGCCGCTTAACCAGTTGGATGACGAATTCCCTTAATGACATTATTAACGGCATTAACAAAATTCCGCTAATTGATGATATCCCCAATATTCCCGCTCCCGCTGCGCCGCCCACTTTTGCGCAAGGTGGATTCCCCACCCAAGGCCAAATGTTCATTGCCCGTGAAGCTGGACCGGAACTGGTCGGAACCATCGGTGGTCGAAACGCTGTTATGAATAACGACCAGATTGTCGAATCCGTATCGGCCGGCGTGTATAGCGCGGTATCCTCTGCCCTGGGAAAAGGCGGATCCAACTCGGTAGTAAAAGTATTCATCGGCAACGAACAGCTCGACGAATACATCACCAAAAGCCAGCAGCGCCGCCTCCTGAAAACCAACGGCGTGTACGCTTAATGAGAATTCCATTTCAATTATAACAGGGAGGTTACCTATATGCAAGACAATTCCATTCGCCTCATTGAGATCGATGATGTGCTTATGCCTGCGCCGCTCACGTATGAAATTCCGCTGGATGATCTGGATTCTTCGGATTCCTCCGTGTCGGAGAGCGGTGTACAGATTCGCAACCGGGTGAGAGAGTTTGTCAGAAAAATCAACCTGTCCTGGCGGGTCGGCGGTGCGGACGCCACCACGGTGCTGCTCGCGAGCAAGCCGAATAAGGTCAAAGTGAAATTTTTCGACCCCACCATCGATCCGACCGACGAAGCCTACGATCCCACGCAGGGCCTGTATACCACCGCATACATGTTTGTGCAGAGCCGCTCCTGTTCGCTGGTGCGGCTGGACAATACCGTTGAACGCGAAGGCAGCCTGTGGGATATTTCGTTCACCCTGATCGAGTATTAAGGGGGGAGAAAAAACTATGTCTGTGAGCACCTCTGCTGAATATAAATCCGCCGTAAAGGACTGCGCACGCACCTGGCGGCTGAAACTGAAAATCCTTCCGGACACCGAACACAGCACTTCCTTGCTGACCGGGGACAACACCTCCGACAATACCCCGGCATCCGCTCTCCTTGAACTCACCGAGGCCGATGTGACGCTGGGTTCCTTTTCCTTTGAAGAGGCCTCCATCGCATCCGACACGCTGGATGTGGGCGCCACCTATTCCAACAGCCTGTCGTTCGCACTGGAAAACACCGACCGGCGGTACGACAATATATCTTTTGCGAATGCGCAAGTTCTGGCCTGGGTCGGGCTGCTGCTGAACCCAGACGAAAAGGATGAGGAAAACCGGCAATGGGAGGATATTCCCTTGGGCGAATTCTTCGTGCAGGAGGACGGGAAAAAGCTGTCCACTATTCCGTTGAACTGTCTGGACCGCATGGTTCAGCTCAACACCCCGGTCAAAAACCTGATCACCACGGCACTCACCACCGGCCGGGATCTGGCCGCGGCGATTGCCGCCAGGCATCACTTTACGATCCGGCCTTCCACCCAAAAGCTTCTGAACACATTCGATACGCCGCTGAACACCGAGACGATGGCCGACGATATGACCTGTCGAGACTTCATTGGCTATTGCGCCGCCGCTTTCGGCATGAATGCACGGTTTGGCCGCGACGGGATGCTGGAATTCTTCCAGCACGCCGTCATTCAGCCGGACACGCCTGATGGCAGCTTTGTCGAAACGACACAGGACACCCGTCTGACGGGCTTCACCTATTCCGACCGGCTGATTCAGATCAACGGCGTAACCGTCAAAGACGCATACGGGAACGCTCTGTCGCTCCCCGCCGTCAGCCAGGCCACCCCGCAGGACGGCGAAGAGCCGGCCGGTGAAACGGCTGCTGCGGATTACATAATCACCGTTGACAGCAACCCTCTGCTCCTTACTGAAGAACAGTTGTCCGATGCCGCCCAGCGGATTTACACGATGTATCTGCAAACCCCTTACATCAACTATTCTGCCGGCATCATCGGCGACCCGTCTATTCAGGCCGGCGATGCCGTCCGGCACAAGGATCTCAATGCCGAAGGCAAACGGGTAGACTCCATTATCACCAATCATGTGTTTAAGTTCCGCGGCAGCAGCTCGATCTCCGCCAAGGGGCAGCCGGCCGAAGTCAGCCGGCAGACCACCGCCTCCAGCAGGAAGCTCACCGAAGCCTCCATACACACCGTGCAGGAGATGGACAACCGCATCGAGACGATCGATGATATGCTCCAGCTGAAACTGTCCGCCGTGGTCAATTCCCTGGGATTTTACGTCAAGGAAGTCCGTGATGAGAACACAGGGGCCATCCGCGAATTCATCATTCAGGACACCGATCCGGACAAAGACCTGGAGCCAACCTGCAAATGGTCATTTGACGGGCAGAATTTCATATCGGTCATCGATGGTGTGGCGACCGTCGGCATATCGGCGGACGGCAGTATCATCGCACGACAGATTATGACAGATCTGCTGAAAACCGGCCATATACAATCCCAGGATGGAACCATTGATATCGACCTGGACAACGGCACCATCAAAAGCCGCTCCGGTCAGGGCTGTACCGAGCTTAAGGGCGAAACCATCCTGGCACAGTATTTTGGCGATTCAAATGACTCGCCCCTTTCCGGTGTCCGGCTATCCGCCAACACCTCAAATGAAAAAGACCGCTATACGGCCTGTCTGGAGTTTCTGGATAAAAACACCGCGGTCCTCTCCAGTCTTGTACAGAACTTTCGGTATATGGATGACGGAACGCTGGCGGCAGAACCGCTCACATCGACTGACCTGCGGGTGAATTCCACGCTGGAGGTCGCGAATGCCATTGTGTACGACAAAATTCAGCTGCAGCGCAAATCGGGCGAAGCCGGCAATACCGGCGTCGACTTTGTGATCACAGGAGGTTAATCATGGAAACATCAGGAACACTGCTGTCGTCCACCAGATGGACAGACGAACAGCCGCCGATCTACATATCGGCCACATATGAGACCGAAGACCGTACACCCACCAATGTTGCTGTGCGGGTAATCCTCAGCGTATCCGCGGTGAACGGGCTGAACTATTTTGGCTATAACATCCGCGCCCGCATCGGGTTCCCGGGACTGACCACTGACTGGGTAACCGTAAAGAATAACTCCCCCAGTCAGTGGTCCACCCCCTATACCTATGATTTCGGCTGGCACACCATCAGCCAAAGCGCCGCAAGCACTTCGTTTTCCGCCACCATTTATATGGATACCAACAGCGGTGCACGCACGACCAGCTATTCCGGCACTGTCTATATCAAAAAAGGGAACTCCGCTCCCTACTGGCCGTCCAGTGCCGTTGCGCAGTTCAACAAAACCAGCAGTGCCATTATTCTTCCGGAAAACGCCGCATCTGTCTCCTGCAGCTGGAGTGCGGCATCCGATGCGGATAATGACACCATCTATTACCGGGCGGAGTGGTTCAAAAACGGCATATCGCAGGGCAACTGGAAAAACGACACTGCCAGCCGCTCCTTCACCGTTTCCCCGCTGAAAATCACCCCCGGCGAAAATATGTTTTTCCGCGTGTATTGCCGGGATAGTCTCTCCTCCTGCGGCAGCTATAAGCAGTCCAACACCCTCACCATGAACAAGCTCACCCCCGCCTCGCTGTCGTCAGACAGCAGTATCCACTATGAATCGGCATACATCGATCTCACGCGCACCGAAGGCTCCAACCTCAACGGCAATCCGACGCTCACCTATTCGCTGAGTGCCGCCGGCGTAACCGTTCATAACGGCGAATCTATAGGCAGTGATAAAAATATCCGGGTGTCCATCTGGCGTTCCGGTGATTATCCCGCCGGGCCGTATATCCGGTTTTCCGACCTGCAGACCTATACAAAACAATCCGGCTATAATCAGCCGCTCACCCTGCTTCTGAATACCAAAAACATCTATGGTTCGACAGTCGCTTCTTCGGTCGGGATTCCGGTAAACCTGAGGGTTCCGCCCAGTCAGCCGCAGATCACCGCCATCACCGGCACATATCCCGTCGGCGGGCAGGACTACTACGTAATAAACCGCAAGCCGATCACTCTCGTCTGGAATCCGGCTGTCGATCAGAACACCAATACAAGCACTGGTATCACCTATACGGTACAGACATCCATCAACAAGGGGGCCTGGTCCGTCGCCGCGATCGGACTGACCGCTCCGACGTATACCTATCCCGTCAGAAGCATCGATGCCAAGCAGACAATTCAGTTTAAGGTGACCGCCGTCACCTCTTATGGTACGGTCAGCGAGACCGTATCCGACACCATCGATCTGCATTATTATAATCCGCCGATGCTTTCCGACGTGGTGGTTGACCGTGACCCGGCGCAGTATATGCTTTCCTGGAAACTGTCGCAGAGCAGTTCACTCCCGGCGGCGCTGTTTGATGCCGTATTCCGCATTTTCAACAAGGACACCTCTGCCCTGGTGGCCACGGTCAACGGCGGCAGTGCAGATAGCGGCGTCCGCGAGTACACGATAACCACGGTCATCGCCGCCGCAGAATCGGTTTCTTATCCGATAAAAATCGCCTGCGAGGACGCGCTGGCACATACCGTTTTCCAGATGTCCGACAGCGAGATCACCGATATGGTTCCCCGCTACTCGGCGCTGCTTACCGTTCGGGAAAAGGGAGTCGGTATCAACGCCGTCGCCGGAAATTTTGCCGACCTAATCGTTAAGGGAACCGCCGCTTTTTATGGCGGAGATGCCTCGGGCAAGGCCGACGGCACCCTCAACCTCTCCTCGCAGAAGAGTGCCGGCCTGAACATCTATTCCGGTGTATATCCCGATGCCGAGGGCAACCTGCTTGCCGCACAGGAGCTGTTGAAAGAGGATAAGGTGCTGCAAACGCAGTTTTACCATACGGATCAGCCCGATACCCTTCCTGTGCGGTGGCGCTGTCTGACCGCTCTGGAAAAAGTGGACAAGGATAATCTCTTTAAAAATTATTCTGCCGCGGATTGGAAAGACCTCTCGAATCTTGCAGATCGAGCATACGTTGACGCGCAGGCCACCATTGTGGGCGGAACGCCGACGCGCGGCTACGCAAAATTCGCCAGCGGTCTGCTGATCTGCTGGGGAATTCAGGATTTCGGATCAATCGATATTTCCACTCCCTGGGGCAGTATGTTTGAAGGAAAGAGTTGTACATTGTCTGGCTTCGCCCATGTGTTTACCGCTACACCCGCGCTGACCGTGATGCCAGCCATGTTGGACGGAGCCTTTTTTATTGAAGGAATGACAAACACCAGCGCTTCACAGCCCGGAGGGTTTGTGCCGGTCCGGCCAAGGGCTTATTCCGGCTGCTGGGTATATGTACGCTATATCGCCGTGGGGAGGTGGAAATAATGTTCACCATGCCGCCGCTGGAATGGTATCTGGAGCGTCACGGCGATACTGCGGACACCCGGATCACCTACTACCGCACCTATCTGATGCAGACCGACTATGTGGCTGCAAAAATTGCGGAGTGCGCTTATCTCGGCCAGCCGGTCGAGGAGAAATACCGTTCTATCCTGACCAAACGCGAAGAGGTACGCCATATGCTCAACACGCTGGAAACAACGGAATCCTGAGCCATACAATTGTGGCAGCTCTGTATCGCAAAACAACACCCGCCGTTTTCGGCGGGTGTTGTTTTGCGTGGGATAAGGCAAGACCATCCGGCAGCGGCACCAATCGGATTTTTCCACATCCTCGGCAATAAAATCTAAACGCACAAGTCAGCAGACAGCGGAAATCTGTCCAGGCAATTTCTGTCCTGCCACCTTGGGCGCACCGCCTTTTTCACGCTATCAGGAATAAATTTCTTTTGGCAGATACTCGGTTGCGCAAAGCCTACCTTTTTCGGTATATACACCATACAACCGTATCTTGAGCTGCCTGAACGCCTTGTTTCCACGAATCAGTGCAATACATTGGGGAATTTCCGATTCAGGAACCGCTACACCGTAAATATAATTGTATCTTGTGGAA
>CAJKBW010000126.1 GCA_905198295.1 uncultured Oscillospiraceae bacterium | reverse complement strand
AGCGGGGGTTTAACCAAGGAAACGGCGCGCGTCGGCTATTATGACCGGCTGCGGGTGCTCGCTATGACGGCGGTCATCCTGATTCATGTATGCGGCTCGGCGGCCACCTCACTGGCCGCCGACGGGCAGACACTGACGTTCGGCTGGCATTTGGCAAATGTCCTGGATGCCGCCTCGCGCTTTGCTGTACCGCTGTTTTTGATGCTGACCGGTGCCCTGCTGCTGGGCAGCGACAAGGCCTTGTCCGTAAAGCATCTGCTCTCCCGCAGACTGCCACGGGTTCTGGTGCCGCTTGTTTTCTGGACCGTTGTTTACTGGGGGCTCAAATGGCTGACCGTCCCGGATTTTTCACCGGCAGATGCGATACGGCACTTTTTCCGCCAGCCGGCCGAAATCCATCTGTGGTATCTGTATGCGCTGGCGGCCATCTATCTGCTGCTTCCGGTTTTTCGGCTGATTACCCGCTGCGCCAACAGACATACGGTGGGCTATCTCCTGCTTGTCTGGTTTGTATTCAGTTCGCTCTGGCGCGCAGCTGCCGGCCTGTTTCCGGCGCTGGCGCTTCAGGATTATGCCAACCTGGACATTCTCGGCGGTTATGCCGGCTATGTCCTGCTCGGCTGGTACCTGTCCACCGCTCCCCGGCTGCCAAACCGCACCGTCTGTGCCCTCATCGCCGTCGCGGGGATGGCCGTGACCGCGATGCTCACCTGGCTGATGACCCGGCGCGCAGGCGAACTCAACGCGGTCTTCTATCAATATTTCATGCCGAATGTCCTGCTGACGGCCGTCGGCGTTTTCGGTGTGTTCCGCAGCACCGACAGCCGGCCGGCATCCCGCGCCGTGACGGTACTGGCCTCCCTGTCTTTCGGCGTATATCTCTGCCACATGCTGTTTTTCCGGCTGCTTGAACCGGTATTTTCTGCTCTGCCGTTTCCTGCGGTGCTGACCATGCTGCTGCTTGCGGCGGCCGTTTGGCTGCTGTCTGTGCTGCTCAGCGCCCTGCTGCGCCAGGTTCCGGTGATCCGTTTCATTACCCTCGGCGAACGATTTCGGTCGTAAGGTTTACATTCGGGTCGTTTTATGCTATTCTAATACAAAATCTCCTTTTAGCTACGTTCGGAAGGAAAGGATGAATTCAGGATGAAAAAAGCCCTGGCGCTCTTTTTCAGTTTATTTTTGCTTATTGTGAGCCTTTCTCCCGCCGCTTTAGCAGAGCCGGAAGAAACAAACACGCCCGTTGCCATCCGCGGTGTGGACAAAAACGCGCTGGCCATCATCGGCCGGCAGCTCACCGTCCGGCTTGAAAGCCAAAACGGCAGTCAGGGGCTAAGCGGTCTCCGCGTCAAGGCTTCTGCCGGCGGCAGTGAACTGACCGCCGCAGCCGGTGAGGATGGTACGGTTACGTTTTCCATTCCCGAGGGCGCAGAAGAGGTCACCGTGTCGACGGAAGAACAGGAAATCAATGGCGTGACCTTCGCGGCAATGGAACCGGAAACCGTGCCGTTTTTCGAGGAACTCTCCCGTACCTTTAATGGCGATACCGGAATGCTGACGGTCAAGCTGTCGGGAAACCGCTGGAAGGTTTCGCAGGTTCGGGTCGACGACACCATCAAAAAAGTCACCACTTCGTCGGATGGCTTTTCCGCCAATCTGGGCAACAACATTTCCCCGCAGGCACACAGCCTCGCCTATGAGGTGAACAAATACGTCATCCGAGTCGCCCCATTGTCCTGGACAGAAGGAACGCTGGATGTCAATATTGATGCAGCGTACAACAACGGCACCATCACGGTCAAACTGACCGATAAAAAGTGGCAATATCCGCTGGCCGGACTGCGGGTCATTGTCCGCATCGGTTCCACCGACCTGCTCGACGGCACCACCGGTGACGATGGCGTGATTGCTTTCCGTCAGTCCGTATCGGATTTGGCTACGGTTCAGATAGTCGTGGAAAATCAGGAAGATCAAAACAATCCTTCGATAAAATACACCGGGGCCATTAAGGCGCTGGAGGAATCCGGCCCTCCGACCTCCGACGATCCCTCCACAACGACCACCACGAACAACGATACCACAAACACGCCTCCCCCCTCGGATTCCACCACCCCTCCCACTTCCGGGAATACCACCGAAACCACCCAGACACAGGCCACCATCACCGGCGCCGGCACCACGGCAATTGACGATAAGGGGATGATTTCCCTGAATGTCACCTATGAAAACGTGGTGCTTGGCAACTTTGGCCTGACACAGGCCGATTTTGCCGACCGCGCGCGGCTGATTATCACCCCGGCTATGTTTGAGTCTCTGGTCGGCACCTCCGGCGGCAGCGTCATGATGCTGATGCGTCATGCCAACTCCTCCATTCAGCCGCAGATGATTACTGAAGCCACTGCCGGCAACAAGGCGTATGCTTCCTATGACGTGGATAAAGTAGCGCACACGACCTTTTCCCTCTCGCTGGTGCTCAACGATCCGCGCGTGGGTGAGGTGATTTTCCCAGCGGTCAATCAGACGGAAAACGTGCAGTATACCATTCAGCTGCCGGTACCGGCCAGCATGAAAAGCGCGGATATTATCAGCGTCGCGGTATACGGCGAAAATGGATTGAGCAATCTGACGCAAACCGAAGTAAAAGACGGCTATATCCGCTTTACTACCAACAATCTTTCGACCTTTACCCTGCTGGGATTCATCCCGTCTTCCGCTTTTCGTTCCAGCGGCAGTCCGGCCGTGGTTATTATCATGCTGGTCATTGCGGCGGTGCTGCTGATCGGCGCCGGCCTGCTGATCTTCTTCTTCGTTATCCGCAAGCCAAAGGATGGCGACGATACGCCGCCGACCGATGACGGCGAAAACGGCGGGGACGGCGACGGAAATCTCCCCGGACCGGATGGCGGTATACCGCCGCTGGACGGCGGAGAAGGAAACAGCGTGACAGCTGTGCCGCTGTACGACCCTTCCGCCCCAAATACCGGTTCTCCCCTCTCTAATACAACGCCTGCGCCGGTGCGGACGCCTGTGGAGGACGAAAGCCGGGATATCTATTCCTCCTCTGCGCGTATGCCTTCTGCTCCGCGTGAGATTGCGGAGGATGTATCCCTCGGTTCCTTCCTGAACGACGATACCAGGCGCTGAAGAATAAAAAGCGGGGTTGCATCAACTTGATGTGACCCCAAAAAGGAAGACAAATAGTTCAAGCTGCCGATAGGGCTTGCTGTCTGTGAATTGCGGGCGGCAAGCCCTTTAGTTTTGACCTTATCCTGCGGTTATTGTAGTAAATCAGAATCCATCGGCAGCTTCTGCGTGATCCCCGCGTTCACCATCACCCGGACATCCTGCTGCTTGGCCTTCCCGATATAGGCGGCCAACACAGCGTTCACCGTGGCGTTTTCGCAGCAGCCCTCCTTTTCCCCTGCTGAAAGTCGGTCGTTCAAATCGTCTATGTACTGACGGATTTCCCGTGCATTTTCCCGGCCGCATGTCCGGCAAAATCGCTTCTGCCAAAAGCTGTCCACAGGGTGTTTACAGGACGGCCCGCGATCTGCTATACTGATACTCACATAAGGAGGAGAACGCCATGATCAAATGCCTGTCCTGGAACGTCAACGGCCTTCGCGCCTGTATGGGCAAAGGCTTTGCCGACATCTTTCAAAACGAAAACGCCGATATTTTCTGCCTGCAGGAAACCAAGCTTCAGGCGGGTCAGCTGGAACTCGAACTGCCGGGATATCACCAGTACTGGAATTACGCCGACAAGAAGGGCTACAGCGGTGTGGCTGTATTCTGCCGCCAGCCGCCGGTTGACGTGCGCTACGGGCTCGGCGTGGACGCGCACGACCATGAAGGGCGCGCAATCACGCTGGAATTTCCCGCCTTCTATCTGGTAAACGTGTATGTCCCCAACGCGCAGGACGGTTTGGCGCGCATCGCCTACCGTCTGCAGTGGGAGGCGGATTTCCGCGCCTATCTGACGGCGCTCGATCAGAAAAAGCCCGTGGTGGTCTGCGGCGATCTCAACGTGGCGCATCGGGAAATCGACCTGAAGAATCCCGGGCCGAACCGGGGAAAGGCCGGTTTTTCGGACGAGGAACGCGCCGCATTTTCCGCGCTGCTGGACGCCGGCTTCATCGACAGCTTCCGGCTTTTGCATCCGGAAGAGACCGGCGCTTACAGCTGGTGGTCCTATCGCTTCCACGCACGCGAAAACAACGCAGGCTGGCGCATCGATTATTTTCTCGTCTCCCAGCGGCTGTCCGCTCAGGTACGGGAGGCGAAAATCCGCCCGGAGATTTACGGATCGGATCACTGCCCGGTGGAACTTCTGCTGGACATGGCCTGAGCTGCGGCCGGACCGCAGCGTAAAAATTTATTCGGAAAAAGCCCGGCCGATCGGCCGGGCTTTTTTTCGCTGCGATCCGCGGGAGGAAATCCGGGCAGCCTGCCCATGTCCCTGCCGAAAACGGATAGCCCTGTTTTGCCGCTGCGCCGCCGGGCTATGCGGTACCCGCATGTCACAGCCCGAGCCGGTATCCTGCGGCGGCTCCCGCTCCCTTTTGCGGAATACGTCACCGTGTCGCAGCGGGAAAAGCGCCCCGTGTTCAGGCCGGCACGGCGGTGCCCTGCCGCGCTATGCCGCAAGCAGGCAGTCGTCCACCGCGCGCGGCTCCTCCCAGCGGATGCGGACGCGCCGGAAATCATTCATAAAAACGGCGCTTTTTATCGACGTTTCCCGGCCGGTGCGATACCGCAGTACATACAAATACTCTTCGACCGGCGGTCCCCATTCATAGGACGAGACATCCACGTCCAGCCGGATGGTGAAAGCGGCCCCCCGGCGGGAGATGGTGAGCGGTTCTGACTCAGACGCCATACGAGTATACCGTATATCGCCGCCCGGCTCATAGCCGGTCAGCACCACATTTTCATAAACCTCGCCGTCATAATACCAGTTCCGGATGCGCCCCCGGATCTCGAAGCGGACGTAATCCGGGTTGTCCGCATACCGGTAGGCGGTGATCGACTGCACCTCGCTGACAAACTGGTGATACCGGTTCCAGTACAGCGTATACAGTGCCTCGGCACAGCAGGCCAGAACAAACAGCACCAGCATCACGGTCGCCGCCCGCTGCCGCAGCCGCAGCGATAAAACCACGTCGAGCGCGAGCAGACCGCAGCCGATCACCAGCAGGTATAAGGGACCCTCGTACGGGTGGAGAATCCCCAAAATAATCAGCGGAAACGCCAGGTAAAGCATCAAGCCGTAACGAATAAAAAAGCGGCTGAAAAAGGAGCTGTCAAAGCGTTTTTCCGACATGGCCACTTCCCCCTCCCAGATTGGCGCCGCCCCTTGCGCCGGATGCTTCTTCCATGCGTCAGCGTCCGCCGCGCTATGCCGCAAGCAGGCAGTCGTCCACCGCGCGCGGCTCCTCCCAGCGGATGCGGACGCGCCGGAAATCGCGCATGCGCAGGGCGCATTCGTGCGCCTTCGTCGGATCGAGATGATAACGCAGCTGGAAGATATATTCCTCCACCGTCAGGTCGGTATTGCGGGACGAGACGTCCACGTCCAGACGGATGGTGAAGGCGGTTCCCCGGCGGGAGATGGTGAGCGGCTCCGACTCGGACGCCATGCGGAAATACATTCTCTCCCCGCCCGGCTCATAGCCGGTCATCACCACATTCTCGTAAACCCCGCCGTCATAATACCAATTCCGGATGCGTCCCCGGATCTCGAAACGGACATAATCCGGATTGTCTGCATAACGATAGGCGGTGATCGACTGCACCTCGCTGATATATCGGTGATCCCCCCGCCAGCGCAGCGTATACACTGCGCCCGCGCAGCCGGCCAAAATGAGAAGTACAACCAACGCGATTACCGCCCGATACCGCACCGTCAGCAAAACAACCACGTCGAGCGCAAACAGCGTAAAAGCGAACGTCAACCCGTGTAAAAGTTTCTCCTCCGGGAAACGAATGCCCATCAAAATCAGCAGCAGCGCTGGATAAAGCAGCCAGACATAGGAGATAACAAAGCGGCTGAAAAACGAAGGGATAGAGCGTTTTTTCGGCAAAACCCATTCCCCCTTTTTATAAACCTGTACGCCTTCAGAATATCATATCCCCAGCGAATCCGCAAGAGGAAAATCGGTGTCCTCATAAAATTCGCCCGAACCTCGGCAGGCCGTGTCCCTCCTGTCACCGTCCGCGTATCTGCTTTATCCGCGATTTCCGGAGCAGCCAAGAATGAAGGCGGTATGAATTTGAGCCTCGGTTGGTAAAACGGGCCGGCAGCGATGCTGCCGGC
>CAJKBW010000125.1 GCA_905198295.1 uncultured Oscillospiraceae bacterium | reverse complement strand
ATAACGACGGATATTTGATCGCGTCGGGTTTGCGGGGAACCTCGGCGGCATGGGCATCGTCGGCGGAAATTTTCCAGCCGGCGGCGGGGTTCTGTTCAGGATCGGTACAGTTGATTACCTTCATCTCCGGTTCAATGATCATTGGGCGCACCTCCTTTCTCCACAGTCCCAGTATATGCAGCAGGAAGAAAGGGTGTCCGGGAAAACCGGGCATGCATGAGCGGCAAATATACGGTGGCGCAGTGTACAGGGGGGAAGCGGTACGGATAGAGGAGGAGAGTTCCGGCGGGCGGGTTCCGGAGGGATGGAAATATGGAGAAGGATACGGCCGGAAAGAGAAGACGAAGCGCGGAGGGTAAGGGCGGCATGAAGTGAGACGGCAGGAAAAACGGTCGGCAAGCAGGAGGACGCAGGTTCTGTTCCGGTAAAAGGCGGGGCCTTGAATCGGAAAAGGTGCTGGATGACAGGGACGTGGGATGGACGAAAAGCAGCAGAAACGGGTACATTTTTGGGCGCAGTATGCCAGCATGGAAAGCGGAAGGACACACAGGATAACCGGAAGCCGCTATACGGCGCAAAAAAACACCCGGCTGCTGCCGGGCGTTTTTTATCCGTCTTAATTTTCGGCCTGCTCCTTAGCCTTGGCGGGGTTGCGCAGCACTTGGCGCGCCTGCCGGATTTCGGTAAGGTGGTGGGCAAGGGTTTCCTCGGTGCGCTTGAGCACGTCCTCGGCAAAATCGTTGGCACCGCGGCGCATCTCCCGGGTCTTCATCTGCACCTGACCGAGCATTTCGTCCGCCTTCTGCTGTGCCTGCTTGACCACCTCTTCCTGCGCGACCAGGCGGCGGGCACGCTCCTCCGCGTTGCGTACAATCCCTTCCGCCTCCCGTTTGGCGGTGGCGATAATATCGGCACGGTCGGCCACGATTGCCTTGGCCTGGCGGATTTCCGACGGCATATTGCCGCGAATATCATCGACGATATTGCGCAGGCGCTCCGCCTCCACCATACATTTTCCGCCGGACAACGGGAAGCTCCACGCCTTATCCAGCATATCGTCAATCTGTTCGAGCAGTTCTTCGACCGTCATTATTGACCCTTCCTTTCCTCTGTAAGCCGCCGCATTTACAGCCGGGACAGCTTATTCCTTTTCCGGGCCGGCGCTCCCGATTTTCTGCCGGATATCCGCCACGATGCAGGCCGGTACGAAATCGCGGATTTCTCCGCCGAGTACCGCCACCTGCTTGACCAGGCTGGATGACAAATACATATTTTCGGCGGTGGTCGTCAAAAACACCGTTTCCGCCTCCGGGTTCAGCCGGCGGTTGGTCAGTGCCATCTGAAATTCATATTCAAAATCCGACATCGCACGCAGACCCTTGACGATCACCCGGGCGTCATGCTCCCGCGTGTAATCCGCGAGCAGGCCGCCGTAGGAATCGACCTCCACATTGTCCAGCCCGGACGTGGCGCGGCGGAGAAAATCCATCCGCTCCTCCTTAGTGAACATCGGCTGCTTGGCCAGGTTTGTGACTACCAGCACGATAACCCGGTCAAACATCGACGCCGCCCGGCGGATAATATCCAGATGGCCATAGGTGACCGGGTCAAAGCTGCCCGGACAGACCGCTGTTATCATACATCCATCCCTTTCTGAGCCAGTGGGGACTTATTCCGCCGGGGCGCGATAGAGGTGCAGCAGCACCTTACCGTACCGGTATACGCGCATCAGCTCGAACGTGCCCGCCTGCTCCGGCAGCGTCTGGGCAGCATCGGTTTCGCAGACGATCACCCCGCCCGGATTCATGCACGCGGCGGTGGGTTCCAGCAGCGCTGCCGCCAGTCCGGAGGCGTACGGCGGGTCGAGCAGCGCGATGTCGAACCGGTCGCCGCGCCGTGCAAGGTAGCCGGCCGCATCAGCGGCGAGCACCTGCGTGTGCTCATGCAGGCCGGCCGTCCGCAGGTTGCGGCGGATCACCTCCACCGCGGCGGGGTTTTTATCCACAAAAACACAGCCCGCGGCACCGCGGCTGAGCGCTTCGATGCCGAGCTGACCGGAACCGGCGAACAGATCCAGCACCCGTCGGCCTTCAATCTCAAACTGCAGAATGCTGAACAGTGCTTCCTTCACCCGCTCAGCGGTCGGCCGGGTTTCTTCCCCCGGCAGGGTCTCCAGCCGCCTTCCACGGGCAAGCCCTGTAATCACGCGCATCGCTGTGTTCCCGCCTTTCCGGACACTGCGGCTCTCCCCGCTGTCGTGTTTATGCTGTCCTGCGGCAAAACGCGCATGAACAGAAAATTGCTATAATAAAATATTATCCCATGCTGGACGGGGGATGTCAAGGCGTTTGCGCATTTTCTCACCGGAAAAATATACAGGCAGCTGCCAGCGTGTATGCGGAACGCGCAGCCCCGCCTCCTTGGAAAAGGATGCGGGGCAGAGGACTTACAGCTTCTGATCCTTTTCCATTACAGCGTCGGCGGCCGCCATCACTGCGGCTTCCAGGCCGCCGCGCTGCAGCGCACACACGCCTTCAATGGTGGTGCCGCCGGGCGAGCATACCTGATCGATGAGCTGGCGCGGATGGTCGCCGGATTCCTGCAGCAGCCGCACAGTGCCGAGTACCGCCTGCGCAGCAATTTTGAGCGCCTGCGCCTTGGGAATGCCGTAGCGCACTCCTGCCTGGGCGAGTGCATCCACATACAGCAGCGTAAACGCCGGCGAGCAGCCCGCGAGCGCGGAAAAAATCGAAAATTTATCCTCCGGAAGCTCGATAACATCCCCGACCGCCTCGAAAATCCGCCGCGCCATACGGCGGTGCTGATCGGTGGTCAGCTCGTTGCCGCAGAAGGCGGACATTGCTTCGCCCACCTTGGCGTTGATATTCGGCATCACCCGGATAATCGGCAGTCCCGGGCCAGCCATCGCCGCGATGGCGTCGAGCGTTTTGCCGGCGGCAATCGAGATCACCAGCGGCATATGCCGGTGCAGCGCCGCGGACAGGGCCGGCAGCACCTCCGGGAACACCTGCGGTTTGACTGCTAATACCAGCGCATCCACTCCGGCAGTCGCTTCCGCTCCTGATGCAGCGATACAGATGCCGCATTCTTCAAACAGCGCGGTCAGCTTGGCACCATCGGTGTCGTACACCAGCATATCCTCCCCGCGGAATCCGTTTGCGGCCATGCCGCGGATAATGGCGCCAGCCATATTGCCTGCGCCGATAAACCCTACTTTCATGTTGCCTCCGGCCTTTCTGTATTATATCTAATTCCTATATTACCCGTGTTTTTCGGCGGTGTCAACAAATCCGCGGAAATCCCCCGGAGATTCCCTTTTACAGTGCCCGGCAGATGTGGTATACTGATTTCGAATTCCTTTTCAAGGAGGCGGCGGTATGGCTATGGTCAACTACAACTGTTTCAACTGCGGCGCCGAGCTGACGTTCAATCCGGAAACCCAGCGGTGGGACTGCGCCTACTGCGGGGAATCCTTTTCCCTGGAGGATTTTGAAAAACGGCAGTCGGCAAAGCCGGACGCCAAAAAAACCGATGAGGCGCACGAAACCTGGGCGCAGACCGAGGCCACCGACGATTCGTCCGGCGATATGGTAGCCTACCATTGCACGCACTGCGGCGCAGAAATCGTCACCAGCCGCGAGACGGTGGCCACCACCTGCGTCTACTGTCAGCGTCCGGTCGTGCTCGAGGCGCAGATGGCGGGCGTGTTCCGTCCGCAGTATGTGCTGCCTTTCGCCAAAACCAGGGAAGATGCCATCGCGGCTTTCCGGGAATACGTGAAAAAGAAGCCGCTGCTGCCGCGGGAGTTTACCGGCGAGCAGGCCATGCAGAAAATCACCGGCGTTTATGTGCCGTTTTGGCTGTTCAACTGTGGGGTGGACACCGACCTGACTGCCGACTGCCGCAATGTCACCTCCTGGAGCGACGGCGATTACCGCTACACCAAGACCGACTACTACCATGTGACCCGCAGCGGCCAGATCGCGTTCCGCAACATCCCGGTAGACGCTTCCTCCAAGATAGACAACGCGACGATGGATTCCATCGAGCCGTTCCCGTTTCAGGAGCTGGTGGATTTTGCTTCGCCGTACCTTTCCGGGTTTCTGGCCGAGCGTTATGACGAGGACACCTCGTCGGCTGCGCCGCGCGCCACCTCACGTGCCGGCGCTACCGCGATGAGCGAGCTGCGCGATACCATCCGCGGCTACGGCTCCACTATGGTAACCAGCTCCAACCAGCAGTTCAACGGGCTAAACGCCTGGTACACACTGCTGCCGGTATGGCTGCTTTCCTGTGAGTTTAAGGGGAAACCCTACCTCTTTGCGATGAACGGACGCACCGGCAAGTTCACCGGCAATCTGCCGATCGATGGCCGAAGGGCGCTGCTGTATACACTGCTGACCTTTCTGGTGTGCGCCGGCGTTGCGGCGGTGGTTCTGCTGCTGTTATGGCTGATCGGGTAAAGGAGGGGCGGAAAATGAAACGTTGGTTTGGTCTGGCTGCCCTGCTCGCGCTGCTGTTTATGCTTCCGGTTTCGGCACGGGTATCCTTCGATTACGACAGCATCGATCCGGCGGTCAAGGTACACGACCTGGCCGGGCTGCTTTCCGGCGGCGAAGAGACAGAACTCGGAGACGCGATGAAGGCGCTCAGGAAGGAATACGAAACCGACGTGGCCGCGGTGACGGTGGACGAGAATCCCGGTACCGCTCAGCAGCTCGCGGATGACATTTTTGATTATTGTGGCTTCGGCTATGGGGCGAGTAAAGACGGGGTGCTGCTGCTGATTGATATGGATAACCGTGAAGTGGCGATTACCACCACCGGTGAGGCCCAATATTCGATACGGCAGAGCCAGATGGACGCGATTCTCGACGAAATTGCGCCAAAGCTCACGGCGGGCGATTATGCCGGAGCGGTGGAGGCATTTATTGAGTGCGTCCGCTATGAGTTGGCTGTCTATGCGGCCGACGGGGATGGAGAGGCGCTTCCGCCGGGTTATGCCCCTCCCTACACACCTGCCGCTTCTTCCGACAGCACCGCCAACTGGCCGCTGCGCATCCTGATTGCGGCGGCTATCGCCGCGGCGGCGACCGGTGTGCGCATGTTTATTCTGTATCGCCGGCATCGTCCGGTGCAGCCGGCCTCTGAGGCCGCTTTGTATACAGTTCCAAACAGCTTTCGGGTTACCCGGCAGGAGGATGTGTTCCTGCGTTCGAGTGTGACCAAGACCCGTATCCCAAAGGACAATGTCGGCTCATCGGGTGGTTCTTCCGGTGGTTTTCATACCGGCAGTAGCGGTACTTCCCATGGCGGCGGAAGCCGCGGTTTCTGACAACGGCAAATGGGCGTTTTTTGTCCGAAAGCAAAGAATTCGAAATTTTCTTCGCAGAAATTCATTGACAAACTGCAGCGGTTATATTATAATATCACCGTTGCGTTTTTCGGGGTGTAGCTCAGTTTGGTAGAGCGCTTGGTTCGGGACCAAGAGGCCATGGGTTCAAGTCCCGTCACTCCGACCAAATCAAAAAGCCCGGGAAGCCTGTGTTTATGCGGCTTACCGGGCTTTTTCACTTTTTACTCCAAAAGGGTGAAAATCTGTTTTTGTCTAAAAAAATCTAGTATTTTCTGCAAGATAGGCAACCGATTGGCAACTAAAATAAAAGGGCAGATTACAAAATGACAGGAGGCTGAAATGAAAACATTTCAGCCTCCTGCTTTATTAAGCAGGAGGAAGATGTACATGCCAGAATATCAATTGGAACTCAAGCAGCTGGTGGACTATCCACGTTGCCGGATTTACCGAAAATTCATCCAGTCCCTGATCGCAGACCGAAACTTCCATTCTCATGGAGGTTCCGGTCTTTTTTATTATATCGTACTCTGTTCCCTCGTTAATTTCCGTTTTTCGTACCGGCGCATTGAGCGCACATCCTACCTCGTCAGCCCCGGCGAATGGATCTGTACCTTGAACGACCTGACAGCCCAGCTGCGACTGAAGCGGCCCAGGCAGGCTCTGCAGATGTTAGAGCGCCTACAAAAGCAGCACTATATCACCTTCAGCCTGCTGGCCCGCGGGCGGGTCGTTAAGTTTAAAATCACCGCCTGGCAGAAAAGCAACACGGTACTTGACTATAATGCTCCCTGTCAAAAGGATGCCGGCTTTTTCTTCTTCCCTATTGCCATCCTGAACGAACTGATCGGCATGGGGAAATGCTCCGAACTGGACATTCTTCTCGACCTATGGCTGCATACGGTGTACCGGGACGAACGGGTACGGGGCTCGGATAAGGGGCCGGTGGTCTACTACCGCAGCTGCACCGGCGAGCCATTTGTCAGCTACACCGAACTGGCGGAACGCTGGGGTGTTTCCCGTTCCACGGTCAGCCGTACCCTCAACAAGCTGGCTGAAAATGGCCATTTGACCCTGATCGCCGGAACCGGCAAAAAGGGTAGCGTCATTTACCTGAACAATTACCTGTCCACCATGTTTCAAATCTCGGATGTTCTAATTGACAAGGAGGAAATCGCCATGTCCCTATGCTTTCATATCCAAGCTCCCAAAAATCCGGGCAACCAAAACCAACTCGTACAGGAAAATCAAATCTGCGTTTCAGGCACGATTCCCAGCGTTTCAAAATCGC
>CAJKBW010000124.1 GCA_905198295.1 uncultured Oscillospiraceae bacterium | reverse complement strand
AAAGTTCCGCATCACCAGATTGGAGAGGGCGGGCGAAGTCGGAGCACCCTGCGGAAGAACGTCCCGCCGGCAGCAAAGAGCCGTCAGCATTACGCCGATCTGCCGGGGAAAATAGCGTGCATTGAAAGCGGCGCTGTAAACCTGATCAAATCGGATGCTGCCGAAAAAGTCGGTAATATCAAGCGTCAAAACGAAGCGCTTTTTTACATGCGGCGCGGCATTCTGTGCCAGATTTTTCCCCCGTACATAGGCTGTTGCGTAGGGGGAAACCGGCAATTCGGCAAGAATGTCATGCAGGATCTTACTTTGGTATATCCGCAGTGCAGGACAGGGTACATACAGCCGGCGTTCCCCACCGTTAATCTTTTTTATGGTAACGCAGCGGTATTCGCAATCGGCGTTTTTGACACAGGTAAACATCTTTTTTCTGCTGGTATGGAAAAAGGCAGCCATCTGATAGGTGTCATACAGAAAGGGCAGCGAGTGTGCGGATTTGAAATCCAGCACCATATCGGCAGCTTCGGCAGGGCCGAACCGGTTTACAAAAGCCATATCGCTTGGTTCAAAGTGAACGATGCCCTCCCTGATCTGCATGGCGCGCCCTCCCTTTATATGAAAAATCCGCCCTCACAGCACAAAATGACCGGATATACGCGCAGGCGAACCCCAAAATCACAACGTGATTCGAAGTTCGCTGAAGCGTTATCCGGAACCGCTTTTCGACGGCGAAAAGCGTCCTCCGGTTTGGATGGGCAGGACAGCGACTCGCTGCCCCTCTCAAAGCGTTTGGCTCCAAGATGCGTGCTGCTGCAAGGGGCGGATTTTCATACACAGCATATACCGTTTCTGCGAAAAAAACAACCCCGCTGTCACGAACAGCCCTTTTTATTTCCTTTCTGTCCGCCGATTCTGCAAAACAGGCGCTTCCGGCCAAACCGGAGGCGCCTGTTTTGTTATGGGGCAAGCCGCAAAATTTCACGGCTTGCCCAGCTATTGGTTTGCGGTTTGTTACGGATAGTCGCATATTTCCATAAAATTTGAAAAGAAACCGCATTTTCTGACTGGTATGATGAAAATGCACAAACACCATTTGGATTGAGGGAGGTTCTTATATGGCGATGCTTCCCACGCCTAAACAACTGGCTGTTTTTCCGGCGGCGTCGCCCGCAGCGGGATATACCGCGACGAACGCGGGGGAATGGGCAGAGCGCTGGCTGTCGTCCCGCAGCACGGGGATCCTTTCCGTACAAACGGATAAAGCGGACGATATATATTTTGCGGTATTGTCTGCCGAGGGGCGCACTACTCTGCCGGCGCTGCCTGTGCAACTGAACGAAGCAGGACGTGAGGATGGTTATGTCCTTTATGCGCAGGAGGACGGCTTTTTTGTTCTGTCCCGCCATCCCCGCGGCGTGGTCTACGGTCTGCAGACATATCGTATGCTGCTGGCGGAAAAAGGCTCTTTTTGCGGAACAGTAATCGATTTCTCCGACACGTCCTTCCGGGCGTTTCATATGGATATGCGGTATGGATTTCCCCGCGTTGAACGGCTGCTAGAAATTCTGGAAGAACTGTCGGCGGCACATTTCAACACTTTTCTGCTGGAATATGAGAATCGTTTTCCCTTCACCCGGTATGCGGATATTTGTGATCCGGCGCATTATTCGCTGCAGGAGCTGAAAAGAATTCAGGATAAAGCGGCGGAGCTGTACATAGAGATCATCCCGCTGCAGCAGACGATTGGTCATTTGGAGTATATGCTCAAGCTGCCACGGTACTATCCGCTGCGGGAAATGCGTGAGTTCCCCGAGCTGCCGGAGCCATACGGTTTTAACCCGACCGGACACAAGCATTTTAACGATATCGATGAAATCTGCGCGAGCCGGGAAGAGGCCTATACGGTAGTCGAAAGCCTGCTCGACGATGTGATGGCGGCGCATCCGGCCAGCCGGTATGTCCATCTGGGCTGTGACGAAGCGTGGAATCTGCTCAGCTGCCCGGACTGCCGTGCGAGATTTGGAGAGGACGGCAAACATCGCCTGTATATCGGCCATATCAATCGTATGGCCGCCCGGGTTCTGGCTGCCGGAAAAACGCCGATCATCTGGGATGACATGCTGCGCGGCTTTTCGGACGAGGAACTGGCGCAGCTTGACCATCGGGTAGTCATCATGATCTGGCTGTATTACGAGAGCAATTACGCACTGGCCAAGCGTCTGACGCAGCGGTTCCGTGCGGCCGGCTTCACCGTGCTGGGCGCTGCTGCTGCCAAGTGCGGCGAGGGGCCGGAGCCGCAGTATCTGGATATGCCCTGGTACGAGCTGCGGCTGGGCAATGTGGATATGTGGGGCCGCCTTTGCGGCGAGGAGGGGCTGGACGGTTTCTGCATGACGGTCTGGTCCAACTACAGCGGTACCATCGCGCCGCCCCACCCCTTCTTTGACACAATATGGTATCCGGTGCTTTTTGCTGCGGAAAAGCTGTGGAATCGTGACGCGGTGCGGGAAGGCTTTGACGGCCGCTTCTCTTCTGCCTTTTTCGGTGTGGAACAGGAAGGCCTTTTCCACGGCGGCAGTGCGGCGCGCTACGAACGGATCTGCCGGGTCTGCCGTGAGGCGGTGCGTCACCGCTACGAGGCGGAGACGGTGCGGGTGATGGAGCTGCTCGGTGCATACCGCCTGAAGGCGCAGGCGATCGGGCGGGAACTGTACAAGCTGCATATGGACGTGACCGAAGCGGAAAAACGGGTCGTGCGGAACCGTATGGCAGAGGTTATCGCCCTGCGGGAGGAACTGAAGCCGCAGGTACGCCGAATTGTGGAGACACATTACACCAAAGCGGACGCGGAGGTTTTTGTCCGCTCCCGTTTTGATGCGGATGAGGCGCTTTTCCGCCTTTATGCCGCTGCGGACGGAAACGAAGAGGAAAAGCCGGCTGACGCTTAGCCGGTACACAGGCTTTCAATCAGAGAAAGGCAGGTATTTTCCATGAAACAGCGCAGGAATCCCTGGGTACGCGGAATTGCCGCCCTGTCGGCGCTGCTGGTATTCACAGCCGCAGGCTGCGGAAAGACCGAAGAGCCCGCGTCGGATGTGTCAGGGAGCGAATCGGCTTCCGCCGAATCGACCACGGGAAACGAAATGACTTCGTCAGCAACGGAGGATAACACGATGACAACGACAACTCAGGACGGTACCACCACTACCGCAGATACAGCCGGTACCACCACAACCCGGCCCGTGGACACGGATGTCCCGGATGCGGCTCAGGTGGGCAGCGCCGATTTTAAGCCCGGTTCCCTGTATAAGGGGCCGACCGTCGGATTCCGCGAGTCGGGCGATACGGCTACGCTCGGCACCTGGTGGTGGGATCTTAGTGGGATTGTCCGCCCGGTGAATGGCGTTTCGGTGGATATGATTCTGGATATGCTGATCGCCAACAACGTCACCGAAATTTATCTCGACGTCGGGAAGATGATCCCCTGGAGCGAGGAAAAGGCACAGGGCGGGTTGAGTGAGGATGATGTAGCAGCTGGCATGGTCAGCGAGAGCCAGGTCCGCGGCTTTGTAAAAAAATGCAATCAGTACGGCATCCGAGTGGCGGCATTGACCGGAGCCTCCGGGGAAAGTGTTCTGCGTTGGATTGATCCGGACAAAAAGTATTATTCGCTCAAGACATTTGCGGAAAAAATTGCCGAATACCAAAGCCATGCGGCGGCGGATGAGAAATTTTACGCCATTCATCTGGATGTAGAGCCGCATACGATGGGCAGCAAATGGAGCAGCAATCGCGCCAAGTATACGCAGTGGATGGCTGACATGGTGGTAGAAGCCCGCAAACAGTGCGATGCCGTCGGCGTACAGCTGGAGTACGATATCTGGTCCTGGTTTACCGAGAGCGACACCGTGACCGATCCGAGCGGGGCGAAAGTGAACATCCTCGAGCTGATGACCAAGCAGTGTCATTCGCTGGGCATTATGTCCTATTTCAATACCGGCGCCGGACAGTATGACCGGGCGACCGATCTGGAGCTGGCCTACGCAAAGAAAAACGGCTGCCGTCTGATCGCGGGGACGGAAACCATCCAGATTACACCCACCAACATTACCTACTATTATTCCGGCAAAGATAAGCTGATCAAGGAGCAGGGCGTGCTGCGCTCCAAGCTGGATGCCGCGGGTTATGACAAGGTTGGCGGTGCAATTCACCATGTATATTCCTGGTACGCGCTGATGACGAAATAAACCATAAAGCGTTGTCGATGTTTTGAAAATGAATTCAGACAAAGAGAGGATGCGTTACCAATGAAACGGATAAAATGGGCGGTCATCCCTGCCTGTGCCTGTCTGGCGGCTTCCCTGCTGGCTGGTTGCTCAACCGAAAAACCTGTATCCGATGTTTCTTCCGCGTCCAGTACGGCACCGCCTGCCGCGACTTCATCGCAGGCACCGGCCGAAAAGGAAACCACCGTCCGCTTCCGCACGCAGGAGGATACCGATACGCTGGGAGTCTGGTGGTGGCAGATCAACACCATCCGGAATTCTGATGAGCTGCTGGGCTTTCTGCAGAACAATGTGGTGAGCGAAATCTATTTGTGCGTCGATGGAATGGCTGACAACGACAGTGCAAAAGCAAGCTTTGCGGATGTGCGTGCGTTTGTCAAAAAGGCGGGCAGCATGGGAATGCGGGTTGCGGCGCTGACCGGGGATTACGGATGGATTGAACCGGACAGCACCGGTTTTGAGCGGTATGTGGAAAAATTCAAAGCCTATCAAGCAGCTGCTGCGGATGACGAAAAATTCTACTCCATGCATCTGGATGTGGAGCCGCATCAGCATCCGGATTTCAAGACCGGAGATGAAGGCCGGGCCAAGGTAATGCAAATGTTTGCCGACTTCGCCGTGCAGAAGGCAGCACCCGCTGCCGAAGAGGCGGGCACGATTCTCGAATGGGACATTCCTTTCTGGATGACGGATATTGTCAAGGACGGGGATGGTCAGGAAATCGAACTGGCGCGGCTGATGGCCAAGATCTGCGACACCATTGCAATCATGTCCTATCGGGATACGGCAGCGAAAATCCTGGATGTGTCCAAGGAAGAAATCGCGTATGCCAAGGAATACGGCTGTAAAATCATCCTCGGTGTAGAGACAAAATCCTCCGAGGGAGATGCTGTCTCGTTCATGGAAGAGGGCAAAGCGGTTATGGTGCAGGAAATGGGGAAAGTACATGAATCGCTGAAGGCTTCCTTCCCGGACGGCAATTTTGGTTTGGCGGTACATCAGGCGTCCGTCTGGTATGCACTCAAGGATTAAACCGGCGGTTTATCCTGCCGTGCGGCGGTCTATCCGTCCCTGCGGCAGGATTTTCGCCGTTCGATTCAGCAATCGTTTACTGTGATTTTGGCAGAAACAAATTTTGGGAAAAGCAGAAAGAATTCAGAAACAAGGCGGCCGGCTCCGGAGGGGACGAGCCGAAAACCGTCATTTGCAGGCAGGGAGGGCGCAAGGCAATGACCAAAAAGAAAATTACGATTTACGATGTGGCTAAGCACTGCGGTGTATCGGTCGCGACGGTGTCCCGCATTGTAAACAACGCGGATTACCCGGTCAGCAATGAACTGCGCCTTCGGGTGCAGGCATCGGTGCGGGAGCTGAACTACAAGCCCAATATGCTGGGAAGGTATCTCAAATCCAACCGCGCCGATGAAGTGGGAGTGATCATCCCCAATATTTCCAATTTTTATTACCCGGATTTGATCGCGGGCATCAACGATTCGCTGATTCACAGCGGATATAATGTCCTGCTGTGCAACTCCTACCGGAATCCGGAATATGAGAAAAAGCAGTTCCTGTCGCTTCTGCAAAAGCAGGTGAAGGGCATCGTCATGTCCACCGTCAGCGATGACACCTCCTGGATCGAGGAGGTCAACACGGATGGGGTGACAGTGGTGGCTATTGAGCAGCCGCTGTATGCACCGACCCACCGCGTATGTTTTAACTATTACGGCGGCGGCTATATGGCCGCCCGCTATCTGGTGGAAATGGGACATCGCGAGATTGCCTTTATCAGCGCGCCGCTGACCTACCCGAGCCGGCGGCAGCGGCTGGATGGTTTTCTCGCCGGGCTGCGGGAGAGCGGAATTGAACTGACGCAGAATTATCTGCGTATTTCGGACTATGAACAGGAGGATGAGAGCACCTACGAATTCAATATCGGGTGCCGTCTGGCAGAAAAGCTCATGCAGCTGGATACGCCGCCGACGGCGATCTTCTGTATCAACGACATGATGGCGATCGGAGCGATCCGCGGTCTTCAAAACTGGGGTATCCGTGTGCCGCAGGATGTTTCGGTACTGGGCTTCGACAACATGACCATCTCCAAGATGATCACCCCCGCTTTGACCACGATCGATCAATGCACACGCGAAATTGGCGTCCGGGCTATTGAGCTGCTGCAGAAAAGCTTTGAGAATCCCGGTACGCCTCTGGAAACCGTGCGCTTCAAGCCGAAGCTGGTGGAGCGGGAATCGGTGGCGCGCCGGAGCTGAGTATGCCATCATCGAGCCGCTGTATCATTGTTCGATAAAGATCCTGCCTGTCATCGGAATTGTGTACTTTTGCCCAAACGGCGTTTGGCGTATTTTGGGCGGCTTTTTGGGGTTGCTGGAAAAACAATTTAGACAAAAAGTCTCAAAATTACGGAATAATAGAACATTTTAATAAGGTATGAAAAGCAAATATGGCGAGGATATTATAGTATAAGTATATAAATTTGTGAATAAAAAGCACGGA
>CAJKBW010000123.1 GCA_905198295.1 uncultured Oscillospiraceae bacterium | reverse complement strand
AGCTCGTCCATATACAAATTGCAGTGGATATTTTCCCCGCACGCACTGTCATAGCCGCACGGGTTGTCCCTCCCGTGCGCCGCCGGGGAAAGGTAGATTTTATACATATTGATCCTCCTCCAAAGTCGGCGTATCTCCCCAGACCGACAACACAGCAGACAGGTACGGTTCCGCCACCTCCGCACACAAGCTCTCCCTTCCGGCGCGGCTGTTGATATACGCACACCGGTGCGGATTTCCCAGTACAAACGTCTCCCCTTCCACCGTCACGATACGCTCCGTTTTGATGCTGACACTGTCTGGCGACAGCGCGTCCAATACGATTCTTGTTTCCATGAATATTCCTCCTCAGTTGGTGATGTAGAATCCGGATAGGGCTATCGAACCCCAGTCCGCTGCCCATTTCCGCATAGTGTTGCCGTCTGCCCCAGAAAGAACAATCGCGTTAATGGAGGCAAATACGGTAGATGTGGTCCCGGCGGTAGAGGTTGCTCCGGACAGCAGGCCGTAGCACTCGCCGACCGTAACCGCGTAATTTGCCCTGTTTTTCGCCATCGGGTAAGCGGCGAACGGAAGCCCGCTGACAGTAGCATAGCCTGTCCCCGCGTTGGATATCGTTGCGTTAATGCCACAGCGGAACCACACCATGTTCCCGATCTTCATGTAGTCGCCGTATCTCGATGAATACGACACCGTAGGAGCCGTTCCCGAGTATCCTTGAAGTACAGGCGTCCATGTACCGATTTCCGCCTTGTCGTAGTCGGTTCCCGGCGTTGCTTCACAGACCACGCCGTCCACGTTGGTCTTAAGCATCATCCCCTGCATATTCGGATTTAAAAATTTCAGGCTGCCGGCGTTGGCGATATCCAGTGCACCGTTTATCGTCCCGCCGGTCTTGTCCAGCTTGGCATCGAACAGGTCGGCATGCGCCCCTGAAGCCGAATCATGCGCGCTGATCTGTCCATTGACATATCCCGGGGTCGCATAATCCGTGTCGGCGATGGCATTGTTAACCACACCGCCGGGTGTCGTCTTGAGCAGCGAATCAGTCACCCCGATGCTTAATCCGCCCGCCGCGTTGAGCATTCCCAGCAGCGTCCCGCCGGTCTTGTCCAGCTTGCCCTCGAGCTGCGCCGGCGTCGCATAGTCGGCGCCTGCAACGGCCGTCGTGACCTTGGTGCCGTTACCCTTGAGCAGCCCGGCAAACGCCGTCGCCGTGCTTCCGCTCAATTCATTTGGCCCGGGTTCACCCTGCGGCCCGGCAGCTCCCTGCGGACCAGCCGGACCCGTATCGCCTTTCGCGCCCTGCAGCGGGCCGCCGTTAAGCCATCCGTCCGTTCCGGTGAAGGTGTATACCGCATAGGGGGCGGCGGTGCCGACATAATAGTTGTCGCCGGCCGCGGGACTGGGCACCGCGGACTCAAGCGCCTCAAGCGTGTCGTACCGCCCTTTGATCGTCAGCCCTTCGCCGGTATCGCCCTTCGGTCCCTGCGGTCCCGCCGGACCGGCCGCCCCGGTTTCCCCCTTGTCTCCGCGGGGAATGGTGAAATGGAGTACTGCCGCACCAGTCGTGCCGGCGTTGGTCACCTCCGCCGCGCTGCCCGCCGCGCCGGTCGTTACCGTACCGACGCTGACCGTCGCCGCTTCCCCTTTGTCGCCCTTATCGCCTTTCGGGCCGGTCAGCTCACCGCGGTCAAGCTTGCCCTGCACCTCCTGCGCAATTTCTTCCGCCGACTGCGCGGCGGTATTCGCCCGCCCTGCCGCTGCGTCCGCGCCGGCAGCGGCGCTGTGCGTGTCTGCGATCAGCCCGGACAGGCCTTTCTCGTATTCCCACGCCATCGGCTCCCCGGTGTCTCGGTCCGCAAACAGCAGCCGCCCCGGGAAGGTGTAAAGGATCAGCTCTTCCTGGCTGTCCGCATCCAGCTGGCAGATCTGCAGCCGGATGGTCCCGCAGCCGCCTGCAGCGGTCCACGCCGCGGGCAGCAGCACCGACAGGCGGTTTTCCGTAAGCGCGATATGGTCGGTGGTGTCCCAGCCGCCCCCGCCGTCCACATACTCGAAGCGGTACAGGTATTCCGGCCGGATGAGGGCGGCGTCCAGCGCAAACACCACCTGCGTGGCGTTGTGTTCCCCCTGGATGCCGGCGTCCTGCCGGTCGGTCGGGGCGACGCCGTCCAGCGTCGCGGTAAAGGTGATAGTTCTGACGGGTTCGCTCATGTTATATCTCCTTTCTATAAAACGGCCGGTTTGGATACTCCGGCCGTCGCTGCGCATGCGCCGAAGCGCATAAAAAAGCAGACCCCGGGGTTAACCCCGGAATCTGCTTGAGGGATGTTATGGACGGCGCGCGGGGAATTCCGCCGGCATCCGGCGAGCCTCCCCGGCCGCCGCGGCCGGTTTCACGTTTCAGCGTGTCTGCGGGTTCTCCGGCTTGTCATCCTACCGGTAATCCTGAAGATAATACGCAAATTTTTCATCCGTCCCCGGAATCCCCTGAAAACGAATGCTTAGCTTTTCCGCCGCCGCATGCACGCGGGTCTCCAGCTCCCGCAGCGTCTGCTCGTCCTGCTGCGTCGTGTAGACAACATTTCCGATATCCTCGTGCCACAGCACGTTGTATTCGCAGGCGCCGTCCCGCATCCGTGTGATGGTATACCAGATCCCGTCGATCTCCTCCGTAACCCGCATGCCGTAGTCCTGTTTGAGAATCTCGGCTATATAGGCGCCGCCATCGACGAAATCAAAATTATTGAACCAATACTCAACTCTGTTTCCCTGATTTGTATTCACTTCCCTGGAAAGCCTGATGTTCATCTCTTTTCCTCCTCGCGTCCGAACGCCCGGCTTATCCCGCGGCCGGAACGGGCGGTGCCCTCCAGGATGGACGGATATACCGCATCTCCGAACAATCCTTTCTCCCTCTTTTTCGCGCCATGCGAAAACCGCCTGCCGGCGGCAAAAGGCAGGCGCTGCGGCAGAAACTACGCTGCCGGCGCCGGTCACAGCTGCCGATATAAGGCGCTTAACTTTTGCTTGAGCTGACCGGCATCCAGACAATAGGCATCCTGTTTCCGGATGTCCTCATTATTTTCGTACGCATCGCAAATCCAGCGAACATCGTCATACGTCTCGTAGGTCTTTGCCTCCACCTCATTTTCCAGCTCATTGCACAATTCTTCAAACCGGTCCATATATTGATTGCAGAAATCTTCCGCCGCATCTGCTTCGGCTGTCAGGTAATGCGCTATAAGGGTTTTAAGCTGTTCTGCCGCCATACGCTTTTCTCCTTTCGTTCTGCTTTTATCTTCCTGTCCCTGTACGCATAACCAAAGCGCCCCGGGGTCAGCCCGGAATCTGCCCGGGTGACGAGGGGGCGCTGAGCTGAGCGGATCGCACCGGCACCTGCACGCTGCGCATCTTAAGACATATAGTATTTTTTAATATCTTTTCTGACAGCATCCAGAATGGCCGCTTCCGAATCCGCCGCGTAATACAAATCGCCGTCTTCCAAAAGCCCGTTCATCGCCTCGTCATAAGAATCTGCACTTTCAATGACAAAAGCTTGATAGTGTTCGAGATAGGTGATAAGACAATAAACCTCGTGATAATGGAGAAAGGTTTTGCCCCCGGCCTCTTTTTTCTGAAAGCCCAGATCAAGAAAAACCTGCTCGATTTTGTGTTTTAACGCCTTTGGCTCCCCCATAATCCTCCCCCTTTTCGATCCGGAAAAATACGAATGGAGCACCGCACGGTTATTCCCTCCAAATCACCGTCCCGTCCTTTAATTCTATACTGGACGGCTGATTATTGACGGATAATTCCATCAGCCGGTCGGACGCCGGCGTAAACGGCTCCGTGTGATAAATGACCTTTTTCACCATAACCGCGCAGGCATAATATTCCCGATAGCCTTCGTCCTCCAAATCCATTCCGTTATCCGTTTCATAAATGGTATCGATCAGCCCCTCTACGATGAACTCTCCGGATGCCCAGATGATTCTCAAAAAAGTGCCATTGGGATATTCGTTGACTTTCCGCATCATGTCATCCATTCGGTTTCTTCCCCTCTATGGTGTTCGCCTTGTCCTCACGCATGCGTTTATGAATATATTCCACCCAGCTTTCATTCGTCCCCGGAATCCCCTGAAAGCGTTGATTCAGCTTTTCCGCCACCGCATGCACGCGGGTTTCCAGCTCCTGCAGCGTCTGCTCGTCCTGCTGCGTGCTGTAAATATAGTTTCCGATATCCTCATGCCAAACCAGATTATATTCGCAGGCGTCGTCCCGCATCCGCGTGATGGTATACCAAATCCCGTCGATTTCCTCCGTGACCCGCATGCCGTAATCCTGCGCCAGCACCTCGGCAACATATTTGTTGCCGTCGATAAAGTCAAAATCATTAAGCCAGAATTCTGCCGTGTGGTTTTTATCTGCCGCATTATGTTTTATGGGAACAATATTCATCCATATCCCTCCGCAAGCTCACGCCGGGCTTACCGTCTTACAGCTCGCTGAGAAGGGTTTGCGCTTCCGGTCCCAGCAAAGACAGCACTTCCGGTTTGTGTTTCATTTGGTCGATAAGGCCTTCCAGCACACTGAACGCAACCACTTCATCCACATATTTATCCCGCTGCTGGAGAAGCGTTTCCATATAGCGAAAAACCGCAACCAACTCCTGCCTGCGTTCTTCGGCTATACACGCCTTGATGTACGGCACAAGGACATCGCCGAACACGATATGGGAACCCGTATCGTCCCCTTCCTGCCATTCAACTTCTTCGTTGTAGCGGGTAAGTAAACTGGGAAAGCTCCGGATGAGCGACTCATTTAATTCTTTACTTGTCAACGCGCTATCCCTCCTGACACATATCGGCCGGCGCACGGCTGCGTTATCCTTCCCCAAAAGCGGTACAGGCGCGGGCGGAATTCGCGCCGGTAAGCCGTCAGCGCAGTAAAAACGGCCCCGAATGGCCGGCGGGGAATCTGGCTATTTCTCATGCGCTGACAGCATTTGGTTTTGATGTTGAATAATTATCCGGTAAGCATCCATCGAACTCTTTTTGGCCAGCTCGGCCTCCTCTTCTGTAATCCGTATTTCTTCCATACGATCGCAAATCTCACCCGCGTCGTAAAGTAAATATAATTCACCATGTTTTCGCACAAGCTCGATTCCATTTCCCGTAAATAATTTTTCCACATCCGGCGCTGGCTTGTCTTCCTGCCGGTAATCCTGCAGGTAATACGCAAATTTTTCATCCGTCCCCGGGATTCCCCGGAAACGGCTATTCAGTTTTTCCGCCACCGCATGCACGCGGGTCTCCAGCTCCTGCAGCGTCTGCTCGTCCTGCTCCGTGCTGTAAATAAAGTTATCCACATCCTCGTGCCAAACCAGATTATATTCGCAGGCGTCGTCCCGCATCCGCGTGATGGTATACCAAATCCCGTCGATTTCCTCCGTGACCCGCATGCCGTAATCCTGCGCCAGCACCTCGGCTATATAGCGGTTGCCATCGACAAAATCAAAATCTTTCTACAAAAATTCGACCCGATTGTTTTCATCTGCATTTCTGTGTTTTATGGGAACAATATTCATCCATATCCCTCCGCAAGCCCGAACGCTTAAGCTAAGCCGGCGTCAACGGTTATTCAAAGGTAATGACCATATGAGAACCTTTCGTGGTTTCGGTTACCTGTTCCATAATATCCTGCTTTTCTTTTTCACTCAGCCATTCCTTTTCATAAGGCGGTTCCCAGTGTTTCATGCTGTCTTTTTCGGCCGCGAAGCCGCCGATCAGCATTTCCCCTTCAACTTTTACAACTTTGCCGTCAATCTCAATTTGGATATACGAACGTGTTCCGGTTATCTTCATGGCTCTCACCTCTCCGCCAGGTCAGCACGCCGTCCCCCGCTCTGCCGTAATCCCGCAGGACAGCGCAGGCCCCCGATGAACGGTTAAATTAAGGGATATCAACAACGGCATCTATGTCATCAGCAGCGATGCGCATTTCGTAAATTTCATCAGTGGCCTCGTCCAGCAATACCATCTCAAACGTATGCTCCCCGTTGACCGTTGTACGCAAAATCCCTACAAACTCACCGTCTGGCTCATCAGTATTGCAGGAATACGACGTGACGCCTCGAAAAGTCACGGTCAAACTGCCTGTTTCAGGAGTCCCTTCACTGTAATCCTGCTGCATCCATAAAGCACAACAAATACGCAAAATCACTTTCCTGCGCTGTTCATCATATTCTGCATGCTCTATAAAACTGTCATGCAGGTTATACCGCTCAGCAAATTCCGATATCGTCATTTTACATCCTCTCCCGGCGGAACAGCATCCACCAAGCCGCCCCGGGGGCAGCCTGAAATTCGCCGTCTGTCAATCGGCTCAACCCGCTAACTTTACCAGGTATACTGGTGTCTCCTGCATTTTTCTTCCGCTTTTTGCATAGCCTCAGCAATCACATCTTTCGTAATCGGCTTTTGTAATATCGCTATGGTTTGGGAAAAATCAAAATCAAGGCGCTTCTCATACGCTTTGACAAAATCCAGTCCCCATTCCAAAACGTTATCTTCGGTTACGTCTTTATCTTCCACGCTTTCTTTCCAGTCGTCATAGATGGCCTTATCCGAGGGCAAACCATCTGTCCATATCTCCGGAGATATCATTCCCAAAAAGGCACCCAGAGCATCTTCCTCACATAAAGCATAACAATGGTCCAAAATATAAAAACAGTCAAAAACGAGTATATCGGTCTCATGGTGCCTCCTTTTGCCGTTAAGCGCGGCGTCTTCCGAAT
>CAJKBW010000122.1 GCA_905198295.1 uncultured Oscillospiraceae bacterium | reverse complement strand
TGTCGGCAGCACCTTACACCCCTAATTATAGCCGATTTCTTCGCTTTGTCAACACCGTCCCCGGACGGTGTTTTTTAATTCAGTCCCTGCTCTCCGTTGCGGGCAAACAGGCGGCGCACTTCTTCCGCCAGCCCCGCATGCTCGGGTTCCTGCAGTTCGGGATCCTTCGCAATCAGCTGCCGCGCCGCCGCCTGCGCACTTTGAAACAGCGGCATATCACCGCCCATCAGGTCGGCAATTTTCAGATCCGGCAGACCATGCTGCCGGCTGCCGAAAAAATCACCCGGCCCGCGCAGCTTCAAATCCTCATCCGCAATTTTAAAGCCGTCGTTGGTCGAACACATCACCTTCAGCCGCCGCACGGCCTCCTCATTCTGGGCGTCTGAAATCAGGATACAGGTCGACTGGTGCTTTCCGCGGCCAACCCGCCCGCGCAACTGATGCAGCTGCGCCAGCCCGAACCGTTCGGCATTTTCGATCACCATCAACACCGCATTCGGTACATCCACCCCGACTTCAATAACCGTCGTGGAAACGAGGATCGACAGCTCATTGCGGGAAAATGCGGTCATCACCCGCTCCTTCTCTGCTGGCTTCATTTTTCCATGCAGCAGCCCTAGCGCATAGCCTTGAAACGGCCCGCGGGACAGCTTTTCGGCGTACTCGGTCGCGGAGGCCAGATCCGCCTCCCCCTCCGACACCAGCGGGCAGACGATATACGCCTGCCGTCCCTGGGCAATATGCTTTTTGATGTAATTATACGCCCGCTCCCGTTTCCCGCTGTCCACCGCATACGTCTCGATCGGCTGACGGCCGGGCGGCAGCTCGTCAAGCACCGATACGTCCAGATCACCGTAAATCATCAGCGCAAGGGTGCGGGGGATCGGCGTGGCGGACATGACCATCAGGTGGGGATTCGTCCCCTTAGCCGCGAGCGCGGCACGCTGCGCCACGCCGAAGCGGTGCTGCTCATCGGTAATCACCAGGCCAAGCCGGGCAAAAGCAACCCCCTCGGACAGCAGCGCATGGGTTCCCACCACCAGGTCGATTTCTCCCGCAGCCAGCGCCTCACGCACCCGGCGCTTCTGCGCGGCGGTCTGTGCGCCGGTCAGCAGACCGACCCGCACCCCGCCCTTTTCCAGCAGCGCGGTCAGCGACGCCGCATGCTGCTCGGCGAGGATTTCGGTGGGCGCCATCATGGCCGCCTGCCAGCCATTGCGGATCGCCGTATAAGCCACGCCCGCCGCTACCGCCGTCTTGCCGCTGCCGACATCTCCCTGAATAAGCCGGCTCATCGGGCAGCTGCCCTGCATATCCTGCACGCAGTCGGCGATCGCCCGGCGCTGCGCGCCGGTGAGCGTATACGGCAGCAGCTGCGCATACGCCGCCGTATAATCCTGCGGGATCACCGCCCCGGTCTCCCCGCGCGAACGCCCTTTGAGCCGCAGCAGCCCCAGCTGCAAAATCAGCAGTTCCTCAAACACCAGCCGTTTGCGCGCCACCGAAAGTGCCACGTGATCGGCCGGAAAATGAATATTATCCAGCGCATAACGCCGGGTGCACAGCGTATGCGCCTCACGCAGCGGCGCGGGAAGCGGGTCCTGATCCAGCGTTTCATCCAGCAGCTCCAGCGCACGGGCTACCGCCGTTTCAATCACGCGCGAGCTCAGCCCCTCGGTCTGCGGATACACCGGGCGGATCCTTGCGCCGCCGGCCGCGTCCTCAATCTGCGGCGACGCCATCTCCCGTTTAAGAAAATTTGCCGAAACGGTGCCATAAAACAAGTAGGTTTCCCCTGCCCGGATCTTCGCCGCCGCAAAGCGGTTATTGAACAACGTAACCCCCATCTCAGCTGAACCATCCGACACGGGGAATTTATACAGCACCATATTCTTCCGGATGCGGTGCTCTGTCGGCGCATGCAGCGCGGCTGCCCGAATGCAGCAGGGCTCTCCAACCGGCGCCTGCGCAATCGGCACCACCGCCGACCAGTCCTCATACTGCCGGGGGTAGTGATGCAGCAAATCCCCCACGTCCTGAATACCGAGGCGGGCAAACAGCTGCGCGCGCCGTTCACCGACGCCCTTGAGATACTGCACCGGCATGTCCGGCCGCTTTTCCATCTTCACCGCCTCCTACATATGGTATCAGTATAACACAAAATCCCGCCGCAGGGAATCCGAAAAACGCCTCTCCGACAACGGAGAGGCGTTCGGCTATTCTTTGACCAGCATCATATTGGGATAAATGCTTTCCATCATCTTATCGGGATACCATTCATCCAGCGTCTGCTCGATCACATTCGCGGGCGGTTCCCCCAGCTGACGGTCGGTCCATCGCCGAACCGCAACCGCAGATATCAGCATATCCAGGGTCATAAACACCACAAAAATCCAGGTCAGCCATTTGCCGAGCCGGACCGGCGTCCGTTCTATGTACTTGCTCAGGAATGGATAGGTATGCTGAATAAAAATCATCCCCAGAAGTCCCCAGAAAATTGCGTACTGGAGGTTAATCCGGCCGGCAAGATTCAGCTTGGAACCGCTGTAATCCCAGGAGATCGTGCCGAAAGCAATCTCCTGAATCCAGGAACACACGAACTCAAACGCGGCACCGATGATCGCACTGAAAACAAACACGAAAAAACCGTTTTTCTTACGTACCTTATACAGCGCGAGCGTCAGCAGCACACCGCCGAAACCATAAATCGGCGTGAACGGGCCATAAATCAGCCCCTTTCGGCTTTCGATTTTTCCCCAGCGCGCATAGCACCAGAGCGTTTCCACGATGAAGCCGATAATGCACCCGATGACAAAAATCCACACCAGCTTGTCAAAACAAAGCCCTTCAGCAAACTTTTTCTTTTGGGGCGGCGCCGGCTGTACTTTCTCATCCTCCGGCTCGACAAGAAACTCGTCACGGATTTTCAGGACAGCCTCCTGCGGCTGGAGTTCCGGTGTTCTCTCTTCCTTCTCCGCCACAGTCGTTTTGTTCGTCGTCATAGTTCTTCCTCTGCTTTCGGAAAATGCGGCGTTCTTACGCCGGATCACATCCTCATAATATGAAACCGGCCGGAGAAAAAGAAGGATACGGCTGATTTTCCGCCCCTTCTCTACCGGCCGGCTTTTCGGAAGGAAACGGTAAAGCGTCCCTCTCCCTCCGTGTTTATTCGATCGACAGGATGTAATAATACACCGGCTGACCGCCGTTGACCACTGTTATATCCACATTGTCCCCGGCCTTGGCCTGCACCGCCGCGCGAACCTCCTCCGCCTCGGCTTCACTGACCCCTTCCCCGTACATCAGGGTAATAAACGCGATTTCCTTGCCGGAAATCCGCCGGGCATTCATCATGCTCTTGGCCAGTTTGACCGCCGCATGACGGATATCAGTATCGGTAAAGGCAAGCTTGCCGTTATCCAGCGCCAGAATTTCGCCTTCCTTGATCGAATGGCCGTCATAATCGCTATCCCGCGCGGCAAAGGTGATCTGTCCGGTAGATACATTATCCGCCGCCTTGGACATCGCCAGCAGATTTTCCTCCACGCTCAGGTCCGCATCAAAACTGAGCATCGCCGACACCCCCTGCGGGATGGTGCGGGTCTGCAGCACATGCACGGTCCGATCGGCAAGCGGGATCGCCTGCTCTGCCGCAAGGATGATATTTTTGTTATTCGGCAGCACATAGACTACCTTGGCCGGCGTGGCCTCAATCGCACTGAGAATATCGTCGGTCGAAGGGTTCATCGTCTGGCCGCCCGAAACCACATGGTTGCAGCCGAGATCGGTGAACAGTGCCTGCAGGCCGTCACCGGCCGCTACCGCCACAAAGCCAAATTCCTCTTCCGGCTCCGCGCGTTCGGGCACCGGCTGCTCCTGTGCTTCGTCGATCTCATCCTCAACCCAGCCCGCATTTTCATGCTGGATCCGCATATTCTCAACCTTAACCGTCTCGAACTGGCCGTATTTTACGCCCTCGCTGAGCGCCTTGCCGGGATCGTTGGTGTGTACGTGCACCTTGATGATCTCCTCATCGTCAACCACTACGACACAGTCGCCGATGGATTCCAGATAGGCACGCAGGCGCAGCGGATCCCGGTCGTTGCCCTTTTCACGGGCAACGATAAACTCCGTACAATATGTAAATTTAATATCGGTTTCAAAGGAACCAGCCGCACTTACAGCCTTGGTTTTTGTCGTTTTTTCGGTTATCTCGCCGTCTTCCACCGCGCCGCCCTCGAAAACCTTCTGCATGGCGCGCAGAATGATGCACAGCCCCTGGCCGCCGGCATCCACCACGCCGGCTTTTTTCAGCACCGGCAGCAGCTCCGGGGTGCGCTTAAGCGAAGCCTCCGCTTCGACACAGATGGTTTCCCAGACCGCATTCGGATCGGCGGCAGCCGCAGCCGCAGCACGGCCCTGCTCGGCCGCTTCACGCGCCACCGTCAGGATGGTCCCCTCGGTGGGCTTCATCACCGCTTTATACGCCGCTTCCACCCCGAGGGTGAGCGCATCCGCCAGATCGGCACCGCTCGCTTCGGTCTTTCCCTTAAGCCCCTTGGAAAAACCACGGAACAGCAGCGACAGTATAACGCCGGAGTTGCCGCGCGCACCGCGCAGCAACGCCGCCGACGCGACATCGGCCGCCTCGCTGACCGTCGGCTCCGCCAGACGCGAAAGCTCGCGCGCGGCGTTGGCCATCGTCATGGACATATTTGTACCGGTATCCCCATCAGGCACCGGAAAAATATTCAGCTCATCCACCGATTGTTTGGCTTTGCTCAGTGTATTCGACGCTGAAATCATCGCGTCACGCAGCATGGTTCCCTGTATCACGAAAACAGCACTCCCTTTGCAAAGGCAATTGTTTGAGGATATTATTCCGACTTCATGCCGTCAATATAGACATTGACCTTCTTGACATCGAGGCCTGTGGCCTCTTCCACCGTGTAGCGCACCTTATTGACGATGCTCTTGGCAATGGCGGATATGTTCATACCATAGATCACCGAAATGTGCAGGTCCACCACAAGCTTATCGCCCTCACCGCGCACTCGGATACCCTCGTCGGCATAGGAACGCCGGGAAAACACCGAACGAAGCCCCTGCTTCGGGCCGCTCTTGACCATCCCCGCCACACCATAGCAGGAGGATGCCGCCTGACCGACCAGATACGAAAAATATTCCTGAGAAATCTCGATGGTGCCAAGATGATTCTCAATACGGATCATAATCCACACACCTTTCCCTGAAGTGGTAACCCGGCGGGAACCTCCCGCCGTCTATCATCGGAACCGCAGTTATCCCGTGGTCCAATTGACAACATCATAAAATGCATTGAACGCAGTCGAGTTCACCCCGCCCAGCGCCCGGTCATACGCCGCCAGCCCCTGCCGCCAGCACAGCGGCACAAACGGCATATCGGCGGCAAATGCGCCGACGAATTCTTCCAGCGTGCTTTCACCGGCAAGATATTTTTGATAAACGTCCTTTGACAGGCTATCGGCAGCTATACCCTTTGCCGCAGCGCCGTCTTCCGCGAAGAAAGGCCGCAGGCTCATGTCCTCGGTCAGTCGGATTTCACCGAGATACAGATCATAATCGCCCCGATCAATCCGCTTGGTATATTCATCGAATGCGAGCTCTTCCACCTCTACAGAAAACCCCACAGCCGACAGCTGCTCCGCAATCGAACGGGCGGCCGCCGTGCGGAACGGGTTATCCTCATTCACCAGAAGACGGCAGGACAACACATCGCCATCCTCCGTATTATACCCCGCATCGCTCAAATGTGCAACCGCTACGGCAATATTTTCCCCGGCCGACCATCCTTTTATCGCCGATGCGGGCGTCCACTGCGCCGGAAACGGCGACACGGCCGCCGTCGCCCAGCTGGAATAAGCGGCACTGGCCAGCGTATTCCGGCTTAACGCTGCGGATATGGCCAGACGTACCCCGCTTTTGGCAAAATCGGAATTCTGTGCATTTATGCCGAGAAAAACCAGATAATTCAGCGGCACCCGCAGATTCGCGCCGCTGGTTCGCGGCACCTCACCGCCGGACAGGTCGCTGTAAACAAAGCTGTATGTCCCGCTGTCGAGCCCATTAACTGCCGTGCTGTCGTCCTCCGACGCCACCAGATAAACCGGCTCGAGATTCGGTTTTGCCGATGCATACGGATTGCTCTCCAGCTGGGGGATGTCCCCCGCCTTATATCGGTACGGGCCACTGCCCATCGGCGTATCATCGGACACAGAATCCGCCTTGAGCACCGGGAAGCTCAGACAGGCCAGATAGTTCGGTTCGCGCGATGAAAAGGTGAAAACCACCGTACGTGAATCCTGCGCCTCAGCCGATTCCACCAGCGCAAGCAGCGATGCATACTGTGCAGATGTCTTCGCCAGCGCAAACGAAGCGGCAACATCCGCCGCCGTTACGGCCGTCCCGTCCGAAAAGAGCGCATCCTCCCGCAGCACCGCAGACGGATGCAGCGGATCCTCCGCCTGCACCGAAGCCGCCAGCGAAAGCTGCGGTTCCATATGATCGTCCATCGCCGTCAGCCCCTCATACAGCAGGCCGGACAGCCCGAAATTCACGCCCGTCTTCGCCGTATAGGGATTGAGCACATCCGTCCCGCTGTACCGCAGCGAAAACCGGAAGGGACCCGACGAAACAGCGGACGACTGCGGCGGTGCCGTATCCTGTCCGCCGCCGGTTATGGATTTCGGCAGGGTGGAGCACCCCGTCAGGCAAAACGCAGCAGCAAGCACCGCTGCGAAAAGCGCCTTTGGTTTCACAGCAGCACCTCCCAAAAAGACCGCCTGTTTCAAGCTCGAATCTTATTTAGTATACCACTATACGCGAAGATAATCAAGTTTTGATCCGATTTCTTCCTGCGGCAAACCCTCGGCCATACCCCACTGACGAAAAAAGACGGGTTGTCGTAACGACAACCCGTCCAAAATGCAAAAAATATTTTC
>CAJKBW010000121.1 GCA_905198295.1 uncultured Oscillospiraceae bacterium | reverse complement strand
CTCTGGGTGGACAGCGCCTGACCGCCGGCCGAAAAACGGCGGCCAATCTCCTCAAAAGTCGCGCTCAGATTATCGAAACCGCCGCTGAACAGCGAGGGCTGGGTTCCGGTCTGATACACATACTGCCCCGGCTCGGCACAGAAATCCAGCACACGGCCGTTTTCCACAATCAGCATGCACTGGCCGTCGGCCACGTCCACGCGAGAGCCGTCAGTGATAACATTGTCTTCCCCCTTGGTATTGGAGCTGCGGCGGGTCGTCTCCTTCCGGCCGCGCATCGCTAAAATATTGGCCGGCATCGCATCGCATTTGATGTATTCCAGCCACTGATCCGCCATAGCGGAACCGACCGCGCCGGTGATTGCCTTAATCAAACCCATGTTGACCCTTCCTTTCTCGCATAGGACAGCATGCGGAACCATCTCCGACACGGACACAGCCGTGCCAGCCCGCTGCACACCGTCCCTTTTCCGCGGACGGCGATTTGTTTTCAGTATACACGGTTTCGGTTGAAAAAACAAGAGGCGGCGGCTGATTCACAGCCGCCGCCTCAACGTATCTTTTTTCAGTTGCGGCCAGGTCTGGAGCTGCTCTCCTGCCCGCCCGGCGTATTCTGCGAAGTGTCAGGCGGCGTGGAGGTGACCGGGGCGACATCGCTGATATACAGCGTCACCTTTGCCCCCTCTTCCAGCGCAGTACCTACCGCTGGCTCGGTGCCCTCGACATTGCCGCGCGGCTGATCCGATTCCTGCACCTTTACGGTGGTCACTTCAAAGCCTGCAAGCTCCAGATACCGACGCGCATAAAGCTCCGGCCAACCGGTCACATCCGGCACCGGCGTGGCCTCCGGCCCGTCGCTGATGATGACATAAACAGTGGTGCCTTCCGGCCGGCTTTCCTCCGCCTTCGGGCTCTGATCCAGGATTTCGCCCTTCGGCCGGGTGCTGTACTGCTTATATTGCACCACCACCTTCATGTTGCCGCGCAGCGTCGTGCCCTTGACGTCTTTGTACAGCTTACCCACGAGGTTTTCCACCGCGTAGGTCGCCTCGACATTATTATAGCTGACCGTACTCTGCTCATTGGGCATCGTCCAGGTCGGCATAGTCTGCGAGGTCTGGCCGGAGGTGTCCTTTTCCCCGCCGAACAGATCCGGGAACAGAAGAAGCAGCACCGCACCGGCAATCAGCAGCAGAACAATGAACACCGCAAGCGCCACCAGCAGGATATACTTACCATTTTTCTTCTTTTTGGGCGGCTCCGGCGTTTTTTCGGTTGACTCCGCTGCCTTACGGTTGGTTTCCGCGGACTTGCCCTGCGCCGGCGCTTCGTCCTGAAGCAGCGCGGTCACCGCGGGTGCCGCCGTCAGCTGGTCGCGGAATGCCGCGATGGAGGAGGTACGCTTATCCGGCGAAATCTGCAGCGCGTTGAACAGCGCCGCGGCCACATGATCCGGCAGCGTTTTGGCCACATCCGCCGGCACATACAAGTCGCTGGAGTTCCGGGTGCGCGAGGTGCTGTCGGGCGGCGGGTTGCCGGTCAGCACCCGGAACACTGTCGTCGCCAGTCCATACACATCCGCCGGAATCCCGGCACTCAGCTCAAAGCCGTACTGCTCCGGCGCGGAATATCCGGGGATCAGCTGCGGCTTGAGGTCAGTGCTGACCATGCGAGCCTCCGGAATGGCAAAACCGGTCAGGCGCAGCCGGCCGTCTGTACCGATGATCATGTTTTCCGCGCACAGGCCAAGATGCACCAGCCCCGCGGAATGCATCGCCGCAAGCGACGCCATGACCGGCATCAGCAGCGGACGCGCTTCCTCCCAGCTCATCCGGCCGCCCATCTGCTGCAGCCGTGCCTCCAGTGTGACCCCCTCGCAGTACTCGCTGACCGTATAAGCCGTGTTATTCTGCTCAAAGATGTCGTACATCGGCATCACCGCCGGCAGGTCGCGCAGACGCGCGAGTGCACGGGCGTGAGTGCGGAATTTCTCCTTGTATTCGGCAAAGGTGTTTTCACAGCCGCCGATCACCTGCACAGTGCCGTCCTCGGCGCGCTCGCAGAGCGTATCGGGCAGGAATTCCCGGATCAGGATCGCCGCCTTGAGCACCTGATCAAAACCGATATACACCGCCGCGTCGCCGCCCGCATGCAGCACCCGGCCGACCAGATAGCGGTCGGACAGCAGCGTGCGCACCGGCAGGTAGTTCGACGGGTTTTCTCCCGACGCCGGATATCCGCATATGCCGCATTCCCCCCGCCCTTCCGGCAGCGGATTCATGCAGCCCATGCACAGATTATCGCCATTGGCCATCGTTGTCATCCTCTCCTTGGCTTCCCCGCAGCCGGAAGCTGCAGGGCGCACCGCCGCTTTGTGCGGCAGTATATCAATATCTTATTTTAGTCAAACCGCCGGGCAAAGTCAAGAACCGTTACAGAATTGATACTTCCACTATTCGCCCCGTCCGAACAGCCGCTGCTCATTTTTCAGCTGGCGGATGTCACGGCCGGCAAACACCAGCGGCACAAAGGTGCCGGTGATGCGGGAAGCGATCTGGTCGCCGTAGCGTTCCTGAAGCTGTGCCTGGGTGAGGTTGGTGCTGATAACGGTGGGCAGCCGGGACAGCATGCGGGTATTGATGATATTATACAGGCAGGAGGTGTAAAACGCACTGCCGAATTCGGTGCCGAGGTCGTCGAGGATCAGCAGGTCGCAACTCTCGAGCACATCCTCGCTCTCCCCCTCAGCGCGGCCGAAATGCTCCTTCTCGATCCGGTGCAGCAGCACCTGCGCCGGGCCGTAGATCACGCCGAACCCCCGCTCGGCCGCCGCCCGGGCAATCGCGAGGGCTGCGTGGGTCTTGCCGGTGCCGGTCGGCCCGCGCAACAGCAGGCTGTCGGCCGGAAGCACAAAATTCTCCGCATAACTGCGGCAGTACGCGAGCACCCCGCGCATCCGCTCCCGCGGCGATACCCCGGTACGGGGATCCTTTTCCTCGGGATAGTAGTCGAGCGACATCCGGTCGAAATCGGTCAGCTCCATCGCGCTCATCTCACTCAGCCGGCGGCAGGCCTCCTCCTTGAGCAGCGCCTCCATGCAGCGGCACATTTTCCCGCCCGCATAGCCGGTGTCCCGGCACTGCGGACAGACGTACTGCGGCTCAAAATCCGGCGACTTTACGCCAGCTTTCGCCAGAATCTCCGCCATCTCGGCCTGCAAGGCGAGATTCTTCCGCTTGATCTCCTCCACAGCGGCTTCCACGTCGCCGCCGCTGATCACCGCGCGGGTCACCTGCCCGGCCGTAGCAGCCATCTCCCGCCGGATCTCCTGCAGACGGGGATAGCGCGCGGTCATCTGCTCCTGCAGGGCAGCCGCCTGCGCCGCCGCATGCATGCGCCGCCGCTCGAGCCGTGCGCGCACCGCATCATATACCTCCCGGCTGTATCCCATGTTTTTCTGCCCCTTTCTTCGTCAGGCCTTCCGGAAAACCGGCACGAAACTCTCCACCTGTCTCTCATACGCTTCCAGATCCAGCGAGCTTTCCCCTTTCGCCGCTTTCTTTCCCCTGCCGGCTGTCTGCGCCTTCTCCAGAGTATCCACCCCATCGGTATGCCAGTGTTCGAGGATCTTATTCATATAATTGCACTGGAAGCCACCGGTCTTTTCCCGGCACTGCGCAAACGCCTGCGCGATCAGTTCATCCGGCATGTTCCATTCAAAAATCCACTTTTCCGCCGTGTTGAGCTGCGCGGCGGTCGGGTTCTGGATCGACAGATCCAGCAGCGTATGCACCCGTTCCCACGCGCGGCGGCTGCGCTCCAGATGGCACAGCCGCTCCTCCGCGGCCTCCATCGTGGTGATGCCCTTATCCACCCAGTCAAGCGCGACCTTCTCCACATAGCGCATATTCGTCTTGCCGGAGGTCACCGCGTACGCCACCACCATCAGGATCACCTCCGCCGGCAGGCCGGCGGTATCGTACAGATACAGCAGCGTTTCCATGTCCCCGTGGGAAATCGGCCGGCCGAGCCGCGCCGACGTGGTATCCAGCAGATAGGCAAACTCCGGACTGCTTTTCTGCCGGGCGATCACCTCGGTCATCTGCGGCTTAACCGCGCGCGGACGCGCGGCAGGCACCGCCGCGGGCACAGCCGCTGCCGCCGGCACGGATGCCGCCGCTTTCGGCTGTGCCGCCTTTTGCGGCGCTTTTGCCGCCGGATAGGCCTTTTCTCCGCCGCGGGAGAGCACGCCGGTTTCCACCCAGTACTGCAGCGCATCGGTACAGTCCGCCGCCGACAGGCCGATTGCCGCCGCGCAGGCGTCGGCATCAAACGTGCCGCGTCCGGCGCGCGCCAGCCACAGCAGCACCTTCAGCTGCGCCGAACCGGCCAGCCGGATATGCCTGTCCACCACCTGCGCCGGCAGCGCAAACACCTCGTCGAGCGCTTCCGGGTTCCACCGTATTGTCATGCCGCCTTCTCCTTTTCCGTCCCGCCATCGTCAAAACAACGGTTTCCCGCAAAGGGGAAACCGCTTAAGCGTTTTCATCCTCCCGGCCGTAAGGCTCCAAACCCTACGGCTGGGATTTTTATTATACACGCAAACCGCCCCGCAGGGCAACAGGTATTTTTGTGTCAAACACCCCGGCATCGCCGCAGCATCCGCGCACGACATAAAAACGGCAGATGAAAACGGCACACCAGCACTAATTTTCCGCCGGGATGCACACCACGCTGTACCGCGCAAACCGTGCCGCAGGCTCCGGCAGCGAGGGATCTGCCTCCATCTGGCTGTTGGGCAATACATAAATTCCCGGTGCCTGCCGGCTCAGCGGCGACGTATCAAAGACGAAATGTCCGAACGCCGATACCCATTGGAATTCCACGTCGCGCTTCGGGATCTGCACCGTGTCAAGATAGTCCCGCGGCGGTGTCCTGGTATAGAAAAGCGCATAGATATACGGCGCATTCACGCCGGAGGTGACATACACGGTGTCCTCCTCCCCTGCGAGCGCTTCGGCCGCCTGAATCGCCTCCCCGAAGGAGGCAAAAAATGCAGCGGAGGTCTTTTCGTTGTGCGGACCGAAATACTGCGTACAGAATCCGCACAGCAGCACCGCATAGCACACGCTGACGGCAGCGAGTTTCCGGGTACTGCCGCACAGCCGGTCAAGCCCCAGCGCGGTGAACAGCAACATCGCAGGGTAAAGAATATTCACCCGGTTGATGTTGGTCCACGCATACACCAGAAACAGCAGCAGTCCCGCCCCCAGCCATACCAGCACCAAAATCCAGGCGGAGGTTTTCTCCCTCCGGCAGCGGCGCACCGCCGCGTACACGCCGTAAGCGGTGAACGGCAGCGAAATCAGGTACAGCGTGCCGTAGCGGGGCACTTGGTTTCCCACCATGCCGTCCTCCTGCAAAATCACGTTGCGGAAAAAATACGACAGGCTGTCGAGCAGGCTGTGGGACTGAGTAGCGGTCGCCATACGGGTGACGCCGGTCATCTCGGGAGCAATAAAGCCGAAAATCCGGATATCGCCCCAGTGGAAAAGGTTGGTCAGCACAAAAAGCGCAATCGGCAGCGCGACGATCACGAACACCCCCACGCTCGCCAGCAGCCAGCGCAGCGGAATTTTTCGCCGCACCAGCATATACACCGCCGCCGCAATACAGAACAGCGGCACCACGAGATACGCCGCACCGTAGGCATACAGGCAAATCGCCAGCAGTCCCGCTGCAAGCGGCAGCAACCCGTGCCGGTCAAACCCAACGAGCAGCACGTAAAACGCCAGCAGGAACAGGCCGGGAAACAGGTTGGATTCCAGCCCCCAGCGACTGACCATCACACACCACGGTGCGATCGCGGCCAGTGCCATGCCAATATAGGCGCAGCGCGTGCCGGACAGGCGGCGCAGAATCAGGAACACCAGAACAACCGAAGCAATACCGAACAACAGATTGACCATCCGCACACTGGTCACCGTCAACCCCATCAGTGCGATAAACGGCATCGACAGATAAGCGTACAACGCGTTCTGCCCGCTGCCCCATGCGATCAGATGCACCGGCAAGCGGATGCCGTTGCGGTCGATGCCGTAATACAGGATCGACCACGCGTCATACCCGATCGACGCTTCGTCCTGGTTCAGGCCGCCCGGCACCGTGCCGAACGCCCACAGCCGTAAGACCGCCGCGAGCAAAAAAATCAGCATAAACGGCAGCCACTTCGGCCATTTTCCGCGCATAACCGCTGTTTTTACCTGCACAGCCGCTGTCCCCTCCCGCCTTCTTTTCTTTAATTATAGCGGAGATATTCCGGCATGGCAATTCTTTTATGACACAGGAGGCGGCGTTTTTTGCGGTTTCTGCCAAACCTGGTACAGCGCAATCAGCACCTGAAGCCGGCCGTCCCCTTCACGGGCCGCCCGCCCCATCTCCTCAAGGCAAACCTCCTCGTTCAGCGGTTCGCCCGCCACGATAGCTTTCAGGATCGTCCAGTGCTCCAACAGCCAGCAGACCGCCTCGAACCTCTCCGGGGACAGCGTTTTGAGCTTTTCCACCAGTGCTTTTCTCAGGTCTTCCATATCAGCCACTCCTTTGTTTTCATTAATAACAAGCCGGTGATATTACTCACGCAACTATTCACAGTGACATACCTCTTTATGGGGGTTATAACCCTCTTAACAAAAAGGATTATAACCCCCATACTAATAAATGTCAATATAGAGGAGGTATTTTTATGATTTGCTTTGATAACCTTTGGATCATTATGGAAAGCAGAGGCGTGTCCACGTATACCCTAAGAGAAAGATGTGGTATAGATAGCAAAACCCTCCGACGACTTAAAGCAAACGAAAATGTAGAAACGAAGACGTTAAACAAGCTATGTTCCATCTTAAATTGCCGACTGGAAGAGATTGCTGAATTTAAACCGGACATTTTAGATATAAAACGGTAAACAAATGGCAATAAGCACACGGTGAATTTTATGCGCCGCATCGGGGAACCTCCGGCGAGGGTTTCGCATCGTAAACCTTGC
>CAJKBW010000120.1 GCA_905198295.1 uncultured Oscillospiraceae bacterium | reverse complement strand
TGCGGCGCGGCACCCGTGCAGTATCGTGCTGAACATGGCTGCGCCGCATACTTGCGCAAAAGGTTGTCTTTGGTCTTCACGGAGAAAATAGGGATAATTGACCTATTTTTACGCGGGTTTGCGTCTTACAGAGAGAAAACAGGGTAAATTCCCCTATTTTCCGCAAAACTTTTTTCTTTGCCTATTCCGCGGCCAAACCGCCGCGGGTTTTCTTTGTGCCGGCACAGCGAGTCCGGCGGGTGGGTTATGGAGGATTATTTTGCTTACCTGACAACGGGGTTTGCATACAACGGAGGTGGTATGTATGAAGCTGACGGCCAAGCAGCAGGCGTGGATCGATTACTACAAGCAGGGGCACACCGCCGCCGAGGCGGCAAGGCTGGCGGGGTACCAGGCCAAAAGCGACCATTCCTTCGGGAACATCGGGTATGAAAACCTGAAAAAGCTCAGGGCCTTCGTCATCGACCGCGACGCGGTGCTGGAATCGCCGCGGATTGCCGATATGGCCGAGATCAACGCCTTTTGGACGGGGATCATCCGCGACGAGACAAAGGACCTGAAGGACCGCCTGAAGGCGTCCGAGCTGCGCGCCAGGGCGGCGGGCGGCTTTATCGAGCGGCAGGAGGTGACGCTGATGGAAAGCGCGTGGTTCAAGGATGGCTAAAGCCCTCAACCCCGGCGCCTTCAACGACTGGGTTTACGACCGGATCGACGACTATTCCCATCGCCTCGAGGTCTACTACGGCGGGGCGGGCTCCGGCAAATCCTACGGCGCGTGTCAGAAGGTGCTTCTGAAAGCCCTCAACCATCCGCGCAAGGTGCTGGTGATCCGCAAGGTTGGCGCTACCCTCCGGCATTCCGTTTTTCAGCTGTTTCTCGACTTACTGTCCGCCGGCGGCCTTTTGGATATGGCCAAAGTCAACCGCAGCGATTTTCAGATCTCCCTTGCCAACGGCTCGCACTTCATTTTCAAAGGGCTGGACGACCCCGAAAAAATCAAATCCATCACCGGCATCACCGACATCGTTATCGAAGAGGCGACCGAGCTGAGCGAAGAGGATTTTTTACAGCTCAACCTCCGCCTTCGCCCCGCGCAGGACGACCCGCAGATTTACCTGATGTTCAACCCGGTTTCCAGGGCCAACTGGGTGTACCGCTATTTTTTCGAGCAGCCGCCGCCGGGCGCGCGCATTGTGCGCACCACCTACCGCGACAACCGCTTTCTCACCGACGCCTACCGGCAGGAGCTGGAGGCGCTGCAAAAGCGCAATCCCGCCTATTACCGCATATACGCGCTGGGGGAGTTCGCCACGCTGGACAAGCTGGTGTACCCCTGCGTGACCAAACGGCGGATCGCGCCCGAGGAATACGCCGGCGCGCGCTTTTTCTGCGGGCTGGATTTCGGCTATGTGAACGATCCTTCCGCGCTGGTCTGGGGGCGGTACGACGGGTTCCGGCACCGCGTGTACATTCTCGGCGAATACATCGGCGAGCACCTGCTCAACGACAAGATTGCCGAGGCCATCAAGGCGCTGGGCCTGGCCAAGGAGATCATTACCGCCGACGGCGCCGAGCCGAAAAGCATCGAGGAGATCCGCATGCGCGGCGTCCCGCGCATCCGCAGCTCGCGCAAGGGCGCGGACAGCCTTCTGCACGGCATTCAATGGCTCAACCAGCAGGAAATCCTCGTGGACGAACGCTGCGCGGGCACCATCCGGGAGCTGGAAAATTACACCTGGAAGAAGGACCCCGCTACCGGCGCATACACCAACCAGCCGATCGACGCTTTCAACCACTGTCTGGATGCGCTGCGCTACGGGCTGGAGCACGAAATCCGTCCGTGGCGTCAGCCGCCGCCCAGGCAGCGGCTGTATGCGCCCTCCGGGGTGACGGCACGGGATATGAAAGGGGGATGGGACGCATGATGGATATGGTATACGCTGCCGGCTGGATTCTGGCGGCATTTCTGGCCGGGATTCTGGCGGCCGGCGCATACGCTGCGCGGCGTACGCCGCCGATACGGCGGGCCCGGCCTGCCCATACGGCGCCGGGCGCGCGCGGGCGGAAAAGCCGAAAGAAAGCCGCTTTGGCACCGGCATACGGCGCGCCGGAGGAGCGCGCGCAGGCGTACGCGGCGGAAAAGGCACAGCGCGAATGGCGGAATTTTCTGGATTACGACGGCACCGCGCAGACGCCGGCCGAATAAGACGGGCAGGCGCGGGCAAAGTCCGCTTTCTCTGGAACAGGACAGCGAAGACCGTTTATGCGGCGTGTCACGCCGCATTTGTGCAACAGCCCACCGGGCTGCTGCGTCTCCCTTCCTGATCCTTATGAAGGCAAAGGGTTGGCTCCCTCTTGCGGTGCCCGGCTCCGTCATCGGCGGACACGCCGCCTCGCCGATCGCCGACCGCGGCGCCAACCCTTGCTCCCTTCTTCCGCCACCGGCGGCGGTCGCAAGCGTTGCCTTTTGAAAAATGGCCGCACGCGTTCGCCGGATGCGAACGCGAAAACTTCTTAAGCAATCGCCCTCACCATGGGTGAAAGGAGAATAAACACATGGAAGAATACACACCGATGCAGCAGGCCGACACCGTACCACAGGATCAGCCTGACGGGTCTGCGGCGCCGGACGGCGTGCATGCAGAGCATGCCGCGCAGCAGGCGAAGCCGGACCAGAGCGCAGCCACCGCAGCAGCGGGACCCGCCGAAGAGGCCGGGCATGTGCCGGACACCACACCGGAGGCAGGCACGGCTTCCGCGGCGCAGACGATCACCATTCCGGTTCAGTTTAACCACGTCAGCCGCGAGCTGACCCTCGAGGAGGCGCAGAGCCTCGCGCAGAAGGGGCTCAAGTTTGACGAGCTGACGCCGACGCTGGACAAGCTCCGGTATCTGGCGGCGGCTAACGGGAAGAGCCTGAACGAAATGGCGGACGCCCTGGTGAAAAGCCAGGACAGGCAGCTGTACGAATCCCTTCTGGCGGAATGCGGCGGCAGCAAGCCGATCGCCAAACGGCTTTTCGAGGCGGAAAAGCGCAGGCACATGGCCGATTTTGAGGCCGGGCGCCGCGCGGAAGCCGCCGCCGCGCAGGAAGAAAAGGCCGCGCTTACGCAGCGGCTGGCGGATGAGTTCATCGAGCTGCAGCGCGAATTCCCCGAGCTGACCGCGTTTTCCGCCGTTCCCAAAACGGTGCTGCAAACGGCGCTCAAAGGGGTAACGCTGACCGACGCCTACCTGCGGTACCGGCATGCCGAAGACCTAAAGGCTTCGGCCGCCCGCGCCGCACAGGAAGCGGCGGCCAAATCCTCCGCCGGCCCGCAGTCTGCGGGAGGCGGGGAAACCATCGATCCCACCATCGACGCCATGCTGGCGGGATTGTGGGAAAAATAAAAGGAGGAAAAATTTTATGGCAATCAATACGCTTGAATTTCAGACCAAGCTCACCGGCGAGCTGGACAAGAAACTGGTGCAGGAGGCGCAGACCAGCTTTTTCGCGGACACCGCCCTGCGCAGCAAATTTGTCGGCGCGCGTACCGTGCTGATCCCGGATGTGGACATGCAGGGGCTGGGCAACTACGACCGCGACGACGGCTTTGTCACCGGCGCGCTCACCGTGTCCAGCGAATCTTACACTATGGCGATGGACCGCGGCCGCAGCTTCCAGCTCGACCGCGAGGACAACGACGAGACCGGCATCGCCAGCCTTGCCGGCCAGGTGATGGGCGAGTTTGTGCGCACCAAGGTCGCGCCCGAGATGGACGCCTATGTGCTCGCCAAGCTCGCGACGCTGGCCGCTTCCAAAAACCAGACGGTCACCGGCACCGTGGCCACCCAGGTCAACAAGATGATCACCGACGCGATCAACAACGTCCAGAAGGTGGTCGGCTACACCGAGCCGCTGGTCTGCTTTGTCAACAGCAACGTATGGAACGCGCTGATGACCACCACCGAGCTGACCCGTCAGCTGCTCGTCAGCGATTTCAAGAAGGGCGAAATCAACACCAAGGTCAAAATGCTCAACGACGTGCCGATTATCCCGGTGTCCGACGACCGCATGAAGACCGCTTTCACCTTCTACGACGGCGTTACCGACGACAGCTCGTCCAGCGGTGCGGACCAGCGCGACGGCGGCTTTGTCCCCGCGTCCGCGGCCAAGAACATCGGCATCCTCGTGCTGCCCAGGCGCGCCGCGTCCCTGGTGAAGAAGTCGGAACGCATCCGCACCTTCACCCCCGAGCAGAACCAGAAAGCCGACGCGTATCTGTTCCAGTACCGTCTGTACTACGATCTGTTCGTCAAGAAGTCCATGACCAACACCATTTACACCTATACTTACTAAGGCAGGGGAATGACCCGCGTGCCGCCGGACGGTTTTCCGTCCGGCGGCTCAGGCTGTCGGGAAACGGGTTTTGCAGATGGCAAGCTGCACAAATGCGGCTTCACGCCGCATCGGGAAACCCCTTGATAGGGTTTCCCACGACGCAGCAGCCCACCGGGCTGCTGCGTCTCCCTTCCTGATCTTTATGAAGGCAAAGGATTTCGCGCCTTGCGAGGCGCGACGGGGACTCCGTCCCTCGACCCGGCCGCCTTTTGAAAAATGGCGGCACGCGTTCGCCGGACGCGAACGCGAAAACTTTTTTGCGAAACGACTTTTTCGACACGCTGTGCCGTCGGACAGTCCCCTGTCCGGCGGCTTCTATATGCCGTCGAAGGCGCATGAGCCAGGAACGGAAACAGGAGGATGCTGAATGAAAAGAAAACCGTGGGAGCCTGAACAGATCTTTGCCGAATACGAGGCGGGACGCACCTTTAAGGCCGGCATGGGAAAGCACGGTCTGTATGAACAGGGCAAAATCAACGAGCGTTTTTATGTGGGCGATCAGTGGCACGGCGCGAATTGCGGCAACGACCGCCCGCTGGTGCGCCACAACGTCATCAAGCGGATCGGCGACTACAAAATGGCGGTGATCTCCGCTAACCCGGTGGCGGTCAACTATTCCGTCGAGGGGGTGCCGAGCACCGCGGCGGACGGCGACAGGACCCGGCAGATTCTGGACGGCTACGCCCGGTCGGGCGGCGCCGGTGCGCCGGGCACGCTGTCGCCGGAGGAAAGCATGAACGTCGCCATGTCCGCCCTCTCCGACTATTTCAAAACCACGGCGGAGCGGGTCAAGTTAGACGACCTGCGCGAGCAGGCGCTGCGCAACGCCTATATCTCCGGCACCGGCGTGCTGTACACCTACTGGGATCCCCGCATCCGCACGGGGCTGTACGCCGACGAGGCGCACAGCACCCCGATCACCGGCGACATCGCCTGCGAGGTGCTGGACATCGAAAACGTCTATTTCGGCGACCCGAACGTATACGACGTGCAGGCGCAGCCGTTTATCCTGATCGCGCAGCGCAAAAGCGTGGATGAGCTGCGCCGCGAGGCGAGGCGGAACAAACGCCCGCAGGCGGATATCGACGCCATCAAGCCCGACCGCGACACCGGGTATATGGCCGGCGGCCGCTCGGAGGAGGAACCGGACGACAGCCGCAAGGCTACCGTGATCACCAAGTTCTGGAAGGAATGGGACGAGACAGGGAACACCTTCCGCATTATGGCGGCGACCGCTGTCCGGGGCGCTGTGATCCGCCGGGAATGGGATACGAGGCTGCGGCAGTATCCGCTGGCCGTTTTCCGCTGGGAGCGCCGCCGCAGCTGCGCCTACGGCGAGAGCGAGGTCACCTACCTGATCCCCAACCAGATCGCGATCAACCGCATGATTACCGCGTCGGTCTGGGCGGTGATGATGCTCGGCATGCCGCTGACGGTGGTCAACCAGGACATTATCCCGCAGCCGGTAACCAACGATCCCGGCCAGATCCTGCGGGTGTCCGGCACCGCTGAGGAGCTCAGCAGCGCCCTGCGGTATATCAATCCGCCGAACTTTTCGCCGGCGTTCGATCAGAATATCAGTTCCCTGATCGCCAACACCCTCACCCAGTCCGGGGCCAACGACGCCGCGCTCGGCGACGTCCGGCCGGACAACGCTTCCGCCATTATCGCCGTGCGCGAGGCGGCAACCCTGCCGATGCAGATGACGCAGAATCGCTTTTACAGCTTTATCGAAGACGTCGCCCGCATCTGGGCGGAGTTCTGGATCGTGATGTACGGCAGCCGCCGGCTCAAAATCGAGGACGAAAACGGCACCTGGTATTTCCCGTTTGACGGCGAACCGTACCGGGATGCGCTGGTTTCGGTGAAAATCGATGTGGGGGCGTCCACGCTGTGGAGCGAAATCCAAAGCGTCAAGACCCTCGACAACCTGTTTACCCAGCAGATCATCACCCCTCTGCAGTATCTGCAGCGGCTTCCCAAGGGGACCGTGCCGAACATCAGCGGGCTGATCCGCGAGATGCAGGAGGCCAACGCCGCCGCGCGGGAGCAGGCGGCTATGCCGATGCAGCCGGAGGCTGACGCCGCCGGTATGGGCGCCCCGGCGGATGCTCCGGTGGACGCCCAGGCGGTGATCGATGGGCTGCCGCCGGAATACCGTCAGGCATTCGACGCCGTTCCCCCGGAGCAGCAGGCCGCGCTGCTGAAGGAAATCGGGATAGGCTGAGGGGGCGGCGGGAGCGCGCCGCCGGGAGTGCACCGCCGCTGATGTCAGCGGGGAAAGCTGATTTGCGCACCCCGGCTGCATGAGGAGGAAGGGGCTTTCGCTCCACCGGTTCGGCGGCGTCGGGGGCGCTGTAAGGCGCATCCCGCTTGGCGGTGGTCGCCAAAACAGGCGGGCGGAAACCGCAGGACTGCGGGCGTGAACGGGTTTGCAACATGCCGCCTTTGGCGGCAACCTGTCGCTCCCGGTGGGGAGCGGGCGGCTCATTTATCGAGGCCGCCGGATGGACGGGAAAAAGCGTTTTTGCCCCCTTTTGGGGCTTAGGCCAAAAGGGGGTGCGGCGCGGCACCCGTGCAGTATTGTGCTGAACATGGCTGCGCCGCAGGCTTGCCGTGCAGGTGTGTCTGCCGATAAGCCGGCAGCGCCTTTTTGCCGGATACCCGGCAGCCACATACTTTTGTAAGCAAACAAAAGTATGCAAAAGTTGCTTTTTCCGCCTGAGGGGTCGCGGCTGACACGCCGCGGTTCGAGT
>CAJKBW010000119.1 GCA_905198295.1 uncultured Oscillospiraceae bacterium | reverse complement strand
ATTTTTCAAAGGGCCTGCCGTCTGCAAACAGCAGACGGCAGGCCCTTGCGGTCGCTGAATTCCGTTTTTACCTGACAAGTTGAGGCATATCACAATCCGGAGCCGTTTCTTCATCCTTATACATTACAGAAGTCTGCGCACTTCGGCGGAAACCTCCTGCAGCAGCGCGGCAAATTCCTCAATCTTGTACTTCGGTAGCCGCAGCGATGGCCCGCTGATGCTCATGCCGCCCAGCAGCAGCCCGCGCTGGTTGAACAGCGGGATGGCCACACACTTCACCCCGAATTCGTGCTCCATATCGTCTACTGCATAGCCGCACGCGCGGATTCGCCGAAGCTCGGCGTGCAGTTTGTCGGCTTCGGTAATGGTGTTGACGGTGAATTTTTCCATCTCTCGCTGGGCCACCATGTCTGCCATCGCCGCGTCCGAAAAAGCCAGAATGGCCTTACCGATGCCGGTGCAGTACAGCGGCGCCTTTACTCCGATGATGTCGCTGGATGTGATGCTGCTTTGCGGATAGGCCATGTCGAGGTATAGTACGCTGCCGTCTGCGGTCATTTTGCCCAGATACACCCGTTCCTGCGTGGTTTCGGCCAGCCGGCTGAGATACGGACGCATGATCGATACGAAGCTGTTTGACTGGTGATAGACGTTGCCCAGTTCCACGGCTTTTGGGCCGAGCCGGTAGCGCTTAGTTTGCTCAACATATTCCAGCAGTCCGTACTGATGGAAAGTGGAAAAGATGTTGTGAATGGTGCTTTTGGGCAGGTTGGTCCTTTCTGCCATATCGGTGACGCCGTATTCAAACGGATATTCCAGAAAACAATCCAGTATGTTCAGCGCCTTATACAGAGACTTTACCTTGGCGGTGTCTTCTTGCGCCATGTCGCCTTCCCCTTCCTGCATCTTGCTTGGGTTTATTATTAATGAACAACACGGTATAATTTTAGAACAAAACGGTGACGCCGTCAAGCGGGATTTGCGAATATTGTCGTATATATCTCGATAATAACCAGTTAAATGTGCTATGCAACAAAAATATTAAAAAATTGTTGCATAGTTCTTGACACTATTGGCGGCACCATGCTATAATTTTCTTGTAAAGATGAATATTGTTCATCAATAATGAATTTGGACGGGATAGAGCATGAAAAAGTTGTACGGAGTGGTAACGGCGCTGCTGACCCCGGCGAGGACAGATGCGGAGATTGACTGCGATGAAGCGGTACGGCTGGCCCGTTTTGCGGCGGACGGCGGGGTGAACGGCCTGTTCGTGGGCGGTACTAATGGAGAGGGGATCAAGTATTCCACCACGCAGCGCGCCAAGCTGGCGCAGGCGATCGTTGAAAACGTTGATCGTTCCCGCACGATGGTGTGCATACATACCGGCGCGGCACGTCTGGAAGATACCATCGAGCTGACCCAGCAGGCCCATGCGGTGGGTGCGGACTGTGCGGCGGTGGTTTCACCGAGCTTTTTGAGCTACGATGAGGACGAATTATACGATTATTATGCGGCGGTGCTGGAAAGCACACCGCGCGATTTTCCGGTGTACCTGTACAATATCCCGCAGCGCACCGGCAACGATATTTCGCCGGCAGTATGCCGCCGGCTGAACAGGCGGTACGACAATCTGGTGGGCATCAAATACAGCTTCAATGATCTGGTGCGTACCCAGCAATATCTGGAGATCGACGGTTTTTCGGTGCTGCATGGCTGGGACGTTTACCAGCTGCAGTATCTGACGCTGGGCTGCGACGGCATTGTTTCCGGGCTGTCCGGCGTGTGCCCGGTGCCGTTTGTCAAGCTGCGGGAATGCTGGCTCAAAAACGATATTGCCGGCGCGCAGGCATGGCAGGCGGTGTGCCAGGAAGTGGGCAAGGTGTACTGCGGCGGCAACATCGCGGTAATGAAGCAGGCGATGAGGCTGGCGGGATACCGGTTTACGGGTAAAGATCATTTCACCGAGGAAAAGGATCTCCTGTGCTTAAAGCAGGGGTTGGAGCGGCTGGATGCACGTATCCGAGACCTGCTGACGCGATAAACGGTTGGGGGTGACCGAGGTATGGAATCGGTTTATAACGTTTCCGACGCATATCGGGCTGCCGTGTTCTGGAGCTTCAACGATAAGCTGGAGGATGAGCGCCTGACCGCCCAGCTCGAACGACTGGTGGGCGCTGGGCTGACCGGCGGCTTTATGCACAGCCGGGTCGGCTTGGTGACCGCCTATCTGTCGGATGACTGGATGCAGCGGCTGGCGGCGTGCTGCGAGAAGGCCAGAGAAATGGGGACTGTCCTTTGGCTGTACGACGAGGACCGCTGGCCCTCTGGCTACGGCGGCGGGCAGGTGATCCGGGAGCATCCGGAATGCAAGTCCAAGGCACTGTGCCTCATAGAAGACAACGCAACCGAGGATCCGCGTATCCTGCAGGTCTATAAAACCGTTGACTATGAAGGCAAACGCTATCGTATCGCTCTGTGTGAGCAGAAAACGGGTAATCCGTGGTATGCGGGAGGCTGTTATGTGGATCTGCTGGACCCGGCCGCGACCGACGCTTTTCTGCAAAGCACCCATGAGCGCTATCGCGAGCGGTTGGGAGAATACTTCGGCAAAGAGATCCAAGGTGTCTTTTCGGATGAGTTCTGCTATTCCCAACGGGCGGCTTACCCCTACCCCAACGTGCCGTTCACCCGTGGGTTTGAGGAGCGGTTTTGCCGGAATCGCGGGTATTCCCTGCTCGATGTGATGGAAAAGCTGTTTTTCGACCTGCCGGGCTATCAGCGGGTGCGTTTTGATTTTTATGATGAGCTGACCAGCTGTTTTATCGAGGCGTTTACCGCCCGCTACCGCGGTTGGTGTCAAAAAAACGGCCTGCAGCTGACCGGACATCTGATGAATGAGGATACCCTCACCGGCCAGACTGAATGGATCGGCGCAGCGATGCCGCATTACGCCGAAATGGATATGCCTGGCATCGACATGCTTGGCAGTGCGGCCAGCCAGCCGGCCACCGTGCTGCAGCTGACTTCGGTGGCCGAGCAGCTGGGAAAACGCGCGCTGTGTGAAGCGCTGGGCTGCATTGGCCATCAGTCGGGTCCGGCCGAAATGAAGCGGTTGACCGATTATCTCGCGGCGCTGGGGATCAGCTTCATCAATCCGCATCTAACCCTGTATTCGATGCGTGGGGAGCGCAAGCGGGATTATCCGCCGAATATCTCCTGGATGCAGCCGTGGTTTGATGCAGCACGTGGGTATTTCGATCACATTGCGCGGGTGTGTGAGCTGATGAGCGAAGGGGAATGTGAAACCGATCTGCTGCTGCTCCACCCGATCGGCAGTGTGTGGTCAGAGATGTCCCCGTTGCACAAAATGAATCCTACATACAGCATCTGGTCGCAGGCGGGCACCTATGCCCGACAGAATTATCTGACCGAAACCGAGACGGTGGAAAAGCCGTTTTTTGAGCTGACCGAGGCGCTGCTGCACAAAAGCATCCCGTTCCATTACGGCGATGAGCGGCTGATGGAGGTATACGGGACCGATGAGGATGGGTATCTGTGTATCGGCAGATGCCGCTACCAGCGGGTAATCGTTCCGCCGATGACAACCATCCGCCGTGCTACCCTGCTGCGGATCGAACGTCTTGCGGCACAGAATGGACCGCAGGCGGTGGTGTTCGCTGGACGGTATCCGGTGCTTATTGACGGCGAGGCGGCCGATTACGATTTTGCGGCACGCTTCACCCTGCTGCCGGACGCCGCGAAAACGGTGCAGGCGATGAGTGCTGCACCGCTGCGCATCAAAGCGTTGGATGTTTATACCGGTGCTCCTGCACCGGATGTGCTGATCCGGCAGCGGCTGCGCGGAGACGGCGGGCATGTGTATTTCCTCGCCAATACCGCGCAGGGGCGCGCGAGGCGACTGGCGATAACCGTTGATGCCGTTGCGGAACCTGTGGCGCTGGATACGATAACCGGGCGGTATGTCCGAGTGCCGTTCATCCAAACGGCAGAAGGTTTCCGCTGCCGCGTCTGTCTCAAGCCGGGCGGTTCACTTCTGCTTGCCGACGGCGATGCCGCGGCGCTTCCGGAGACCGATCTGCTGCACAGCGGAGCGGATTTTGCGGAGGATCTCCGCCTGCTGCGGCAGGCGCCGGTTACTCAGCGGACGATGGGGGTCAATATTTTACCGCTCGATCGGGCGGATTTTACCGATACGGCGGGCACGGCGGCAGATGCACCGGTGGAAAGCCTCTGGGCAAGGTTTAACCGTCTGCCGGAGGGAACGCCGTTTGAAGCGGTGTACCGGTTCTGGGTGACAGAGATGCCGGCCGGCGGAATGTGGGCGATGATTGAGCAGGCGCGCCATCTCGACGGCGTCTTTATCAACGATCAGCCGGCAGACAAAATCATCCCGGTGGAGGATGCCGACGGCTGCTTTGACTTTTCTTTTGACCGTGTACTGCTCAATGGGCTGCATGTGGGCGAAAACACCATCTGTCTGCGCGGCCGCAAATGCAACAATATCATTGGGGTGGGCAACCACCGCGCCGTGCCGGAGGGGGCGGATCACCGCCCAACCGAGCTGGAAACGGTGTTTGTCTGCGGTGATTTTCGTTTGGCATCGGATGGGCGTGGGTATGCGATTGCCGGAAATGGTGCGCCGGTGAGCGGCGATATTACTGCGCAGGGCTATCCGTTCTACGGCGGCGCGCTGCGCATCACCGCAGAATTTGGACGTGTACCGGAAGCGGATCGACTCCTGATCAATGGAGCGGCTGCAGCGGCGTCGCTGACCATCAATGGCAAGCCGGTGGGTGAAGCGCTGTTGCCGCCACTGAGTTTTCCGGTGCAAGGGCTGCTTGAACAAGACACGAATCGGGTGGAAATCACCCTGTACGGCACGCTGGCCAACACCTTTGGTCCACTCCATCTGCACAACCGCAGCCGGCTTCCGATGATCGGGCCGATGCTGATTGCGGACATGACCCGATACAACGAGGCGCCGGAATTGTTCGCTTTCGGAGCGGCGTCGTTGTCCCTGCTTGGAGGAGGAAAAAATGATGCGTGAGCTGTTGCAGCTGCCGGATAAGGCGAAATTCATCTGGACGCAGGATAACACCCGACCGGATGATAAGGTGATTTTTCGCCGCCGGTTTACGGTGTCATCCGAGCTGCGGGAGATCAAGGCACTGGTTTTCGCTGAGACCAAGTATTGGCTGTATATCAACGGCCGGCTGGCGGTTTTTGAGGGCGGCTTGTTTCGTGAAAGCCGTCCGGGCTGCGGCTGGGCAGATGAGGTGGACCTCACCCCCTACCTGCACGAGGGCGAAAATCAATTGGCGGTTCTGGTGTTTTATTACGGAAACGAGGGCCGCAATAACACCGACAGCGGCCGGGCCGCCTTTCTGTTCTGCTGTGAGGCGCTGGATTTGTACAGCGATGAACGTTTTTTGTGCCGCCGGCACAACGGTTATTATCACGTGGAGAACAGTCCGGCCTCCCACCTGTACGGCGGCTGGGATCTGGGGATAGAGGCTGCCGGCAGTGACCATGATTTTTTCCGGACCGACGCGTATGAAGGCGAATACTCCCCCGCCTGTGTCTACCCCAACGAGGTGTGGGGCGGCCTGTGCCGCCGACCGGTTCCGCTGCTTCGGCAGTATGCGCCAGTACCGCTTTCTCTGCAACGATCGGGTGAGGAGTGGACCGCAGCTCTGCCGTACGCAATGACCTTTTCCCCTCGGCTGCGGCTGCGTGCGCAGGGCGGCGAGGTGCTCACCCTACTGACCGACCGCTACACCGTCAACGGCGGACCAGGCGACCACGGCAACCGCTACCGCGGCTACCGCATGGAATACCGCTGCCGGGCAGGCGAGCAGGAATTCGAGCCGCCCGCCTATTTATACGGCGAAACGCTGCGGATTCAGGGGGTGCAGTCGGTCGAGCTGCTTGAGGCTGCGGCGGTAGAGTCGGGGTATGACTGCGAGCAGACCGGTGATTTTTCGTGCAGCTGTACGCTGACCAATAAACTGATTCAAAAATCCGTGCGTACCCTGTATGTGTGTATGCGGGATAATTTTATGGACTGTCCCGACCGCGAACGCGGGCAATGGATCGGGGATACCACCGTTCAGGTGCCGCAAGCGCTTTTGGTATACGGAGAACAGGGCGCGGCGCTGGTGAAAAAGGCCATTTTGGATTTCATCCTGCTGCGCAGGGGCGACGTGCTTATGGGCAACGTGCCCGGTGCGAATTTTTCCGAGCTGCCCGGCCAGTCGCTCATTGCGATCAGCGAATGGGGCATGATCGCAGAATACGTCAACCTGACCGGTGACGATACGGTGATGGCGGCGGCGTTCGAGCCGGCGGTGCGGTATCTCATGCTGTGGGATATGGACGATAATGGCCGGCTGCTTCCCCGTAAGGGCAACTGGCGGTGGTTCGATCACCTGTTCAATGTCGATGATACGGTTCTCGAGCACGCGCTGTATTATTCAGCGCTCGGTTTTGCGCAGCGGATGGCCGCATACACCGGCTGCACCGCTTACGACGATTGGCTGGAGCAGCGGCGGGAAAGCATCCGTACCGCCTTTGCGCGTGATTTCTGGAAAGGGCGGTACTTTACCTCCGGAAGCCACGCCGATGACCGTGCCAACGCGATTGCGGTGCTGGCCGGACTGGTGCCGCGCGAGGCGTATGCGAAAATTCGGATGGTGCTGCAGAGCGTATACACCGGTTCGGTTTATATGGAATATTTCATCCTTAAAGCGCTGTGCGAGATGGGATTTGTCGCCGATGCCTACCGGCGGATGTGTTCGCGCTATTACAATCTGGCGGTCAACGAGAATTCCACCCTATGGGAAGATTTCATGATATTAGGCTCCCGCAATCATGCCTGGAGCGGTGCACCGCTGAACATCGCGTTTCAGTATTTCGCGGGCATCAAGACGACGGACGGATTCAAAACCTATACGGTCAATCCCGCCGTTGGATTGTTCGACAGTATGGATGTTTCGTTTACTGCCCGGGGACGCCGGGTTAAGGTCACAGTGCGTGATGAGTCTGTCCACATTGAGGAAACCCCAATATAGGCACTGTAAAGTAAAAATGAAAAAGTAGAACCCGAAAGCACAGAAAAACTC
>CAJKBW010000118.1 GCA_905198295.1 uncultured Oscillospiraceae bacterium | reverse complement strand
CCGCCCGGCTTTTTATGCAGAAAACGCGCCCGGTTCATCTCATCCGGCCGCAGAGGCGGCCGCCCCGTCCTCTGCCAAAAGCGCGGTTTCCTCGATCCGGGTGGCCTGCCGATAAGGCCTTTCCGGCAATCCCGGCAGCGACAGCAGCACATCGCAGGGCTGCGGCAGCTCGACGGCAATGCGCAGCTGCTTCCCCTCCAGCCGCCATTCCACCTTCACCGGCCCGCGGCAGGTGGCGACCGCGCCGGCGCATTCGCCCAGCCACAGCGCGCGGGGCGCTATGCGCACCGCTGCATAACCGGGCGCGGCCGGCTGTACGCCGAGATGGCATGCCGCAAACTCGTACAGCGGCAGCGAACTCCAGGCATGGCACTCGCTGCGGCCGCTGATGGAATCCTCTTTCCAGGTGGTGGCTCCATCCATCGCCATACGCCGCCACTCCTCCCAAAGCGGTGCGGCCTCCTCAAGCAGGCCCACCTCTTCAAGCGCCCGCATGAGGAAAAACGCCATGCAATACGACACCTTGGCCAGCGGTTCGTTCAGCGCCCGCCGCATAATGCGCTCCGCACGCCCCGGATGATCCGTGCACACGCCGCCGAGCACGGCCCACAGCTGACCGTGCTGGCTGAAGCTTTCGGCATCCACGGCGTCGCGGTAAAGCTGGTGTTCCCCATCCCAGGCGAGACGGTTGAGGTTGCGGCACAGCTCCCGCTGCACCCGGAGACATTCCCGCTGCCGCTGTACATACCCCAGCGCTTCAAACAGCTCCCCCGCCATGCGGAACATCGCCGCCGCCATCATGCTGTAAATATAGTTATCCTCCCGCTTAGTGGGACATCCGCGTTCCCAGCCGTCCACCCAGTCCACAAACTGCCAGTAGCCGGTATCCGCGACCAGCCCGGTTGCGGGATCGATATGCTTTTCAAAAAAGCGCAGTATCCGCTCCATGCAGGGCAGGTATTCCCGCACAAAATCCGTATCGGCATAATAGCGGTAATGATCGTACACCATGCGCACCCAATATACCGCAAACCCCGGAATAATCTGGGTAAAGCTCGCCGGCGCATTGCAGGTGAGCATGCCGTCGGGCAGCTGGGAAAGGCTGAAATCGCGGATGGCCTTACGCGCAAGCCGGTCATCCGCCGATATCTGATAGGTATACAGCATCTCCAGCATGGTATCCATGCTGTACTGCATCTGCTCATAGCCCGGGCAGTCCATATACGTCTCATACATACAGCGCTCGAGGGTGCGCCGGCTGATTTCCCAGAGGGTGTTCATCGCGGGATCGGCGGCACGATAGGCGCCGGTCACTTCAAGCGGATAGCCGGTGCGCACATATCCCGCCTGCCTGAGCGTCACCGGCTGCGCACCGGTCTTTACCGCGAGACGGCAGAAGCGGAACGCGCGGTAGTAAAACGGGGTAATCCGCCGCAGCGCGCCGTCAAGGATATACGTATCGTCCCACTGGTCGGCCGCACGCTCCCCCGCCCGCAGCCGGCCGAGCGCCGGCGAATCGTATTTTTCGGTGTAGGACAGGGTAAGCACGGCATCCCGCCCGCCGGCGGCCTCCGCCCACGGGAACGCGGTTTCGTATTCGCCGGGATCCAGCCACACCTCCGCCTGCGTATGCGGCGGGATGGTCAGCGGTTCGCCGTCACCCAGCCACGCCGTCCAGTCTATCCCCGGGGTGCCGCACAGCACAGCGGGAAACCGCCGCCCGCTCTCATACGGCTGCGGAACCGGGCGGGGTTCCAGTATCCAGACGCCGGCCAGCCCGCCCGACGTATACGACGCGCTCGAGCACTGGATTTCTGCGGGCTTCCAGCTGTCCTGCACCCGGAAATCCACCTCTTCATTATACCCGATATAGGCCAGCCAGGGATACCGCATAACAAAGTGATACCCGCTGCGATGGGAACAGCTCCAGCTCTGGTTGCTGCTCAGCTCCAGCTCGCCGCCGTCCATGACCAGCAGCCCGCCCAGCGTGGTGTGCTCCACCGAAACCGGCACGCCGCTCAGGTCGTTCTTCTGCAGCATACCGTCCCCGTAGTGGATGACATCCGCCTCAAGCCGGTTTTCCCCGCGCCGGAGATACGGGGCAATGTCCACTGTATCGGCATAACGGTATCTGTCCTTGTGCCGGCAGGGGCCGCGGGATACCGTTGTGCCGTTGACCCGCAGGATATAGCGGCTGTCGGCGCAAACCTGCAGCGTATACTGCGCGGGGAGTTTTTCCGCCTCGAACGTTTTGCCAAAGCGGATCATCCGGCTGTCTGCATCCTCTCCGTGCGTATGCCAGATCCACATTGCCTGGTTGTCGTCTTTTGGTTTGTTCATGATCATCTACCTCAATATCGTTATTATCCTACAAGGCCGGAACGCTCAACGCTTTCCACAAATGCCCTCTGGCACAGGATATACAGCAGCAGCATCGGGATGACCGACAGCGCCACGCCGGCCTGCAGATACACCAGGCTGGCGAACGGGTCGCTGCCGGCGATGTCCGGCAGGAACCGGGTGATATCCGCTTTCATCTCGGCGAGTTTAACCGAGATGGTGCGCAGCGTATCGAAATAGGAGGTGGCGTAAAAGGTGTCGTTCCAGTACCACACCACCGAAAAGAGCATGACGATGACCACCGCCGGCCGGCAATTGGGCAGCATGATGTGCAGGAAGGTGCGCAGCGGCCCGCAGCCGTCAACGTAGCCGGCATCTTCCAGATCGGCGGGCAGGCTGCGGAAAAACTGACGGTAGATGATGATAAAAATCCCCGACCGGATGCCCATCCCCAAGCCCGCAGGCAGCCAGAATGCCCAGGGGGTATCGTACAGGTTGATCACAAACTGGCGCCCGGTGATCTGCCGGAGAAGCCACAGCACCCCCAGCGGGTCGAAGCTGGTGATCTGCAGATAGTTGGCCACCGAGGTCGCCTGCGGCGGCAGCACGATGGTCAGCAGCAGCAGTCCCATCAGCACGCCCCGTCCCCGGAAGCGAAAACGGGCGAACCCATAGCCGACCAGGCAGCACACCACAACCTGCAGCACCGAACTGACCCCGCACAGCAGCAGGGTGTTGCCCAGAAGCTTGGGATACTGCACGTATTCCCAGATGCCCTTGATGTTTTCGAGGGTCAGCGCCGTAGGAATCCAGATGACATTCGGGTTGCTCATATCGGCGGCGGGGCGGAAAGCCATGCTGAGCATATACAGCACCGGATACAGCAGCACAAAACTGCTCGCAATCAGGAACAGATACATCAGCACCCGCGACAGCACGCCGACACCGAGGCGGGCCGCCCCGTTGAGCAGCCGGCTGCGGCCGGCCGCATCCGCCGGCAGCGCCGGAAAACGGAATTTCATACCCTTCCCCTCCTCTACTTCTCGGTATAGGTCACGCGCCGGCCGATCACGAGATATACCGCGCCGATCAGCACCAGCACCAACAGCGAGTACACCAGCGCCATCGCCCCGGCATAGGAATATTCCGAGTTGCCGAACGCCCGGGCGGTGATCGCCTCGATCACCGGGTTGTCAAAGGCGGTGAAGGAATCGATGATGGAATAGATGATGGCGATAAACACCACCGGCATGCACAGCGGGAAGGTAACCTTCCAGAATTCCTCCCATTTGGTCGCCCCTTCCATGCGCGCGACCTCGTACAGCTGGCCGGGGATATTCTGCAATCCGGCCAGAATCAGCAGGATCTGCACCCCGGAATTCCATCCGACATTGATCACCTGTGAGACGATTTTGCTGATGGTGTTGGCAAATTCAAACCCGAACCCGCTGAGCAGATCGTTGATCACCGTGATCTGCAGCAGCGCCTCATTGCTTTCCCCGAGCGTCTCGTTGATCATGGAGGAGGCATTGGTATCCGACTGCAGCAGCGACATCACCACGCCGGAGGTGACAATAACCGGCAGGAAAAACACCGCCCGGAAAAACGTGCGTCCGAAAAATTTCTTGTTGAGCAGCACCGCGACAAACACGCTGAAGCAGATGGTCAGCGGCACCGCATACAGCAGGTCCCCGAACGCGGCGCCCAGGCTTTCCCAGAAATCCGTGTTGGTCGTCAGCATCGCCCGGTAATGGCGAAGCCCGTCAAAAGTGGTGACAAACCCCTGCTGCCGGTCAATGGTCAGCGTATTGAAGCTGTAAAAGACGGTGCGGACAAAAGGGATGAGAAAAAACTGCAGGATACCGATTACCCACGGCAGCACAAAGGCGTAGCCATAGACGGTCTGCCGCCGTTCAAATCCCATGCGCCTGCCCTTTTTCATGCCGCGTTCCCCCCTTCCGCCTGCCAGTACGTCCAGCCGCCGGCCGGCACCGTATGCCCGTCCACCGACGCCTCTGCCTGCGTATAGTTCACCGCCGTGTATACGCCGCCCGCGTAGGCGGTGACATACACCCCGCCGTCCGCCCGGCGATGGGAAACCATCTCGCGGCCGGCCGTCGCCTGCAGCAGCGGCTGCAGTGCGGCGATATCCTGCTGCAGCGTCTCTTTCCAGTAATCATAGCGCACACTGTACCGTTCGCTCAGCGCCGATTCGGCAAGGCGTTCGGTGTCCTGCATCGCCAGGCTGTACAGCGGCACACAGCCGTATTCCACGCTTTTGAGCAGCTGTGCATGCGCATCCGCGCTGAGATTGATCGCCGGCGCCGTATAGACAAAGCTGCCGTGCACCGCCAGCTGCACAAACGGGATATCCTCATCAAACAGCGCATATCCGCTCGACGCCACCGGCAAACCGGTCAGGTCGGTGGCATAAGGGAAGGTGTAGCCGTAACCGTTGTCAAACAGCATCTGCCTGTCCGCCGCCAGCTCTTCATAGACCGTCTGATAGGCTTGCAGCGCCTGCTGGCGGTCGGTCGGCATCTGCCCGCCGAAGGAGGAGTGGTGCCCGTCGGAAGGCAGCAGGTTCCCGGACGAGAGGTCGGCGAAATTCGCAATGCCCTGTCTGTCCATCGACCGGCCGTAGCGCGCGGCTGCCTGCGCAAAGCTGCTGAACTTCGCCAGCGTCCAGGTCAGCCCGTCCGGATCCTTGCGGTAGGTGCTGCGCAGATACCGGGCGTCGGTAAAAATGCCGCCGCTGACGCTGCGTACCGCGTCGCCGCTGCGGGAAAGGCCTCCCCCCGACCGGTAGATGCGCAGCAGGTCCACCGTCGGGAACAGCGCCGCACCGTTCTCCGCGGCAAAGTCGTACAGCGCCTTCAGGCTGACGCCATCCGCCGCACCGCCGTCCGCTTTTCCCCCGGTGGGGGTCTTGCCGAACATGCCGCCGGCCTGCCAGGAATCCAGCTTGATGCGCATCGGCCCGATGCCGGCCTGCCGCAGTTCGGTGATGATCTGCTCGGTTTGGCGGAAGGTGGTCAGCGGCTGATACTTCTCCACCGGAATGCCCAGCAGCAGGTCCGCCGTGCGCACGCCCGCGGTCAGTTCGAGCACCAGACCGGCGTATTCCGCCGTGCCGTCCATCCCCTGTTCCTTCAGATACTCCCGCGCCGCGGCAGCCATCCCGGCATAATCCGCCTCATCCGCGGGGAGGAACCGGTAAGACACCCGATAGTCCGCCAGAGAAACGGGCGTTTGCGTATAGGTCAGCACCCGCTTTTCGTCCGCTTTCATCTCCCGCAGCGTGGCGAAATCACTGTTGCGGAACACCACCGACGGCGACACCGCCGCCAACGAGGTTTCCTTGTTGTTGGGCACGGCGATCAGTTTGGACAGCGCATCCCCCTGCTCGATGACCGCCAGAAAACCGCTGCCCGCACGCCGGACGCCGAACATCGGCAGGGTGACCGCTTCGGTATGGGTGCTCACCAGGGTGGTGGAGAGTATGGGGTCCCGCCCATAGACATAGCCGGTGTACTTGCTCATCTGCCGCGCCTCGTTGCGGGTGGCGCCGGTACGGATCAGCGCCCCGCAGCCGTCCGGCACCAACAGGTAGCCGTCCTCCTCGGGCGCAAGCGCCCCGAAAAAAGGCAGCAGCTGGATTTCGGTCAGATGGGCGCCGCCGTTCTCCTGTACATGAGCGAGGGGGATGTCGGCGATCAGCCGGCCGGCCGCCAGCCGGTATTCCACCGGGATCACAAATCCCTCTTTTTCAAACGTAAAGGTAAAGCGCACCCCGTTTTCCAGCCGTTCACAAAGGATGCCGCCCGACCGTATCGCGCTGACGTAATTGTTGGTGGTATCCGCCGCGCCGTTGTCCCCGATATAGGAAACGATCAGCTGGGCATACAGGTTCATTTTCAGGAAGCCGCTGGCCACCGGATCCGCCTCGGGATCGTCGGGATTGCTGGCCCACTCCCCGCCGAACGGATCGGCAACCCAGATTTTCCCGCTGGACGCGTCTGCGCGCAGGGTGGCGCCGCCGTCGGTGATTTCCACCACGCCGCCGGCAGGCTGGCCGGCCTCAAGGGACGGCGCGGGCGCATCCGTTTCGCCGTATACCGGCAATGATCCGCACGCCACCAGAACGATGAGCAGCAAAAGCAGGTATTTTAACCGTTTCATTGTAAAGTCCTCCCTTCCCCACTCACATTCTGAAGCGGATCTCGGTGGCGATGTTGCCGATGAACTCGGTCAGCTGGCCGACCAGGCTGACCATCAGAAAGGCGATGAACAGCAAAAACAGAATACCGACCGCCGTCAGCACCATCGATGCCAGGGTTTTGGAAAAGCTGTACTGATGCACCTTCATGATCCCGCAGATCATGCACACGGCACACCAGGCGGTTCCCAGCGCCGACAGGCCGCTGACGAACACCGCTTCGTTGAGCGACAGCACATTGCTCAGCAGGATGCCGGAAAGTCCGGTCACAATATAAGGCGTGAGGGAATAGGCGCTCATCACCCAGATTTCGCCGGCGAAGCCTTCGCCGTCCATCAGGGTGCTGACCGACCAGTTGCACAGCACCCAGGCGGCAAACAGCACAAATACCTGAGCGATCTCAAACGGCAGGTTGATCTCCACCGCACGGCGGGTGTTGAACATGAAGCCGGTCGCCTGCAGCGAGAGCATTTTGGTGACAAACACCGCCAGCAGCACCAGCCACGCATAGCGGTGGCTGCCCTTCTTTTCCAGCTTCAGCCGCTCGAACCCGTCGGCGGGATGCAGCATGCAGTAAAACGGGGAAACGAAC
>CAJKBW010000117.1 GCA_905198295.1 uncultured Oscillospiraceae bacterium | reverse complement strand
TGGTGATATCCATGTCGGCATACACTGCGTAGACAGCCCCCGGCAGGCCGGTCACGGCATACACAGGCTGATAGATCCCGTCGGTTTCCGTCACGGAGGAAAACACCTCACCGGACTTTTTGACGAGGATCTGCCCCTTCTGGGCGATGTTGTGTTTCTCTACCGTAATGGTCGTTTGTGTACCATCCACCGTGAAGGGTACTGGCTCGCTGCTCAGGACATAGCCATAGGCCGTACACTGTTCAAGAATTTCATAGTGCCCATAGGGAAGCGGTTCCGGCAGCATCAGGCGGCCCGTGGAGTCGGTATAGAAGGTGTCGATGTCCATAGGGGTGGGGTAATTGATATGCTGCACCACATAGCCGCCGGTATCGGTGTTTCGCACCTTGAAGCCGATCCCCACTGCGGGGATGACCTTTCCGGTTTCAATGTCCTTCTTGACGATTTCCACCAGCGCCTCAAAGGTGGCGTTATTGATAAGGTAGCGATAAATCTGTCCGTCTTCCTGGATGAACACGTCGAAGGCGGGCATCAGCGCCGTACCTTCCTTGCCCTTGGTCTGGACAACGGTATATAGGCCGTAGGGCAAATCCTTGGACTGGGCGAATCCGTTTTCATCACAGACAAGCACATCACGCTCGGTTTCCCTGGCTTGTTCGTAGGAAACGGCCGTCTTGAGAAATAGCTGGAATTCTGCGCCTACTTCCGGGTGCTCGATGCCGGTGGAGCCGTCATCGTTGTGCTTGAGGATCGCCACCCGGCCCTTTTTGACGGTTTCCACCACGTCGAGGGCGGTCTGGTTGTATTCCAATTCATACAGTTCCGGTTGAGCGCCGACGTGGTAAATGGTTTCGTTCAGCAGGTAGCCTTCGCTCGGTTCCAGTTCGCGGATCGTCCAGTCGGCGCCGCAGGGATAAAAACGGGTGGTGAACTGCCCCGCCGCATCCGTTTCGTAGCGGTCGATGGGCTGCTCTCCCTTGAACACGCCGTAAACCGCCCCGGCCAGGGAGGCGTTCCCCTGTGCCGTGCCGGTTTCATCGTCCGACTTGGTGATGACGACCTGCCATTTCTTCAGGACGTTTTCAAAGGATTTGTGCGTTACTTTGTTCCACTCAATGACAGCGGTCTGGTTGGCCGGTACCACATACCGATCCGGCGTCCCCACCTCTTCCAGCAGATATGGGATACCGCCGCTGACGAGGACGTCTTCAAACCGGGCGATACCGTCCGCGTCCGTCACCGCGTACTGCTCCACCGGCAGGCCGGAGAGCGATGTGCCGGACAGCCGGAAGGTCAATCCCTCCTTCAGCCCGTCCTCGGATGTTTTGGCAACCTCCAGTGTCCCGCGCTTGAGGACGTTGTTGAATGTTACCGCAGAGGTACGGCCCGCCACCACCGTGACGCGCTGGGTGGCCTGCGGTTCGTATTTGTCGTCTGTCTGCTCGGTGATTTCATAGACGCCGGGCAGAAGCAACCTGTCCCACAGGAACGTCCCGTCGGGCTGGGTGGTGATGACCTGATCGACGCCGTTGCCGACAATGCGGAAGGGAATATCGCCAACCTTTCCGTCCTCTGAAGATTTCACCAGCTTCACGGAGCCGTATTTGTAGTTGTTGCGGAAAAGCACCACCGTGCTGTTATCTTCGGTTACGCTGACCGTCTGCTCCGGCGGCGTTTCATACCGGTCCGGCACGTCCACCTCAAAAACACGGAAGGTGCCGGCAGGGAGGGAAAGGTTTGCCTTGCCGTCGCTCCCGGTCGTTACAGTCTGCTCAAAGTCAACATTCACCCCGACAATGCGGAATTTCATCCCGGCGACGATATTGTCCGCCGACTGCTTTTCGATTTCGATGCGGCCGCTGGAGGTGCGAAGGTTGAGAGTAAACCAGCGGGGATCGTCCATGACGCCGGACATCATTTCCTGGCCGGGTTCTCCGTTTATCGTCTCCAATACCGCAAAGGGGGCGGACTTACACATGGTAGACAGATCCTTTTGGAATTCCACCTTAACCGGTTTGCTGATCTCTTGCTGGGAGTTGAACGTCACCGCATTTCCCGAAATATCGCAGGATATACCGGAAGGTAAAGAGGTGGTCAGGAAACTGTTCGCCAGCATCCCGTTTGTATCGGTGAGTGATCCGGTGTAAGCGCCTATGGCGTCATCCCATGTCAGCGTGAGTGTCTGCCCGGAAAAACTCGCCAGGGTATCGTGACGGGACATATCCGCCCAGATTTTGTCATAGGCCGCCAGCGCCGGCGTGGGTTCCCCAATAGAATGGCCGTTGCCGTCGTAAGCATAGTGCATATAGCAGTCCAAAAAATAAGTGGCGTTATTCTTGGCCCGGGCCACTTTGGGGGCGGCCTCATTCCCGGCGGACTTGTAATTTGGCGTAAAGCCATCCAGCGTCCGGCGCCCGGTGACGATCTCCCAGGCAATTGCCTGGGTAGCGGCATAAGCATCGTCCACCGACGGCGCCCCCAGCTTCTCGGGTGTCCGGGCTGGAAAACCATAGATCGACAACAGCTGCAGCAGTCTTCGCTTTTCTGCTCCCAAGCTGTTCCAATACAGGCTGTCAAACAGGTTCCCGCTGCTGCTCGTATAGAATTGCCGTTGTACCTGCCCATTCGTCTTATCTCCGTAGGGTTCCCATTTGTGAATACAATAAAAGAAGGTGCGCCCGTCGTACTGCGGAGTATACAAACCTTCGATTTGCAGTACATCAATCGCATAACCCTCATACCAATATAGACGATTGTTATAGGCGTTTCCTCGGTTTCCGCCGTTTGATGTGGAAGTTTCGCCAGGGGCTCTGCCCCCGTGGAATGCCCAGCATTCGGTAACGGTCACATTGACTTTATCACCGTGCTGATAGCTGGCAGCGGCCGCACTAAAGGCGGAGGCCAGAAACAGCAGCGCCGACAGCACAGAAACTATTTTTTTGCCTGCCATTTGTTCAGACCCCTTTCTTAAAAATAGGCAGCAAAAAAAGCCCAGCCTTTCGGCTGAGCTTTTGGAAAGAATTCGGTCATACCGAATCCGGTCGATATAGAAAATAGATGTTGTAATCGCCAGGACGCTCCGGCCGCGGTTCAAACCAGATCTTGCATCGTTTTATGGCATACTGATCCTGATTGCGAAGATAGAAGGGAATTAGTTCACCGAAAACATAGTTTTTGAGATCTCCGTCGAATACATAATCGCCGAAAGCGAATCCATCGGGATATGTTGTGTACAGGACAGTGCTTTCCGGCTGATCCCAGCTCGACCGCTCTTTCGTCAGGCTGTCATCCCACCCCCAACCGACATGAGTGCTTTTCTCTACACGAGCGATCTCCTCCCGGCATTCCTGCATCATCGCCGGAATATCGTACGGATAGGCCCAGGGAGATTTCGCCGCGGCCGTTGTCGTGGTCGTTGCAGTAGTGGTGGTGGGGCGTGAGGTGCTGGTCGTTTGCGGCTTGTCGGTGGTGCTGACAAAAGCCGTGCCAGAGGTTGTCGTACTCTTGGAACCATCCGTCTGAGGCGTTTGCGCCGGCTTATCCGGAACCACTGGAGAAGTTGGCTTGGTGGTTCCCGCTTCATGGGATTTGTTCGGTGCGGTGGAACCGGTACCATCCGACCCGGGCGCTGTACCACTTCCTTTCATTTCGGTTGTCGGGGTAATTCCCGCTATCGTTGATGATTGCTGTGATGACTCTGTGGATTCGCTAATTACCAGGACTGGACCAGCCGGAGCGGATGACGCTTCGGAAGGCGCATCGGTATTCTGTCCGCAGGCAGAACACAGCAGTGCAAGAGCCGCAGCAAAAGCGATTGCCAGTCGTGTCGTCATATAGTTCACCACATTTCTCTGTCTGTATGATAGATCCAACTTTGTGCATCGGATGCACAAAGTCAGGCGCTCCTCTTGCTTTTGTAGTTCTCCAGGAATTCCAGAAAAAGCCTCTCGATTTCGTCCCTATCGTTCAGCAGATCCGCATAGGCGCTCAGTTTTTTGCCGCTGATTGAGAACGAGGCAGGAGCATTTTTCTGCTTCCGGAAAACTTCCTCCATGGAATCCGTTGTCAATGTATCAGACTTGTGCATCTCCCGCAATACCGACGCCTGCATAGGCTTAATTTTCTTTTTATACGGAATGGCCGGGATGATGGTATCCAACAGATGATTTTGCGCAAATGCAGGCAAATAACTTAGCTGAACGCCCACTTTGAATCCTATTGTACCTTCATCCACAAGCTTCAGCAAACCCGGCAGCAGGTATGTCAGCCGAATGAGGTCGGCAACAGTACGTCGATTGTCCTTGTTTTTCCTGCCGACTTCCGCCAGCCTGTCCACCTTTTCTCCGGCTTCCGCCAGATCGGTACGTTTTCCCTGACAGCCTTCCAGTTCCATGCGCATCCGGTAGGCATAGGCTTTTTCACTGTACAGCAGATTGTGGCGCTGCTCCAGGTTGGTATCCAGCATGATTTTGGCGGCTTCCACATCGTCAATATCCCGGATGATCCCCGGAATACCAGCCAGTCCACAAAGTGCGGTAGCCCGCGTCCGGTGCCGGCCGGCAATGATTTGGTATTTGCCGCCCTCAAACAGTCGGACGGTAATCGGGTCAATGACGCCGTGCTCGGCGATGCTTTTGGCAAGCGATTCCAGATCCTCTTGGGAATACGTCCGGAAAGGCTGCGGCCGGCCGGTGGTTCTTTCAAAATTCTCGTCCTTGTACTCCACCAGCTTCGCCAGCGGCAGTATGACAAGTCTTTGCATGGCCTGACTGTCGGAAATCTCCAGAAGCTCACCCAAATCTTCCGCATCGTCCATATGGTATCGTGTAGAGGCCAACTGTTCCGCTAGGTTGAATTTAGGCACTACGCATCACCTCTAATGCAATGCGGGCATATGTCTGTGCCGGCTCGATGTTCGGGGCGTATTCATGCAGCGAGATGCCGAACGCTGGCGCTTCCGCGACTTTAATAGCGTATTTGACCGGCTCTTCAAAAATGTGGATATGGCTACCGAAGTCCCGCTTGACAATTTCATAGACCTGGCGGCAGCAGCTCGTGTGCCCCTGAAACTTGGTGATGATGATCCCTTCGATGTGCAGGCGAGGGTTTAATTTTCGTTGGACAGTGCGGATCATCTTTTCTACCTGTTCCAGCCCATCGCTGCTCAGGATATGCGCTTCCACAGGAATCAAAACCGAATCCGAAGCCGTCAGCGCATTGATCGAAAACAGATCCAGACCGGGATGACAGTCCAGAAAAATATAGTCATAGTCTTTCTTTATAAAGGATAGGATGTATTCCAGCATGCGCTCCCGGCTGGTGGCGGCAGAGAGGGCGGCTTCCAACGAAGAGAGCTGAACAGTTGAAGGGATCATATCCACCGTTGTTGTCTGGCAAATGCTGTCCCGCACCATCTGCTGCATGGTTTCATCCGGGCAGTCATCAATGGCGGCACGGATCAATTCAGTTATGGCGGGTGTTTCTGCTGAAGGTATTGCCCAGACGCCAAAATGCCTGGATAGGTTATGCTGTGCGTCCAGATCGACCACGCAGACTTTTTTACCCTGCATTTGCAGGTAGGCGCTGATATTAACCGTTGATGTGGTCTTGCCAACTCCGCCTTTGCAGGATATGACGGATATAACTTTGCACATGGTTGTAACCTCCTGTTGAAATTTACAGCTTGTTTTATAGATAGGAAATCTGCTCAAGATGCTGTTCATTACTTCAACGTACCAACAGAAGATACCGTGCTGCTCCAAATGTTTTGACCGCTATTCTGACCGCTAAAGCGCTGTAAATTATGTGAATCATATAATAAACATACGGAAGTATGAATATTATACAATCAAAAAATGGCTTGACATAAGGAATATATGCTGATATAATGCATATTGATATCCGGCTGCGGAGCTCATAACCCGAAGGTCGTCAGTTCAAATCTGGCCCCCGCAACCATTTTTTCTTAAGACCGCATCCAGCGTACTATGTATGCTGAATGTGGTCTTTTCTTTTTCCTCCTCGTCTGGCTGCACGTCCATGCGCTCGATCAACAGTCGCACAGCTTCACGATCGGGCGCGGCCTTGATGCTATCCAGCCACGTTTTAATCATATCCACGGTGAAATCCTTCGGCGGCTCTGTGGCCTCCAGCGCGGCGATTTCGGCCTTGATCTCCTGCATCTGGTTCCCGATATCGGCGACCACTTCGGCGGGCAAAACGCCGCTTGCAAGGTTCTTTAACAGTGCGTCATACTGCGCTTGCTTCGCGGCAATGCGCTTTTTTAATGCCTGCTTGAACTCGGTCATCCGTGAACCTGCTCCGGCCTGGTATTGTCTCAGCGCGTCAGCAATCCGGAGCTGATTCTCGCCAGAAAGCAGGTCTTTAAGATACTTTATTGCGGCATCGTCCGCGCATTCCATGTGGACAACAGGCGCGCCGCATTTGGCCGAGCAAGCAAAGTAGCGGTATTCATGTCCTTTACGCCTGGATGTCATACCGTGCATTTTCGCACCACATCGGCAGTATACAAGCCCGCTGCACATATAGTCGGATTTACGTCCCGTTTGCTTGCGCTCGTTCATGATCTTCTGTACCTCCTCAAACTGCGCCCTGCTGATAATAATCGGCAGGGCGTTTTCAATGCGTATTGCATCCGGTTTTTGCCGCCTGTCTGCCCTGCTGCTTGCCTCTGTAGGGCTGTACAGGTAAACCCCGGTATATTTCTCGTTGCGCAGTATTTCGTAAATCTGGGGGTATTTAATGGGCTTTCCACGCTTGCCCCGTATCCCCTGCCTGCCCATCTCGTCGATCAGCTCCACAAAGCCGGAGCGGGTCTGTGCTGCGTCAAACATCTTGCGAACATAGCCGGCCTCCAGATCGTTGACGACGTAAGCCTGATTTACCACGTCGTACCCGAACGGCGGATATCCCCCGGCGTGCAACCCCTTAAGCGCGGTTTCCCGCAGCCCCTTCTTTGTCTCCTGCGCCAGATTGTCTATATAATACTCCGACAGGCTCCACATGAGCGCACGCATGATCTTCGCCTCGTTAGTGCGGCCGAAGTCCTGAGATGTAGCAATGAGCTGCACGCCCTTTTCCTTCAGCTTTGCCTCGAGGTTGACATGCTCCCCAAGGTTGCGGGCGATCCGGTCGTATTTGTGGATCAGGATCACTGAAAAAAGACCCTTGCCGCAATCGCGCAAGAGCCTTTGATACTGCCGCCGCTGTGCCGTTTTTGAGCCTTTGCCGCTGATAGCCTCGTCGGCGTATATATCCGCCACATTCATCCCGTGGGCGGCTGCATATTCCCGACAAGCCCGCACCTGAGCTTCTATGCTGTCCTCTGTTTGCTTGTCGCTGGAAAAACGGGCGTATATAACGGCGTTCACGGTATCACCTCCAACGTGTGGTATCGGCTTGAATTTAATCCTATTTGTCCATACCGAATTCCCCAGCATCCAAGATGGACTTTATATCTTCGGATAGCTTGTTTACAGATGATGAAATAGCACTGAGTACCATTGATTCAAAAAAGCGGCACTCGGGGACAAGATCAACAGCCGCGCCGGGATCATATCCGCGCTTTGCATCAATTCGGCGATCCATATCACACGCGCGCTTGAGATGTGGCGTAACTGTTTCCAAAAATTTGTCACGCACGATATTCGCGTCACCTTCTGCAACTACTC
>CAJKBW010000116.1 GCA_905198295.1 uncultured Oscillospiraceae bacterium | reverse complement strand
TTTTAAGCATAAACGCAGCCCCTTCCATGCGGCTGCACGGGAGGGGCTGCGTCGGCTTTCCACTTAACGCCGCCTTATGTCCGAAACGGTATGCTGTCAGCGCTGGTTTCCGCCGAAACCATTGCCGCCCGGCAGCAGATTATAGTTTCTTCCCGGTCGCTGTCCGGGAAAATAGAAATATACAAACTTGATGGAGAAAATGTCGCAGACGATGAAGTTGTTCGCCATATCGTCGTACAGGGTGACATAGCTGGTACCGACAAAATACAGGATTCCCTGCTTGCGCATCATCTGTTCGGTGCCGATGAGAAATTCGATGACGACGAATTCACCGATATTATCGGACAAAATCAGCTGCATCGAGCCGCGCATTTCCTCGGTGTTGAAATCCACCGGCGGCGGCGTGGTAAAATCCGGACGCTGCACGGCATTGGACGGGGAGGCAGCGTTCCACGAGGAAGCCCCCCGGCCCCCCGCGCAGTCCTGACGGTGATTGTGCTCCATATGTACACCTTTCCTTTCCACTTTTATGTATCGGCATAGGCTTCGGTAGGATTATAAAAGCAATGGTCGCCGATACGGATGACAAAACGGCCGACTTCCGACGGAAAAAAAGACCGACAGCTCGGGGAAAAGGGATTGAAATACCACAGGGCAAATCCCAGATTGGTCAGGCGATTGCCGGCGATTGCCCAGTTCGCTATGTCATAATGCACCTGAGTGGGCCGCATGTTATAGATATTCTGCCGATTATACTGCCCGCCCACTGTTTCACGCACGCACACGAACTGTCCCGGCTGATACACCACCGCACGGACAGTGCTCTCGATCCTGCCGTATTCCCCATAGGTGATATTCACCCGATTCATCACCACGCATGCCACGGCTTTCATGCCTGTTTCGCCTTCCCCGCCGGCCTCACATTCGATGATACGCGCCAGAATCTCTTGGTCGGAAAACGCCAAGGCTGCCTGCCTCCCTCCTGCTTAGCTGTTGCCTTTCCAGTATATTCGGCGAGTGTTCATGTATGCGTGTCCGTCCGGTTCAAAATTTAAGCCAAGAAAAAGGACAGACAAAATGTCTGTCCTTGAAGGATCACGCAGCCCTGCTTTCGTTTAAAAAGGGAGTCCGGCAGGAATCCCCCCCCAGCCACTACCTGCGCAGCCGTACGGCGATTACCGTTACCAGCGCCAGCGCCGCAGTGGTCAAAATCGTTGAGATCCAGATCACCGCATCCCCGCCGGACAGGATTTGGACAATGGACAACACCGAGGCCAGAATCGATACGATGCCGAAAATGGTGATGATATTGATGACTGTTTCACTGCGTGCCCGTTCGATTTCCTGCTGATGCTCGGTCAATATATTCAGCTTACTGCTGATGTCCTGAATGGCCGTCGGAATATCACAGACCTCCAGCAGATCGGCATAAATCTGCTTGACATTATGCCAGCGCGAAAGGTTGGCCGGCGTCACCGTGCCAAAAGCCTGAAATTGCAGCATCAGCTTTTTGAGCGTTTTCAGATGTCTGATCTGCCCCTTGTCCAACTGCGTAATCAGCTCGGTAAACCGCAGGCAGGTATATTTCTCATACAACGCCAAAAGCACCACCGGGAGACCGTCGGCCGCCTGCTGCTTCCTCTCCGCTTCAAAATCCATCGCCGCGTCCGCCACCACGTAGGAAATTGTCTGTGAGGACACACAACAGCCCCAGCGATAGGTCCCCAGCGTCTGTTCCCTTACCGCGTAAACATAACGAATATCCGCTTCGGAGGCATCCTCAATCGGTGCGTCGGGCGGCATCATCTTATGCAGATTAAACGTAAACTGCTGCATTTCATCCAGCGTATCAAATCGGTCGGGCACCAACGCAAACATATAGGCATAGGCATCCAGCAGGAACGACGATTCACCATCGAAAAACTTGCGCAGGCCAAGCGACGCACAGAAATCCTGCAGCCACGTTTCCAGTGAAAACGTGCGCGCCTGTCCCGCGCTGTCCACCCACGCAAAAACTGCGCTGCTGCGTGCCGAGCCAGGATTGCAGACAGCCTTGAGCGCCTCCATGCGCGAGAAGGACAGATTCAGGCAAAGAAAGGCTACCTGCGTGTGAAACACGTACAGATAAGAGGTCGTCAGAGCAAACGCATAGGTCTGCCCGTCTGCCGTTACACGGAAAGCCTGCGACACCGCAGCGGATGCTCCGCAAAGCCCGGATACCAACACCGGACAACCGATGGCGTAGCACGCACCGACCGCCGCTTCACCGGTATGGCTGAGCATGGACTTAATATTTTCATTCAGATCCATCGTGGTCATCGGCACCTTTTTCCCGATCGCCTCCAGGCGCGTCTGTACAAAAGAAGCCGGGTCATACTTCAAGGGTACAACGAGAAAACTGCCGTACTTCACCGGTCGGCCATTTTTCTGCATCGACATTTCCTCCATAATTACACCCCCGTTTTTCTCATTGTAGCATAAAACGCGCGATGCGGTAAAGAAATTTCTTCTGCGCGAAAACGCAGTATCGCCGGCTTCTTGCTTTTTTTGGGAAAACATGCCGGCCTCTTCGTTCTTTCGGACGTCTTTCGCTCAAACACAGCAGAAATCATCTCCCCGCGGACAGACTGGCGTGCAAACCGTTCCGCTTATCAGGAGCAATCCGTTCTGTTTATTCACGTGTTTCATTCTCCGCCTCTGCCAGCAAGCGCACAACTAATGATTGTTAAGATAAGGAAGGGCAGCGGACACAGGGGCTTTGTGCCGCCCCGTTGCTGCCGCCGTCTATGTCCGATTAAGGTGCCAATATTCATCCGATTGAGCAAATGGAATTGTATCGCTGCCATCCGGTTTGCATAAATAAAAGGCCGCAGAAGTAAGGTGCACTGAGGAGGCAGCATCACTAATTTACGTTGGAGAGCCTGCTAAAGATCAAAACTGACCGGATGGATACACGCTGCACAGACACAACCTGCCACAACGAGGAACTAACCGGATACCGTTTTGACAGGGTAAAAGAACACGCCAACCTGAAAAACTCTGTTTCCCCTCCGGTCTGCATCCTGTTCCCTGACTGGGAGCGGTGCTGTTCTCGTGCCTTTTCAGCCACGCCAACACAGCATCGTTCTGATCGGCATTCCTTTGGAGGAAGTGGTTTTCCATGCTCTATATAGATCGCATCCCCTCGATTCTCGTGGTCTTACGGATGCCTCTCTTTCGCCATTTCATCCGTACGGGCATAAAAAGAAGAAGCCTTGAAAAAATCAAGGCTTCTTCTGGTTTTGGTGGAGCTTGGCAAGCGTTATTCGAACACTTGTTCTCGCTCTCGTCAACAGCCGCGTCTATCATGTCAAGCGTGACGGTGTTGCCTTCTCCGCTGTAATTGTAGGTGAATACGATTTTATCATCATACAGCCATATGGAGTTTATGAACGTATCCACGAGGCGCCGCCGATAAGCCGGGTCATTCGGATCGCCGTCCATGAACTGGCGCAGGAAGAAAAGCAGCTCATCACGGGATACAACCTGCCTGTTGATTTCTTCCCGCTCTATATCGGCTTGCAATCCCTCTTTTTGGGCTTCTAATTCCTCCATGCGTGTTTTCATGGTGGAATTGTACAGGCCGTCTTCTATGGCCTTTATAAGCCCCTTTATAGCGGCCTCTGTGTCTTTAAGCTGTCCACGATATGCGGAGATCAATGCCGCACTGTCTGTGTCCCTGTTCTGGTACTCCATAACCCGATCGGCAATGTGTTCCAGCATGGAATCCTGTAGAATCGTCTGGATTGTGGTATTGATAACCTCGTTTTCAATTACCGCAGCTCGGACGCTTTTCTTTTTGCAGTCTCCGCCGTGTTTCTTCGTGGAACAGGTATAGTAATAGTGCTTTGCCCCGCTCCTGCTGGTGCCGCTGTCTCCGATCATGGGCTTTCCGCAGCGCCCACAAAACAGCTTGCCGGACAAAATGAAATCATAATCCCCGCGCGCTCTGGCGCTGGCCTTTTCCTTGCGTTTCAATTTGGCTTGCACCCTCTCCCATAGATCACGGTCAACGATCTGAGGCATTCCACCCTCTACAATGACATCGCCCCACACATAAACCCCGATATACCGCCGGTTGTGGAGAATTGTTCTCAGGGAGTTCTTATTGAACGGCGTCCCGTTCAACGTCTTTCGTTCCTGATTGTTGAGGGTTTCCACAATGGCGGCGTATGTATGCCCCTGATCGTACATCTCATAGATCAGCCGCACGGTGGCCGCTGCCGGCTCGTCTATGTGGTACTTCTTGTCCTCCCCGGTGTAATACCCCAGACAGCGTCCGCCGCCCGTTGCAAGGCATTTTAGGGCGTTTTCTGTCATGCCGCGCTTGATGTTCTGTGCCATGTTCGCGCTATAGTATTCCGCCATGCCCTCAAGCACGGCCTCAAGGATGATGCTTTCCGGGCTGTCTGTGAGCTGCTCCATAGCCGACACCAGACGCACCCCGCAGCGCTTCAGCTTGGCTTTGTAGGTGGCGCTGTCGTACCGGTTGCGGGCGAACCTGTCCAGCTTGTAGACGATCACCACGGAGAACCGACCTTTTTCCGCGTCCCGGATCATCTTCTGGAACCCTGCCCGATCGTCGGTCTTTCCGGTTATTGCGCGGTCAACGTACTTCCCCACTATGGTAATACCGTTTTCTTGCGCGTACCGCTTACACTCCCGCAGCTGCCCCTCGATGCTTTCCTCCCGCTGGTTATGGCTGCTATATCGGGCATAGATCACGCCGGTCATGTGGTTCACCTCCAAGGATGTGTCACAAACTAACACCATGCCCGGAATCGGATTCCGGGCACTAAACCAGACTTAGGGCGTCCCCCTTTGTGGGGATGCCCTTCTTTGCCCTTGCAAGGGGTTATTTAGGATGCGTATCATCTGACGGCTTATCTATCAGGCTTTGTGCCAAAGCGCCCACGGTGGCGCGAGAAGAGCGGACAAGATTCATTAAATCGGCAACGGATATAGCCGTCCTCTTACCATTGCCCTCGATCCAGTATTGCCCCTTGTTGTCAAGCGTTGTCCGGTATCCGATCTTCTCGATAAACCGTTCAAACTCGTTGAACTCTGCCGGCAGCACAATAACGCCTTCATTTGTTTTTACCTGGCTTACCCACTCGCCGGGCGATTCCACAAATGCGGCGATATCTTTTTGCATTTCGTTCAGGCCGAGAAGATAATCCACCGTAACGCCGAAATAGTCGGCCAGTTTTTTAGCCGTTTCATATTTGGGGGTAAGTCCGCGTGATTTCCATGAAGCCATCGTGGATTGACTTATGCCTAATTCTTCTCTGACTCTCGCAAAAGTTACACCTTTGCTCTGGCATAATTGTTCAAATTTAGAATAGAAGTCCAAAACTACACCTCCGCAACTGTGCATGTCTGTGCATGTATACAATAATCGACAAGTCGATTGACATTTATCGATAAATCGATTATACTATCGATAGTTCGATACACACATCATACCACAAGACGGAGGGAGGTGCAAGAGCATGTATAAAATTAGCAAAAATCTTTTAGGCATTGCCATGTTCAGGGCTGGGATTACCAGTCACAAGGACTTGGCAGAACGTGCCGGCGTGTCGGTAAACACGGTTTCCCGGCTTGTCAATGGCGGATCGGCAAAACTGCCTACACTGCGCGCGCTGTGCAACACGCTGGGCGTGGATGTAACGGAGATCATCGAAAAGGAGGGCTGACCATGTGGACGATCACAGAGGGGCAAGACGTGCGGATAGACCCGGATTTAATCCCGCCGCATGTCTGGAAGTATTTCGCAAAAGAAACCCTTGCAGCTGCCAAGCGCTTCTATGCCAACCCGGAGAACCGGGCAAAGTATGAGAAGTGGAAAGCCGAGCGGGATGCACAGAAAGCAAAGGAGGAACAGGGGATTGACAATTGAGGATTTTCTTTCACGGCTGGAAGGGGTGAGCGGAGGCAATGGGCAATACAAGGCAAAATGCCCGGCACACGATGACAAGAAGGCAAGCCTTTCCGTTGGCAAAGGACGGGACAACAAAATTGTGATGAAATGCCACGCCGGATGCAACACCGTGGATGTTCTGGAAGCGATGGGGCTTACAGAATCCGACCTATTCGACAACAGCCAGAAACCAACACAGGAGCGCCCAAATGTAGTGGCGAGGTACAACTATACCGACGCGCAAGGCCGCATATTGAATCAGAAAACTCGATTTTCGGACAAGTCCTTTTCTTGGAGCCACTATGAAAGCGGGAAATGGTGGAGAGGACGCAAGGGCGATCCAGTATTGTACAATCTGTCCGCTGTTACCGGCACAAAGTGTCTGTACATAGTTGAGGGCGAAAAGGACGTGGAAACCCTCAAAATAGCGGGGATTCCGGCGGTATGCGGCGCAGACGGAGCGGGACCGGGAAAATGGCTGCCCCAATATACCGAGGCACTACGAGGCAAACAAGTGGCCGTTATCCAGGACAACGACAAGATAGGCAAGGCGTTTGCAGCGGAAACCGCCAACGCTCTGCACGGAGCAGCGGCAAGTGTCCGGGTTCTCGACCTAACCCGGATATGGTCGGAACTGCCGGAGCATGGGGACACAACCGACATTGTGGAGCATTTCGGCAAAGAAGGGTTTGACAAAATCCAGCAGCTTGCCAAGGATGCCCCGGAATGGGTTCCTATGGAGGTAAAGCCGATCAGCGAAAAAAAGACGGTAGAACCGCTGAAAACCATTTCCGCGCAGGAATTACAGCAAAAGGAAATCCCGCCGGCACGGTTTGTTGTGGTAGATATGCTACCGCAGGGACTTTCAATGCTGGCTTCTCCTCCGAAATACGGCAAGAGCTGGTTTGTGCTTGATCTATGCCTGTCGGTAGCCTCTGGCGACGTGTTTTTAAACCATCGCACAAACAAAAGCGGGTGCCTGTATCTGGCGCTGGAAGACAGCGAACGTCGGCTTAAAGACCGCATGAGTAAGTTGCTTATGAGCCGGAGAGCGCCGGATGGATTCAACTATGCCACGTCCGCAAATGATATTTCAAACGGCTTAATTGAGCAGTTGCAAGATTATCTGAATGAGCACCAGGACACCTCTTTAATAGTTATTGATACACTTCAAAAGGTAAGAAGTTCAGGAGGGAGAGAAAATGCTTACAGCGCCGATTATAAAGATATGACCCCCTTGCAGAACTTAGCTATCCAGAAAGGTATATGCATACTTTTAGTTCACCACCTGCGCAAAATGGCGGATGATGGCGACGTGTTCAACCGTATATCCGGCACAAACGGCCTGTTTGGTGCCGTGGATACTGCAATGGTGTTATCCAAGGCAAAGCGGAGCGACACGCAGACCACGCTTTCCATCACAGGCCGGGACGTGGACACAACAGACACCGTTTTGGAGTTCAACAAGGACACCTACAAATGGCGAGTGCTTGGCGATCTGGAAGACCGCATGGAGCAGAAGCGCCGGGACGAGTACGAGCGCAACCCCATTGTGCAGACGATCCGCATATTGCTGCAACGGTCTCCTCTTGGATGGACAGGCACGGCGGCGGAACTGTTCCAAGAGTGTATAGAAAAGGCGGGAACATATCCGGCAGCGGACGAAACGCGGCTTTCCAAACTGTTAAAGCCTCTTGCTCCGTTGCTGTTTGAGTGGGACGGAATAGTATACAAGCCACCAACATATGCAGGACGCGGCGGACGTAAACACACATTCACGCATAAGCCTACAGCAACGTGGACATATGACCCGGCAGAAGATGTAGAGATATTAGAGGACATATCAGGTGATAGCGTTGGTTAGCGTTTACAGTTGGTTAGAGTTGGTTAGCGTTGGAAGTGTCAACGCTATCACACGCTAAGAGAAATACAGTGATCTTTACCGACGACGAAAAAGCCAGTAATATCAAGGGCGGAACGGTATCCAACGCTAACAACGCTATATTTGGAAGGAGCCAAACCAATGACAGATCAAAAATATTGCCCGCTGCAAAAAGAGGGCGTGAGGTGTGCAAGCTGGTGCGCATGGTATGACGAAGCGGATCAGCAATGCGCGGTGATGAACATCGCGGCGGAGCTGGCAGCCATGGGCGAGGTTGTCCAGTATACGATCACGGAGAAAGGCCGGGAGTATTTGA
>CAJKBW010000115.1 GCA_905198295.1 uncultured Oscillospiraceae bacterium | reverse complement strand
ATAAGGAGGAACCGGAACATGAAAACAAGCAAGAAATCCCTGCTCGCGAGCGGCGTGTCGCTGCTGGCGAGTGCGGTGCTGCTGGCGGGCGCGACTTTCGCGTGGTTCACCGACAGCGTCACGAACACCGGCAACAAGATTCAGTCCGGTAAGCTGGCCGTGACGCTGGAAAAATTCGATCCAACGGCGGAAGAGGGAAAAGGCGGCTATGTTGATGCAGGCAGCGCGCCGCTGTTTGACTACGATAAGTGGGAACCGGGCTACACCGCCGTTGCGTCGGTGAAAATCGGCAACGCGGGTACCCTTGCGCTGAAGTATCAGGTGGATCTCGTGGTGAAGGGTGAGGTGTCGGCGCTCGCAGATGTGATCGACGTGTACTACCGCAAGGACGCGGGTGCAGTTTCGGCGCTGCCGAACAGCTTGGACGGCCTGACGCGGGTTGGTACCCTCAGCGAGGTGCTGGAGAAGACCGGCGGCGCGGCGACCGGACATCTGTCGATGAATGGCGCGGATTTTGCGACCATCGCACTGCATATGCAGGAGAGCGCGGGCAACGCCTATCAGGAGCTGTCGATCGGTGCGGCGTTTGACATTGTGGTCAAGGCGACGCAGTACACCGAGGAAGAGGACGGCTTCGGCAGCGACCAGTACGACAAGGATGCGCCGCTGGACTTTGTTCCGGTGGCCACAGCTGAGCAGCTGCTCGCGGCAAGTACTGCCGGTGGCACGGTATCCATGACCGGTGACATAGCGCCCAGCAAAGCGCTGAGCATTACCAATGCCGTCCTCAACGGCAACGGCAACCGGTTGATTGGTGGTCAGCTGGGTGACAATGCCCGGATCATCAATCTCACCAACCTGAGTGGACCTGCATCCCTCACTGTCAATGGCGTGAATATGGTCGGGGAAACGGCGCAGTTCAACTCCAAGGGGATTTCTGCCTATGATGCGGATTCGATTACACTCGATGTGAAGGACAGCCGCATTGAAGCGAGGGCTTATGCGCTGCGGATCGGCACCGGTGTTACAAACGGCGCCGAGTTGAACATGGAAAATACCACTCTGGTGGGTTGGGCCGGTCTGGACACCCATGCCAAAACCAACGCCGTTTTCCGCAATGTTACCTTCAACGGAACGAATTACGACCTGTCCGGCGATTCCAATGGGTACGACGCCATTGAGTTTCAGGAGGGCAGCGAGGGCAGCACCGTACTGCTGGAAAACTGCACCTTCAATCTGATCAAATCCGGTGAGGCAGCCTATGGCTTCATAGGTGCGAATTTCGATCCGGACGAAGGCAATATTACCGTTATCTGCCGTGGTTGTACCTTTATCTATAATGGCGAGACGATTGCTTATGCGGATGTCCCGGCGTATACCTACAACATGACGGGCACCAATTCGCTGGTGATCGAATAAGATTTCCGCCGGAAAGGCGGTGCAAGAGAAAGGGGAATCGGAAAAATGAAAATTGCACAGTCAACGATTCTCACAATGGGGGGGCATGCTATTCTCTGATTAGGCAGAATGCCCAAACTCTGTGTACAGAGGAAAGACAACTGAACTGACGGCCTCCGGTTTTGGGTGTGTTATCTGGAGCGCCTGTCCCGAAAACATGCCGAAAAACATAAGGAGGAGTCAGAACATGAGGGCAAGCAAGAAATCCCTGCTCGCAAGCGGCGTATCGCTGCTGGCGAGTGCGGCGCTGCTGGCGGGCGCGACCTTTGCGTGGTTCACCGACAGCGTTACGAACACCGGAAACAAAATTGAGTCCGGCAAGCTGGCGATTAACGCATATGCGTATGATCTCGCCGCAGACGGCACCCAGAGCTTCACGATCGAGGGTGTCAACGGCGGTGAGGCGTTTGCGTTTGAGGCAACGCCGCAGGACCTGAAGACGGACAAAACGCCGATCATCGGTGATACGCTGTTTGAGCCAGGCAAGTCGAACGCGAAACTGCTTAAGATCGAGAACGCGGGTACCCTTGCGGCAAAGCTTATACTCGAATTCAAGGTGACTGACAATGGACTGATCGACGCACTGTGGTTTGATTTCGTGCAGGTGAAGGACGGCGCGGTCGTTGGCGCGTTCCAGAAGCGCCCGATGAGTGAGCTGGAAACCATCGCGGACGGGATGGAGCTGCCGCTGCTCGCGAACGAAAACGTGCAGTTCATCCTGGTATACGGCATGGACGAAAGTGCGGGCAACGCGTTTATGGAGAAGACCTTCTCGGCGGATGTGGCTATCGTCGCCACGCAGTACACGGAGGAAAAAGACGGCTTTGGCAGTAACCAGTACGACAAGGATGCGGCGTATGCGTGGACGGGCGACACGGACGATGAAGGACTCGAAGACAATACCGATGCGGATACCAAGACGGTTTCCATCGCAACGCCGGAGCAGCTGGCGGCTTTTGCTGCCGCAGTGAACGCGGGGGAGAATACCTACGCGGGCTATACGATCAAGCTGGAAAAGGATGTGGATCTGAGCGGGCATGAATGGACGCCGATCTCTTCGTGGGGCGGGAAGCTGAACGGTACTGTGATCGATGGCCAGGGACACAGCATCCGCAATATGACGGTCAGCGGCGTAAACGAGGGTGGCTTCATCAGCAGCAATGCGTCCTCTCTCACGATTCGGGATCTTACTTTTGAAGGAGCCCGAGTGACCACGAACGAAGGAAGTCAGAAGTACGCCGGCGTCGTGATGGGCAAGAACTATTCCAAGGTGACGTTCGAGCGTGTTGTCGTCCGTGATTCCCAAGTGGTCAATACCTGGCAGTGCGGCGGCTTTGTCGGCTTTGCGGAAGGCAATGCACCGGGTTTTGTGGACTGTGTAATCGAAGACAGCTTTGTCGGCGGAAAGAACGCCACCGGGGGCACGTTCTTTGGTCTGGGGATTGTGGACGTCGCGCTGACCGGCTGCTCGGCCAATACTGTGCAGTTGTATACCGACAGCCTCACGTGGAATACCACGGCCAAACAGGAAGGAAACTTCTTTGTGGGACACCTGTATGGCAAGGCGCTGACCACAGAAGGATGTACCGAAACGAATGTGACGGTAGTTTCCGCCTATCCGGAAGGAAATTGACGCCGAACCGGCCGGCATCTCCCGTAAGGGGGGAGACGCTGTGCTGTGAATGGGCGTGTTTCCGCCCCCGCTTATGCGGGGCCGGAAAGCCAAGGGCATAAGCGGTGGTTTATGCCTTTGGCTTTCCGGTAGAAATAGAGGAGGGCTTTGTGTATGCTGAAAAAAGGACTGTCCATCGCCGGTAGGGTGCTGACGATACTGCTGCTGATTTTCGCGGTTTTTGTGATGGTGTTCACGGTGATTTCGGTGAGCACGGTCGGCAAGGCGGACGCGGATTTTTTGGGCTTCAAGCCGAATATCGTGTTGTCGGATTCAATGCAGGATACGTTTGCCGTGGGGGATCTGGAGGTCAGCCGCAAGGTGGATCCGGAGAGCCTTGCGGCGGGGGGACATCATCACCTTCCGTTCGATTGATCCGGCGAATTACGGTTCGGTGATCACCCACAAAATCCGGGAGATCACGACCTATGAAGGCGGGCTGGCATTCGTGACCTACGGGACAACGACCGGGGTGGACGACGCGTATCCGGTGCCGGCGGACAAAGTGCTGGGGAAGTATGTGTTCCGGCTGCCGAAGATGGGATATTTCTTTGAGTTTCTGCGGACGACGGCGGGCTACGTGACGGTGATCCTGCTTCCGTTTCTGGTGCTGATCGGACTGCAGCTGTTCCGGTTTGTGCGGCTGGCGCGGCAGTACAAGGCAGAGCAGCGGGAGGAACTGGCGGCGCAGCAGGCGAAGCTCGAGGAGGAACAGCAGAAGAACCAGGCGATGCGCGAGGAGCTCGAACGCCTGAAAGCACAGATGGACGCCGGACACGGCAGGGCGCCGGAACAGGCGCAGGATAACCTCAAGGAGGAGGAAGTCAGATGAGGACATTCAAGGGGACACAGGCGGTTCGGAATCCCAGCCGCAAAACCCTGCACAGGCTGATTGCCGCGCTGGCGCTGCTGACGGCGGTGGTCGTTGGGTTTTCCCTGACGGTGTTCGCCTATTTCACCGACAGCCTTGTGAACGCCGGCAACACGATCGCCTCCGGCCGCTTTTCGGCGGATCTGATGGTGGCCGCAGACGAAAACGGAGATACCCCGCTGTACACCCGGGCTGGGGTATTGAACGCTGATGCCGAAGTGATACTCGACGGCTATGCAGGGCAGACAGTGTATGTGCGGGTGGCCGCCGGTGCGGACAGCACCGTGGCATTTCAGTTGCGTCTGACTGCCGAGGCCGGCGGACGCACGCTGCTTGCCGTTCCGGGAACCGGAGATAACCCGGTGCTGGAGCCCGGTTCACAAACGCTGACCTATGCGGTTGAGGTGCCCGCCGACGGCCGGATGACGCTGCGGCTGGATACTGCCTTCTGTGCGGCGGTGCTCACCGGCGTGCCCACCACCACGACTACGACAACTACTGTGGCTACGACCACCGCGACCGATCCCTCCCCGGCAGATAATGCGCTGACCGGAGAGCTGTCGGTGCAACTGCCGGCAGAGACACCGGCCGACACCACGGCACCCACCGAAGACGAATCCACGACCGCGACGGATAGCAGCGCAGCGACGCCGGCCACGGGAGAAGACACGGCTGCGGGCAGTGCGGAGGCTTCTGGAGGACAGACGACCACCGCTGCGGATTCAACAGGTTCCGCGGACGGCACGGCTGATTCCCCGCTGCCGTCCGGGGTGGAAAGTACTGAGCTGTCCGCATCTGCGGAATAAAACCAGGACCGCTGCTGTTCCCCTCGCGGTATTTGCCGCCGTACCGATGCCGTACGGCGGCGTTTTTCTGCCTTCTGTCTGCATAAATGGTCGGATGCCAGCCAGAATAAGGAAAAAGGAGGGCGATAGCCATGTTCAAGCATGAAAAACAGCTGTTTCATCCGGTGGAAGTGGAGCGGGCAAACCCACAGTATGCGGTACTGCTGCAGGAGCAGCTCGGCGGCGCGAACGGCGAGCTGAAAGCTGCGATGCAGTATATGTCGCAGAGCTTCCGCATCAAAGATCCGGAAATTAAGGATCTGTTCCTGGATATCGCGGCGGAGGAACTGGGACATATGGAGATGGTGGCGCAGACCATCAACCTGCTCAATGGCCACGACGTGCAGGCGACGACCGTAGCCGCGGGTGAGGTGCAGTCACATGTGCTGCTCGGTCTCAACCCGGGGCTGATCAATGCATCGGGCTATTCGTGGACAAGCGATTATGTCACCGTCACCGGGGATTTGTGCGCCGATCTGCTGTCCAACATTGCGTCGGAACAGCGCGCAAAGGTGGTTTACGAATACTTGTATCGTCAGATTGAAGACAAAAAGGTACGGGAGACCATCGATTTCCTGCTCAACCGCGAGGAAGCGCACAACGCGATGTTCCGCGACGCCTTTAATAAGGTGCAGCACACTGGCTCCAACCAGGATTTTGGGACCACCCGTGCGGCTAAAATGTATTTCAGCATGTCGGAGCCGTCTCCGGCCTCGTCCATTCCCGGCTCACCTGTCAATCCCCCGGCTTTCCAGTAATCCGTTTGGGGACGGCAGAATTTCCGGTCACGGTGTCATATCCCGATAGGGTTTTCGTCTATATGTGTATACCGTCCTTTTGGCGGATACCGACCGCGGCGGGTAGGGCCGTCGGACGGTATCTGGTATGGACGGTGCGGGAATCCTCCTCTGAGCAAGAGACGCCCGGCGCAGATTGCGCCGGGCGTCTCTTGCTGTCCGGAAGTGCGCGGTCGGCAAAGCGGATAGGCCTCCCCGTCCGCATGCACCGGAGTTCCGTTTTCCGATGCGCAGGCGCCTTGTCCGGCAGGCCGCCGGATAAGGCCGCCTGCGCGGTTTTCTCGTGCTTCAGGTCGTTTATACGGTGGTGGATAACCTTGATTTGTTCTCAACACCGGCATTCGTCGGGTGCAGTTGTTGTATGCGGCGATTTGGTTATCGAGCCTGCTTATTTTAGGCAGATGGACGACTTCAGGATGCCGCCTGAACCATCGATGTGATCCGCGCCAGCACCGCCGCGATAACCTCCGGGTTCATGCTCACTCACCCGCCTTCACATAGGCGGAATACCCCTTTTCCTTCAGTTCGGCGCACAGCCGGTCGGCGTTGGCCTTTTCGCGGAACGCCCCGACCTGCACACGATACCAGACATCTCCGTCAGGCTCCGGCTCCGGCGCCGGCTCGGCGGGCTTGGCGTAGGGATCGACAAACGCCGCCCCGAACATGTCGCAGATCGCCTTTGCGGTGGCTTCCGCCATCTCCCGCAGGTGTTCGTGGAACCACGCGATGTCCTTCGCGTTGTCGTGGAACACCATCTCGTCGTACAGCGCTGGGGCGACCGTCTGCTGCAGTTCCGCCCATTGCGGCTGGACCTGGATTTTGACATTCCCGGCGTAAATCTCCCGCCGGCGCGCGGCCAGCTTTTCGGCATAGCCGTAAGCGGTGCCCTGATCGTACACCATCAGCAGGCTGTACGCCCCGCCGCCGGCGTTGGTATGCGCGACATAGTGCAGGTCGGCGCCCCACGCGTTGGATTCCGCAATCGCTTCTTTGAGCCGGTCGCCGGTGCGGTCTTTCGGGTTGCGCTTGACCGCGAACCCGCAGGCGAGCAGGTACGGCTCCAGCTCGTCCATATACAAATTGCAGTGGATATTTTCCCCGCACGCACTGTCATAGCTGCATGGGTTGTCGTTCCCGTGTGCCGCCGGGGAAAGATAAATTTTCGGCATGGATTACTCCTCCTTTTTGCAATCGTTTGCCCACACGCCAGCGGGCGCGCATCCGCTCACTGGTGTGTGGTGGGAATCCTTGGTAGACCCCGGTACAGTATATGTCCGGACATCCGTGGCCGCCACCTCACGCCGGAGTACAGACCGCGCAAGCCCGATCGCGGTGCGCAGGTCGTTGATAAATTCGGCCGAAAGCGGTTGTTGCTGTTCTTCCAACGGTTCAACATCTCGGAGCCGCCATTCCCATTCGGTTTCCAGATGCATGCTCGTCCCTCCTGTGTGACTTGCCACCCGTGTCTGGACTCCACAAAAACTTGTAAAATAGTTAATTTGACAACTTTTAGTTGTGAGTAACAGAGGTGTGTGTGGCGTTTGCCGAGCCGGAGCTTCCTTTCCGTGTGTAAGCCGTGGCTGGCCTTTCGGCTGACGCCGAAAGGGGAAAACCTCCAGCGTGTGCTTCAAATCGCTGCGAAGGTTGGGAACCACAAGAGGGTCAAACATCGGCCTGCGCTTCGGAGGCATCGTTCTACGTCCGAAATCGCATTTTTCTATTTTCCCTGGTGAGCGTGTACGGGGTGTATCTCATCGCCGCCGTCCGGCTGAGAAGCTGCCGTCCATTCTTCCTGTTGCGCTCCGCCTTGCTTGTTTAGCTATCCTTTTTTCGAAATGCTCTTGCTTTATCGCGAAACGCAGAACGTATTATTTTGATTTTGGGATAAAAAGAAGAATTTTGCCGAAACGATTGCAATTTAGGGATGAGATGGCGTAAGATGAGGATAAAGGATAAAGTGCCGAAGTCCGTGGTGGATGTGGGCAGCGTGGAAAGCCTGCGCGCGGTACAGGAGCGGCCGGAAAGAAAAATTTCGTTTTTGGTGTCGAAGAACGCTATACTGGGGAAACTGCAGAAGGCGAGTAAAATCATTGAAGCGCGGTGGGAAAGCGAAGAGGGCTGACCCGTCGAAGAGGAGGAAGGTATGCTGAATCGGTATGTTGTGGATGCGCTGCGGCGCGTCGATGGGGTAAAGCTGAAGGAACAGCCGCTTGGTTCTGACCCGAAGATGGCACAGCAGCATGCCGCTGTGGGCGCGGCGGTGTGTTTCGATCCGGAAAAGCAGGAATATGTCGAGCTGACGGCGGACGAAAGCCTGACCAATGTGGATGTGGCGGCGCTGTGCAGCGCATTGCAGGTTGAAGAGGCGAAAAAGCAGACCGAAGAACTGCGGCAGCAGACACGCAGCCTGAACACCATCCGGAAAATTCTGGTGTTTTTCGCGGTGTTGTGGGGAATTTCGTTCGGCGTGCTGGTGATGAAGGGATGGCTTATCCCGTGACCGTCATGGCGGCTTTTTTTAGCGAGATTGTCCGTAAAGCACCCCCCCGCCCCGGAAATTGTCGGATTTCCGGGGTGTTCTTTTGCT
>CAJKBW010000114.1 GCA_905198295.1 uncultured Oscillospiraceae bacterium | reverse complement strand
GTTGTACCGGCATCCTAATCCTTTCGGCTGCTATACCATCATTCGCTACGCCTACTGCCCGCTGACGATCGCCCTTGTTTTTCTGCTTTCGGCGTTTTTTTCCCGCTTTCGGATTCCCTTTTTATCCGCATTCTTTATCTGGATTGGCGGTTACTCGCTGGAGGTTTACCTCCTGCACGAAAAGCTCCTCATCAAATTCGGTCACTGTATTTCCTCTACCGACCAGTATCAACTGATAATGAATCTGGTTATCGCTGTTATCTCCGTTCTCGGCGCCATGCTTCTCAAGTCCATTTGCGAACGCCTTGTCCGCGAGCTGCACCAGAGCGGCAAATCCCTTACTTAAGCTGGGCAGCGGTTCTTTTTTCCTCAGCACCGATCCCCATTCTGTGCAGTATGGGAATCAGCCGTTTGGCGAGAACAGCACTGAGAATACTCATGACGATGTCGCCCGGCGCCACCATCACTACCGCTGACAAAAACAGCGGCCACAGGCCGACCGGTGTGTGGATGACATAGTTGCACAGCAGATAATAATACACAAATCCCACTGCATACACAATCGCCATACCGGCAAAATTCGCCGCCAGCAGACGTTTGACTGACGGCGCCTCCACACGATTGGCGATCCATCCGGTCACATAGGCACCGGCCACAAACCCGATTATATAGCCAAAACTGGGTTTGAACACATAGCCGAAGCCTCCGCCCTCTGTGAAAATCGGCACCCCCACCAGCCCAAGTACCAGATAAAGTGCCGCACTCAGTGCACCGTACCGCCCACCCAGCAGCAGGCCGGCCAGCGTGGTAAACAGCAGCTGCATCGTCACCGGAACCAGTGGTGTCGGAATGCGGATAAAGGCGCCAACCGCGATCAGTGCGGCAAAAACGGCACTTAGAATAAGCGGAAACAAACGCTTGGAGGTACTCTGCATAAGACGAGTCTTCCTTTCCTGCTGAAATTCTCTTGCTCCAGCATAGCAGGATGCGCCTCATTTGTCAACCTTTTTAAATATAAAGTTTACAATAAGCCGAGCAAAAATCGACAGCATTATGGCGATATCGTGCCTTGCATGTACCCCTGAGGTTATGCTATAATGCAGCCGTATTTTGAAAACAAGGAGACTGGATTATGCCGCAGTCCAATTATAAAAGCACTCTGCGTGCCTGCTGCCTCGGTTATGTGACCCAAGCGGCGGTAGTGAATCTTGCCCCGCTGCTGTTTGTTATTTTTCAGAACCGCTACGGTCTTTCGTTCACCATGATCGGCAGTCTGGTATTGTTCAATTTTGTGGTACAGCTGTCGGTGGACGCCATATCCATCCAATTTGTCGACCGGATCGGCTATCGGGCGTCGGTGATGATCGCGCACGGCTTTTCCGCGGCGGGTCTGCTGCTGCTCGGCATACTGCCGGGCATTATGCCGGCCTATGCCGGGATGCTGATTGCGGTGTTTCTGTATGCCATCGGCGGCGGACTCATTGAGGTGCTGATCAGCCCGATTGTCGACTCCCTGCCTGGGGACGCCAAGGCATCGACAATGAGCCTGCTTCACTCGTTTTACAGCTGGGGGCAGGTGGTGGTGGTTGCATTGTCCACCCTGCTGCTGCAGCTGATCGGGCATGACCTGTGGTTTCTCCTGCCGATGCTCTGGGCCATTCTGCCGGCCGCCAACCTGTTCTACTTCCTGCGGGTTCCGCTGATTCCTCCGGTGGAAGAGGCGCATCGGATTCCGCTGAAAAAGCTGCTGACCTCCCGTATTTTTGTGGTGGCGATGCTGCTGATGGTATGCTCCGGTGCTGCCGAACAGGCCATGTCGCAGTGGGCGTCGCTCTTTGTGGAAACAGGGCTGGGCATCTCGAAAGTGCTCGGCGATCTGCTTGGTCCGTGCATCTTTGCGGTGATGATGGGCATCGGCCGCACCCTGTATGGCACCCGCGGGCAGAAGCTTAACCTGCAGAAAGCGCTTTCGGCTTCTGCCGTCTTATGCATCGTTTCCTATCTTCTCACGGCGCTGGTTCCGATTCCGGCCGTTGCTCTGCTCGGCTGCGCTCTGTGCGGGCTGTCGGTCAGCCTGATGTGGCCCGGCATGCTCAGCCTGTCCTCCGCCGGCTACCCGACCGGCGGCACCGCAATGTTCGCCATCCTCGCCCTGTGCGGGGATCTGGGCTGCTCCGCGGGGCCCTGGCTCACCGGTCTGGTCTCCGACGCCGCCCAGAATTCGTCCGCCATTGTGAACTGGGGGGCCGGCATGGGCAACGATCCCGCTCAGGCGGGACTGAAGATCGGCCTGCTCGCCGCGATCGTTTTCCCGCTCATAATGCTGTTCGGCATTCTCTACATGCGCCGGCAGCTGGGACGCGCGAAACAGCCGGAACAAAGTGTGGAATAAACTACCCCATACTCAGGCTTATCTCTGCCGTGAAAACTCATTTTGCACGGTTCATTTTCGACGCATGAAAAAACACCCGGAAGCTTTGGCTTCCGGGTGTTTTTGCTGCCGTTATTCGGCTTGTGTATGCATGTGAACATCCATCTGCGGGAACGGAATGGAGATGCCGTTTTCATCAAATGCTTTTTTGACCTTCTCATTCATGTCAAAGGTAAGGGTCCAGTAATCCGCATTCAGGCACCACATCCGAAGCGTGAAGTTAATCGAGGAATCCGCGTATTCCTTGAGCAGCACACACGGCTCGGCCGGTTCACGCAGCACCAGATTATGGTTCTGTGCCAAGTCAAGCAGCACCTTCTTGACCTGGTCGATATCGCACTCATAGCCGACCGAATACACCAGATCCAGCCGACGGGTTTCCATAGCGGAGAAGTTGCGGATGGTTGCACTCATCATTTTTGCGTTGGGCACCGCAATACGGGTATTATCGACCGTGTTCAGATACGTATGCATCATCTCGATCTCGGTGATGGTACCGGATACGCCGTCCACATCGATAAAATCTCCCGCTTTGAACGGCCGGGAAAACAGCAGGACAATACCGGATGCCAGACTGGCCAGATTATCCTTTACCGCCAGGGCAACCGCCGCACCGACAGCCGCCACCACGGTCAGCAGGCTGGTCACCGGCGCACCAATCTTATCCAGCGCCATAACGATGGCCAGCGCCCAGATGATGATGTTGACAATGCGCAGGATGTATTTTGCCGCCACCTCATCCACCGGCACACGGGAACGCTTCAGAACCGCCCGTATCGGCCGCACGATGACTTTCGTGAGGATGTAGCCCGCCACAAGAATCAGCAGAGCAAACAGCAGCTTGGGAAGAAACGTCAGAACCACCGACAGTGCGTGACTGAGGACCTCTCCGATATCCACTTCAAACCATTCCTTTCTTTGCCAAAGCTTCCTTTTTTATTTTAGGCCGGAGAGGCGGTGATGTCAACGACTAATTCTTACAACGTCCCTTTCCGGCCAGCCAAACGCAGCACCAGCTTGCGTATGGCGTCCGCGGGCACCACCAGGAACGCAATCAGCAGCACCGTGCGCAGCTCCGGCAGGGTCAGTCCGGCGGTACGGAACAGGGTGCCGCCGAAATAAATCAGCAGCAGCTGCACCACCGCAACCAGCGCCATAATAAAGGCAAAGGCCGGATTTTTATGCAGATGGGCGAAAAGGTTGAGGCGATGGGTGCGGGCGCTGAAGCTGTTGAAAATGCCGCAGAAAATAAATAAGGCAAAAAAGGCGGTCATCAGGTAGATGTAATCGTTGGCATACCGGAACAGCGGTCGCACGACCGGCAGTTTCAGGAACAGGATGCACAGCACCACGGTGAACAGCCCCATGCACAGGATCTGGCTGAACATATACCGGTTGATGATCGGCTCATCCCGCCTTTTCGGCGGTTCGCTCATATATTCCTCGAGCGGCGGTTCCCCGGCGAACGCCAGACCGGCCAGCGTATCCATAATGATGTTGATCCACAGCATCTGCACCACCGTCACCGGCGTATCGATGCCGATGAACGGCCCGATGATGGAAACGCCTACCGCGCACAGGTTCATTGTGAGCTGGAAGATGATGAATTTCCGGATGCTCTTGAAGATGGTGCGGCCGTACAGGATCGCACGGGCGATGGAGGCAAAATTATCGTTGAGAATCACGATATCGCCGGCCTCCTTGGCCACCTCGGTGCCGCTGCCCATCGCAAAGCCCACATCGGCTTTTTTGAGGGCGGGAGCGTCATTGATGCCGTCCCCGGTCATGCCGGCGACCAGTCCCATCGACTGGGCAAGCTGCACAAGCCGGCTCTTATCCGACGGCAGGGCCCGCGCGACCACCCGCAGCTTCGGCAGCAGCGCCTTCACCTCGTCATCGCTCATCGCTGCAAGCTCGGCGCTGGTGATAACCGCGCCGCTGTGCCGTCCCTTCTCGCTGAGCAGCCCTGCCTCCCGCGCAATGGCGGCGGCGGTATCCTTATTATCGCCGGTAATCATCACCACCTGAATACCGGCGTTATGTACCTGCCGGACGGCGGCCCGCGCTTCCTCGCGTACCTCGTCCCGGATGCCCACCAGCCCGATCAGAATCAGGCGGGAGAAATCGCCGCGCTCATCCACATCCTCATCAGACACCGCCAGGGCGAGCACCCGCATGGCGCTGCGGGTCAGCTCTTTCCAATGGCTCTCCAGCCCCTGCCGGGAAGCGAGGGGACAAACCTCGCCGTTTTCATCAAGATACCGCGTACAGGCAGAAAGCAGCTTTTCCGGCGCCCCCTTGACCAGCACCAGTTTTTCCCGTTTAAACAGCCCGTTTCCGCTGCCACCGCGCAGTGTGACGGCAGAAAATTTCCGCGCACTGTCAAACGGCACATGCGACAGCACCGCCGGCCAGCTCTTTCTGGACGCCGGGAGCACAAATTCGAGCAGCGCCCGGTCGGTCGCGTTGCCGCCGATCGCCTTTTTGCCGGAAATCTGGCTGTCGGAATTACACACGCCGCTGCACTCCACCAGCTCCCACAATGCCTTATGCCGTTTCAGCTCGGACGGCTTGCGGTATTCCGTCCCATCGCCGGAAATGAACCGGCTGACCTCCAGCTTTCCCTTGGTGAGGGTGCCGGTTTTGTCGGTGAACAGGATATTCAGGCTGCCGGAGGTTTCGATCCCCACCAGCTTGCGCACGAGCACATGATCCCGGAGCATGCGGCGCATATTCGAGGACAGCACCACCGTAATCATCATCGGCAGGCCTTCCGGCACGGCGACCACCACTACCGTGATGGCCAGCGTCAGCGCATGGAGCACCTGTTCGACCACCGCCGCGGGATCCCCGAACTGGGCAGCAATCTGCGCCCACTGCATACCCTTATCCAGACAAAAGGAGTGAAACAGGTCGGCAACCGCCACCAGAATCGCAGCAGCATAGCCGATATGGCTGAGGGTTTTGGCCAGTCCGCTCAGCCGCAGCTTGAGGGGGCTTTCGCGGGTCTCTTCCTGCACCTCCTGCGCCAGGCTGCCGTAAAAGGTGCTGTCACCGACCCGCGTGACCAGCATTTCCCCATCCCCCGAGCAGACGATGGTGCCGCGGAACAGCGAATGCCCGGACATCGGATCGCCGAGCGTATCCCCACCGGGGGATTTGGCGGCTTCCGCGCTTTCCCCATTGAGGGCGGACTGATCCACGCCGAGGCGGCCGGACAGCAGGATGCCATCCGCCGGGATGCGCTCCCCCGCCTGCAAAAGCACGATATCGCCCACCACGATATCCCCGATCGGCAGCGAGACGATCATCCCGCTGCGCCGCACCCGGCACTGGATTTTCCCGGCATCCTCCTGCAGTTTGGCAAAGGCGGATTCGCTGCCGTATTCCGACAGCGTGGATACAAAGGTAGCCAGAAAAATAGCGATAGCGATGCCCAGCGATTCAAACCAGTCAAAATGGCGGAACAGGAAGATCACGTTCACCGCCAGCGCTGCGAGCAGCACTTTAATGATCGGGTCGCCGAAGCTGGACAAAAACTGCCGGAAAAATCCCCGCTTTTTGCGGCGGGTCAGCGTGTTGGCACCGTTTTCCCGGCGGGATGCTTCCACTTCCACGGGATTCAACCCGTTTTGTCTGTCCGTGATAGACGTCACGCCTGCCTCACTCCTTCGGATGCTTGTTCTCACAACACTATATTCCGAGAAGGTGGACAATATGCGCCCGCGCGGTCAGGCTGCCGGGGAGGAAAAACAGGAATGAGCCGCAGGCAGTGCCTGCGGCTCATTCCTGTTTCCGGTCGGGATCGGTCAACAGCTCCACGGCAAGCCGGAAGCCCTTTTCAAAGGCGCCGAAAGCGACAATCTCGACATAAGCACCGATGAGCTGCTCTGCTTTGAGATACTCCTCCCGGGTCATATGCTTCAGCAGATCCCTGGCAACCGCATTCATCGCCCTGCTCTGGTGTTTGAGATCATCAGGCGTGAGCATCTTTTCATAAAACGCGGCAAACAGCTGATCAAACCGGCCGTTATACGTATCCATCGGCACCCCTCCCGCTGCATTCACGATTACGGCTCCTTGTCCAAAAGCTTCGCCAGACAGGGGCGGCAGATACGTCGGTCGCCGCACCGGACAAGGTTTTCCACACGGTGGCAGCACATGCAGCCGGGGGCATATCTGCGCAGGATAATATAGTCCCCGTCGGTGAAAACCTCAAGCGAATCCTCGGTCGCAAGCCCCAGTGAACGCCGCAGTTCCACCGGTATCACCACCCGGCCCAGTTCGTCGATCTTTCGCACGATCCCGGTGCTTTTCATGCGGTAGTCTCCTTTTATAAATGATTGTTACGCGGCAAAGTCGTACTAATAGCATAAATAATTATATATCTTTTATGTCTATCAGTCAACATTCTTGGGGTATAATTTTTATAAAAACTAAGTGAGGTGATTAACGTGGCCGAAGATACGGACAATATTGAATATGACGTATACGATTTTGGTTTGCGTATCAAGGCTTTACGTAAAAGGAGGAATTTAACTCAAGTACAACTAGGAAATAAAATTGGCGTTAAAAAGGATTCTATATCTAGTTATGAAAATAACACAAAAAGGCCTAGTACAGAGCATCTTAAAAAATTAGCTATTGTTTTACATGTATCTGTTGACTACCTTCTAGGAATGGAAAATGCAATGGTAATTAAACTTTATGATCTTCCCAAAGATAAGGAGACTCTTCTTCAGAATTTTCTAGAAACATTTGTCTATCCTGACTAAACGAACCGTTCGACTTTATTTCGGACGGTTCGTTTAATTATTCTTTTAGTCCGCAAAATATGTAAATAATCCGGACTGATAGAAAGCAAGTTTATCTTATAATATAGATATATTGTTTACAAAATAATGTGAGGTGTTTATATGGCTGGCGAAATTAATAATGAAGTTTATGATTTCGGTTTGCGTATTAAATCCTTACGAAAAAGCAGGAGATGGACGCAAGAAGAACTTGGTCGCAAAATAGGGGTTAAAAAAGATGCTATCTCTGCTTATGAAAATAATACTAAATCTCCCCCGCTAGACCGTCTTAAAAAGATTGCGACCGTCTTCAACGTATCCGTTGACTATCTCTTGGGTATGGAAGACGCCTCTTCCATAAACATCTCAAATTTATCTGAAAAAGAAGCTCAAGTATTGCGAGAGTTTATAACAACATTTATAAATAAAGAATAGGCATCCACTTAACTAGGTGGATGCCTGTCTTTTAAAATGAGGCTAGTGATATGAAAAGGAATGCGTCCGGGGTTCGGATACGTGCTGCACGAAATATGTTTGATCCCAAGTTGACACAGGAAGATTTAATTGCGCTGATGCATACCCGTCACAATATCGTTTTTACAGCCAACGGTATGTCCCGCATTGAAAACGGCGAGCGATATGTCACTGATCTGGAACTAATCGCTTTTGCCGATGTGCTCAAGGTTTCAACCTCCTGGTTACTGGGTGAAACCGCTGATCCCACTCCTAAGAGAAAATTTTAAAATCCCCGGCGATCACAAAAGGATCGCCGGGGATTTTTCATTGACCGTGTGAATATCTCTTGCACGCCATAGACGGCCGCGAATCCGTATGTTATAATCCTCACGTAAGGTGCTGTCGCTCTCGGCAGGCGGTTGGTCCCTCTCATCCCGGGAGGGAACCTGTGCTTCTTTTCCCTCCCGCGAAGGGAGGGATGCCCATGTACATAACGCTGGCGGATCTGTTCCAGTACAGCCTTGTGCTCATCGGCATAGTCGGTCTGATCCTTTCAGCCGTAAAAAAGAAGTAGAACCGCCTCCCTGACACGTGAGCGGTTCTACTTCTGCCACTTGAGGGGCTAACCGTCTGTCGGCAGCACCTTACACCCCTAATTATAGCCGATTTCTTCGCTTTGTCAACACTGCTTCCTCGGTGGATGCGGTTGTGTGAATATCTCTTGCACGCCATAGACGGCCGCGAATCCGTATGTTATAATCCT
>CAJKBW010000113.1 GCA_905198295.1 uncultured Oscillospiraceae bacterium | reverse complement strand
CTTATTCTTTACTATATCGGCCGGTTTCATGCTTTATGTCAAACCTTACCGAAGCCGGCGGCGGAATCTGCCCAATTACCTCCAGTATACCATAAAAAGGCAGACGGGAAAAGACGGTAAACGCGGCAAAAACGATAGAATTGCATAAGGAATTCTTGCAATTTGGTTACAAAAGAGCGGGGGTTTTCTTTTTGTACGAAATGTGGTATAAAGAATAGCGATGCCCGGCAGCGCTTTTTCGGCGGCCGGCCGGTCTTTTTGGGGTGAATTGCATGCAGAGAAAGGATTGTTTCTATGAAAAGGATGCGTTGGCTTGCCGTTGTGACGGCCGGTTTCGTTTTTCTGGCAGCCGGTTGTGCAGAGCCTGCCGTTCTGCCGGAAAGCAGTGAAGCTTCTGCGGCGCCGCAGGATCTCTCCCTGGGCCGCTATGCGGGGATTGAAATATCCGCGCCGGTGCTTAAACCGGTGACCGACGAAACGGTGGAACAGGCACTGTCGGCCATACAGCGTGAGCATGCCGAGATACGGGAGATTACCGATCGTCCGGTGCAGGACGGCGATACCGTTATTCTGGATTTTCAGGGACTGCTGGACGGGGAAGCCTTTTCGGGCGGTACCGCGGAAAATTATGAGCTGGTGATCGGTTCCGGCCGCTTTATCCCTGGATTTGAGGAACAGCTGATCGGTGCACAGGTTGGCGTGGAAAAGCGTTTGAACCTGACCTTCCCTGAATCCTATGATGAGCCCTCGCTGGCCGGACAGCCGGTGGTATTTGTGGTTACGGTACACAAAATAACGCAGGCCATTCTGCCGGAATGGTCCGACGATTTTGTACGGGAAATATCCGACTGTGACACGGTGGAGGCCTATCGGGAATATATCCGCAAGCAGCTGGAGGAGGAGAGCATCCGGCAGGCGGAATACCAAAAGCAGTATATGGTATGGGTTGAGGTGCTGAAAAACACGACCGTCCATCGCTTCGACGAAGCGGCGGTTGAGGAGAACACCCGGATTGTCATACAGGATACCAAACGGCAGCTCGCGGATTACAATTTGACGTATGAGGATTATCTGACATACAATGGTATGACCGAAGCGGATTTCGAGGCCAATGCAGAAAGCCAGGCCAAGGATATCGTGACCGGCCATATGGTGGCGCAGGCGATTGCCGAAAAGGAAGATCTGGAGCTGACGGAAGCGGAGTATCAGGAAACGCTAAGCCAGTTTGCCGGCGCCATTGAGGTTACGCCGGAGGCGTACGAAAACCAGATGGGCCGTGCCTGGATTGAGCGCGAAGCGCTCACCCGCAAAGTGATGGAATATCTCGTTACCCTGGCCGTCATTACGGAATAAACCAAAAAACCGCCCTGCGAGAGCTCTCGCAGGGCGGTTTTTATACAGGTAAACGGGATTTCCGGAAAATGCCGGCGGCCGGTTTGCCGCAGGATTATTTACCGCTTTCTTTGGCCATGAACCTAGCATAAGCGGCGCGCAGTTCCTCGGCTTTTTCCTCCGGGCAGGTAGGATTGCAGTGTGCCCAGGCACCGGTTTCGCTCGACGCGTTGAATTTGACCTTGTCTGCGCTGCGCATCGGCGGATAGAAGGCGATATGGAAGTGGAAGCAGTCGGCAGCATCCGGGCCGTTGACCGGCTCGTTGTACATGCACATCATATACGGGAACTTGTAATCGAACAGGCTGTCCAGCATGCCGGTGGTGCGGCGCAGCGTTTCGGCCAGTGCCGTCCGCTCCTCCTCATTGAAGGCGGCTATGTTGGTGATGTGCCGGTTGCTCTGGATATACACACCGTAGGGATATTCGGTAAAGAAGGGGAGGAATACCGTGAAATGTTCATTGGAAAAGATGATCCTCTCACCGAAATCCTTTTCCGCCTGCAGCATGTCGCAGAACAGGCAGTGCTGCTTCTCTTCCTTGTATTTCCGGGCGTTTTCGATCTCCAGCTCCAGTTTTTTGGGTAAAAACGGATAGGCATAAATCTGCCCGTGCGGATGAGGCATGGTAACGCCCACCACTTCGCCGCGGTTTTCAAAGATAAACACATATTTGACCTTTTCGTCCGCGCGCAGCGCTTCATACCGTTCTGCCCAGAGATCGACCAGTTTTTTGATGTGCGCGGTGGGCAGCTCAGGAAGAGTGACGGTATGCTCAGGGGAGTAGAGGATAACCTCGCATTTGCCATAGGCCGGCGCCGTCTCAAAGAAAGCGGTGGCAACCGGATCCGGCTCGGGGGGGTTCGGCGACAGCGCCGGAAAATCGTTATCATATTTATAGACGTCGAACTGTTCCGGAACCTTGCCGGAGCCGGGACAGAACGGGCAGTAGTCCTTGGGCATCTGCGGACGGCCCTGCCGGTGGGACGCGATCATGATCCAGTCGTTTGTCAGCGGATGTTTGCGCAGCTCAGCCATGTGTAATTCTTTCCTTTCTCTGTGTCTTGGGGGATTCAGTCCATATGATCCAGGCATATACCGCCGAACGGGCGGATCGACAGCACATAGCAGCTGCCGGCGCCGAACACGCTCTCCATGCGGCTGCGGAAAGCATCCAGCCGGTCTTCCGGCACAAAATTCTGTGTCGTGCCGCCGAAGCCGCCGCCGTGTACACGCCAGGCGCCGCAGCCTTCCAGCTCCATCTGCGCCAGGCAGAGAGCCAGGCTGAGTCCCTGTGACTGCACATCCGAGGTGGAGTAAATATTCTGCAGATATTCAAACGAGGAATGGCCGGAATCGATAACCAGGCGGCAGAATTCCGCAAAATCCTGCCGGTTCAGTGCTTCGACCTGCCGGGTCACGCGGTCGTTATCCAGAAGGAAATGCACCGCCCGCAGCACCGCACGATCCCCCAGTTTTTCCCGCAGCATCGGAATAGCCGGCAGCAGCTGTTCCATCGTGATTTCCCGCAGGAAAGACTTACCGAAAGCCTCGGCAACCCCTTTCATATCCGCCGGGATGGATGCATATTCATAAGTAAGATCGGCATGGTTTCCGCCGGTATCCACGATACACAGCCGATAGCCGCTGGCCGCAAAGTCGAAAGGAACCGTTTGGATAACCGGTTTTTCGCTGTCGGCAAAATCGATGGTGATAATGCCGCCGACCGAGGAAGCCATTTGATCCATCAGGCCGCTCGGCTTGCCGAAATAGATGTTTTCCGCATATTGTGCCATTTGGGCGATCTCAACGGCGCTGATCCTGCCGTCGTTGTAAAGGTGGCTGAATACCGTGCCGATCAGCACCTCGAAGGCCGCGGATGACGACAGCCCGGATCCCTTGAGCACGTTGGAGGTCGTATAGGCATCGAAACCGCCGATGGACCAGCCCAGCTGCTGCAGGCGGGAGGACATGCCGCGGATGAGCGAAGCGGAGTGGTTGATTTCTTCCGTATGCACAGCCAGATCATCGAGCGCAATCGTGTCCAGCGGATAACCAGCCGACTGGACGCGCACCACCGGTTCGGCGGTCGGTGCCGCGACGGCGATGACGTCGAGATTGACGCTGGCTGCCAAAACGCGGCCATGATTGTGGTCGGTATGGTTGCCGCCGATCTCGGTGCGGCCAGGTGCGGAGAACAGGAACAGGTTATCCCGATCGCCGTAGACCTCCACAAAAGCTTTCACCGCGGTGATGTAGCGGCGGCGCTGATCCGCTATCTGTTCCTTTGTGTACATCCGGCTGAACAGCGGGTCATATCCGCCGTTTTGGATGTGCGCAATAAGTGTAAAAGCATTGGGCATTGTCTCTATTCCTCCTCATCATGTGTTTTACACAATTCCGCATTATAACATAAAAACCATTATTTGAACATGGGTTATAGAATATTTTCTGCGATCTTGTGGAAAAGGGAAAATGTAAAAAAAATATGAACAAAAGCTTAAATTGCACTTGACAACCGCTTTGCCGAACCGATATAATAAACGAAGAAATAGGCATACCTTTCAGGATGCGTCCTTTCCCAAGAGAATGTTGGAGGGAATGGCAAAAAAAGAAGGATATATCGATCTGTTATGATCGATATATCCAGAAATTTGCTACTCGTAAAAGCGTCTGAAAAGGTATAGTTTTCTGGCCGATCGGCCGGAACGAGCCAAATTATCAGCGTGTGCTGAAAACCATATTCAGGAGGGTTTATACATGGAAGAAAATCGTTGTCCGCAGTGCGGCGCTAATGTTGACGCCGGAGCATATGCCTGCAAATATTGCGGTGCCCCGCTGCAGCAGGCACAGCCGGTTCAGCAGCCTGCACAGCCGGTTCAGCAGCCGTACGCCGCTCCGCAGCAGCCTGTGCAGCCGCCGTATGCTGCTCCGCAACAGCCCTATGTTGTGCAGCAGCCGGTGATGGTTCCTGCGGGTTATCCCCAGAAGAGCAAAATGGCGGCTGGCCTGCTTGGTATTTTTCTCGGCAGTCTGGGCGTACATAACTTTTATCTGGGGTATACCGGGAAAGCGGTTGCCCAGCTTCTCATTTCCCTGCTCACCTGCGGTGTCTGTGCGTTTGTGTCCGGCATCTGGGGACTTGTGGAAGGTATCATGATCCTGACCGGCAGCATTGCCGTGGACGGGAAAAACGTTCCGCTGAAGGATTAAAGCGAAACATTGTGTGAAAAAGCGTGGAAAAAGCTTGCTGCTTTTTCCACGCTTTTCTTTTTGGTATTGTGCCGCCCGTTTTTATAGACAGTCCCCCCTGGCTGCAGCGCATCAAGGCGATTGCCATGTCCGCTAAATGGTTTACGGTGAATCTGTCAGGTGAGCCGTACAATGCTCAGCTGGGCGTCCGTCCAGGTGGTGTTAGCATTTTCGTTGCGCAGATAGATCTGACTGGTGCCCTGGTTTACAAGAACCAGGGCGTCGCCGCCGATGACGACGCTTACACCGGCTTCGCTGAGAGTTACCTCGTCCGCAGAATTGGTAAGTGCACGGCCGTCCTGGTATAATACGGCACGTACAGTGAGCGGATAGGCAGCAGTGTCGTCACCTGTTACCGTACCATAATAATTGGCAATATACATGCCTGGGGTATTCAGTTCGGCAATGGCTTCGCCCGGTGTGTGCGCAATGCCGGTTCCCTGAATAAAGCTGTTGTTGTCGAACACAACCGGTGCGGCAGCGGCAAGGGATTGCGGCGTGGTTGCATTGGCGATGACGGCGTCCGTCTGTGCAGCCGGTCCGGTTGCTCCGGTTGCACCAGTTGGTCCAGTTGGACCTGTCGCGCCAGTTGCTCCCGCAGCACCAGTTGGGCCGGTCGCGCCGACAGAGCCAGCGGCACCGGTGGGACCAGTCGCTCCAACGGCACCGGTTGCACCAGTGGGACCAGTTGGTCCAGTCGGCCCGGCTGCGCCAGCGGCGCCAGTTGCTCCGGCGGGGCCAGTAGCACCAGTCATTCCGGTTGCACCAGGAACGCCCTGCAGGCCTTGAACGCCTTGAGGTCCGGTCGCGCCAGTCGGTCCGGTTGGGCCGGTTGCACCAGTCGTTCCGGCCGCGCCAGTGGCTCCCGTCGGGCCGGTTATCCCCGCAGCACCGTTTGCTCCCGTTGGGCCGGTGGGGCCGATGGGACCGGCCGCACCCGCGGCGCCTGTCGGACCCTGAAGTCCAATAAGTCCCTGTGGTCCGGTTGCCCCGGTGGCTCCTGTTGGTCCGGTTACACCCGTCGCCCCGGGAACGCCCTGCAGCCCTTGAACACCTTGAGATCCGGTTGCTCCGGTGGGTCCGGTGGGACCAGTTGGTCCAGTCGGCCCGGCTGCGCCGGCGGCGCCAGTTGCTCCGGTGGGGCCAGTAGCACCAGTTGTTCCAGTTGCGCCAGCGGCGCCAGTTGCTCCGGTGGGACCAGTAGCACCAGTCGTTCCGGTTGCGCCGGGAACGCCCTGCAGTCCTTGTATCCCCTGCGGTCCGGTTGCTCCGACTGCTCCGGCAGGTCCGGGAACGCCCTGCATGCCCTGCACGCCTTGAGGACCGGTCGCGCCGGGAATTCCCTGCGGTCCGGTTGCTCCAGTTGCTCCGGTTGGTCCGGTTGCACCGGTCATGGTGGCGCTTCCCGCTGGGCCGGTCGCGCCGGTTGCGCCGGTGGCACCCGTCGGTCCGGTCGCCCCGGTGGGACCTATCGGTCCGGGACAAGGACACGGATAAGGACACGGGCACGGGCATGAGCATGGGTATGGCGGGCGCTGGCACGAACAGCGATTGGTGATCGGCTCGCGTGTCGGGCCGGAACACTTGTAAATATTCATGCAGTCAACCTCCGTTAAACCATATTTAGAGAAAGAAAATCTCCCTTATCCAGAATATGCGCACGGAAGGTGAACGGTGTTAAAAAGGAACGGATGATCTCGACGGCAAATCGGCGGGATCGGGATAAAGAAAACGCCTGCCGTTTATGGCAGGCGTTGCTATATGGGCTGCGAAAACAGTTACAGACGCGCCGCGGCCGCTTCATCCAAAAGGATTACCGCATTGGGATGCAGCTGCAGAATGGACGCCGGACACTGCGGAGAAATCTCGCCGTGCACCATGGCATAAACCGCATCGGCTTTATCGGCACCGGTGGCGATGAGCAGAATGGCCCGTGCGCGCATGATGGAACCGATACCCATCGAAATCGCGCGGCGCGGTACATCCTCCGCTTTGTCGAAAAACCGTTTGTTGGCTTCGATAGTGCTTTCGGTGAGATCGACGACATGCGTCATGGCCGGAAAGATGTCGGCAGGTTCATTGAACGCGATGTGGCCATTGCGCCCGATTCCCAGAATCTGAAGATCGACGCCGCCGGCCTGCGCAATGCTGTCCTCGTACGCGCGGCAATTTTCTTCCGGATCGCCGGTGCCGCAGGGTACATGGACGCTCTCCGGATTGATATTTATGTGGGAAAACAGATTTTCCTGCATAAAGTAGTAATAACTCTGCGGATGATCATGAGTCAGCCCGATATACTCATCCAGGTTAAAGGTGGTGACACGGGAGAAATCCAATACGCCGGCGCGATGCAGTTCCACAAGCTTCTGGTAGGTAGGAATCGGCGTAGAGCCGGTTGCCAGGCCAAGAACGCAGGCGGGATTTTCCAAAATCTGTGCGGCGAACAGAGCCGCCGCCGCAGTACCGATCGTCTGCGCGTCCTTATACACATGAATTTTCAAATCGGGTCAATCCTTTCTCATTTGAGTGGTGTGCCACTATTATACACAAACGGCTGTAAAAAGTCCACTCTAAAATCGCTGCGGCCTATCCCAGGGCATTATAGACGATGTTGCCGCCGACCATCGTCAGCCGCACACGGTTTTGCTCATCCAATACAAACAGATCGGCGGATTTTCCCGGCGCAATGCTGCCGGTTTCCTTATAGATCCCGAGTTTTTTGGCGGGGGTTTCGGAGGCCATGCGGACAGCGTCTGCCAGAGGAATACCAAACTGCTCTGCACGCAGTACACAGGTCAGAAGCGGCTGTACATTACCGTTGATCGTACCATCCGACAGACGGCATATACCGTCTTTGACTATGCTCGTTCGGCCGTCCATGAGAAAAGAGCCGTCTCCGCACCCGGAGATAGGGGTGTCGTCGCTGATGAGAATCAATCGTTCCGGGCCGAGCAGGCGGTAGGCCATACGCAGGAAAGCGGGATGTACATGATGCCCATCGGCAATGATTTCCGCGCTGCTGCCGCTGTCCAGTGCTGCGCCGAATACACCGGGCTGTCGATGGCGGGGGTCGGCCATAGCGTTGAATAAATGGGTGATGTGATCGGCACCGGCGCGCATGGCCGTGCATGCCGTGTCATAGTCTGCGGCTGTATGGGCAATGGACGGCTGTATCCCCTTGCCGACACACCAGCGGATCAGCGCCTGTGCACCCTCCAGCTCCGGTGCGACCGCCATAACCTTCAGCAGACCGCCTGACGCCTCCTGAAAGGCTTCGGCCAGAGCGGTATCCGGTACACACAGACAGTCTTCCCGCATCGCGCCCTTGTATGCGGGGGATAAAAAAGGCCCTTCCATATAAATGCCGCGTATGACGGCACCGCTGCTGTCACCGGATACAGACTTCAGCCGGCTGAGCGTATTCAGCAGTACAGCCGGGGGGGCGGCGGTGGTGGTTGGCAGAAACGAGGTGACGCCGTAACGGACAAGCTCCGCAGCGAAATCGCGCAGAGAATCGGTATCCTCGTCCATGCTGTAATGCCCCCGGAAACCGTGGATATGCATATCAATCAATCCGGGAAACACCCGAAGGCCGGTCAGATCTAAGGCCGTATCATTCGGAACGGGCTGTTCGGCAAATCGCCCGGCACGGATAAACAGGTCGATTTTTCGGACTCCATCCGAAAAATATACGGTTCCGCCGCACAGAAGCATCGTGATTCCCCCTTTATGGTGTACAGTATACCAGACGTATTTATATGGAACAAGGGGGGATTTTTTCTTTTTGAGGCCTTTTTCGTCCTTAGAATAAAAATCCGCCGAAGAGGGGAAGAGACCTCCCTTTTCCGGCGGATTTTTTGAAAGCTATTTTCAGCGTTTGCGGCAGTT
>CAJKBW010000112.1 GCA_905198295.1 uncultured Oscillospiraceae bacterium | reverse complement strand
TGTTTCCAAGGGTAAGAGCATGATTGCAGTCATGCGCCCTTTTGGAGAGGTGGTAAGGCGCTTATTTTCTTCGTCGCCACCGCATAAAGCGTTATGCTGTTTCCCACGTTCCGATAATCCTATCTGTTCATATATACTTAGGTGCTTGCTCTGAGCCTGCCAGTCCAACAGCGCCTGTAACGCTGTAAGGTGTTTCGTAACTGCCATTTCTACTAAACCTCGCTGGCTGTCATATTTTAGACCGGCGCACATTTCTATGTGCTCCTCGGTATAGACCCGTACATTCGCAAGTTCGTCAGGTGTTTCCACCATTCTCACCATATATATTTTGTAGACCCCCGGCGTATAGGTCACAGCGCCCACCTCTGGGTACCTTTCGTTTGCGTTGTATTCAGCCGCAATTACGGTGGCTCTCCGCCGACTTCACCGAGCTTCAGACCGCATTTCTGCCGCCTGTCGGAGTATCAGGGTAGGCATTTCAGGACGTTACTCCGTCATTCTACCTATCGAATTATCAGTTCTATGAAGCATTTTTTGCGGCTCCTTTCAATCCGCAATCATATCTTTTTCAGCTTCACGCCTAACCTTTTCAGTTAGGAACGTGTCGCACGGCAGTCGAGGTCGTGAAGTGCCACAAGCCTGTCCTGCACATTCGTCCCGGCTCCCATCTTGGCGGTACTGCCCATCAGGATACGCACTTGACCGGAACGCACCTTGGCAAACAGCTCTTTCTTTTTGGCTTCGGTGCCGGCCTCGTGGATATAAGCGATTTCTTCTGCGGGGATCCCCATATTCAGCAGCTTCAGCTTCAAATCGTCATACACATTCTGAAATTCCGAAGCCGTCCAAACGCCGTTCATCTCGGTCAATTCCACCGTGCCTTTGGGCGTGGATAAATCACAGAATACCAGTTGGGTGCCGCGCTGTCCGGCGCTCTGCTGCCAGATGCGAAATACATGGCGGGCACAGACGGCGGTTTTGCTGTTTTCCTCATCCGGTGCCAGCGGATTGAGCAGCCGCATGTCCAGCGCCAGCTTTCTGCCGTCGCTGGTGATTTTCAGCATATTGTCAACAGACGGGTTTATATTGCTTTTACGCACCTTTTCCGCGCGTTCGGCAAGCCCTTTGATGGCTTCCTGCTGCAATGCGGAGGGCTTGATAACCTCGGTATGGAAATTGGCTTTCGGCACCGGCAGCTTAAGCATATCCGCCGTCTGAATGTCCGCCGCCATTTTGAAGTTGGCAATCAGCTCCGGCAGATTGTAGAATTTCGCCAGTCTTGTTTTCGGCCGGTATCCGCTGCCCTCCGGGGACAGCTCGATCGCCGTCACCGTTTCCGCAAAGTCCGATACCCAGTCGTCAAAATGCAGCAGGTTCATATTCTCCAGCAGACCATACTGCAAATACCGCTGTATGGTGTAAAGCTCCATAATGCTGTTGGAAATAGGGGTGCCGGTAGCAAAGACGACGCCGCGGCCGCCGGTCAATTCGTCCAGATATTGACACTTCATAAACAGGTCGGAGCTTTTTTGCGCTTCGGTCTGTGCCACGCCGCCCACATTCCGCATTTTCGTCGCCAGAAAAAGGTTTTTGAAATGGTGGCTCTCGTCGATAAACAGGCGGTCAACCCCCAATTCCTCAAAGGTCACAAGGTCATCCCGTTTGGCGCTGTTGTTCAGCTTTTCCAGCCGCGATTCCAGAGATTTTCGGGTGCGTTCCATCTGTTTAATGGTGAAATTCTCGCATTTGGCCGCTTGGGCTTGCTGGATGCCGAGCAGAATTTCGTCGATCTGCCGCTGCAAGGCAGCCTCCTGCCGCTCTCTGGACATGGGGATTTTGGGAAGCTGGCTATGCCCGATGATAATGGCGTCATAATCGCCGGTGGCAATACGGGCGCACAGCTTTTTGCGCCGGTGCTTTTCAAAGTCGCGCTCAGTGGCAACCAGGATATTAGCCGCTGGATAAAGCTGGAGCCATTCCGACGCCCATTGCTCAGTGATATGGTTGGGTACGACAACAAGGGATTTGCTGCACAATCCGAGCCGTTTGGCCTCCATTGCTGCCGCGATCATTTCAAATGTTTTGCCCGCACCGACCTCGTGCGCCAACAGCGTATTGCCGCCGTACAGGATATGGGCAATCGCATTGATCTGGTGAGGCCGCAGGGTGATTTCCGGGTTCATACCCGTAAACCGGATATGCTGCCCGTCGTACTCACGGGGACGGATGCTGTTAAAGGTTTCATTGTAGATCCGGCACAGCCTTTCGCGGCGGTCAATGTCCTGCCAGACCCATTCTGCAAACCGGGACTTCATCAGTTCCTGCCGGTCCTGGGCAATGGCTGTTTCTCTGGGATTCAGCATCGGCTTTTCTTTCTCGTCTTCGATGACGGTATCAAAAATGCGTACCTCTTTCTGATTCAGGGTATGCTCAAAAATTTGATAGGCATTGACCCGTTTGGTGCCGTAGGTGGTGACGGCCTTGATATTGCCGGCGTCGGCGTGCTTAAAGGTCACATTCCATTGTCCTGTACTCGCGGAGTAAAGAACATCCATGCGCTCCCTCGCTCTGGGACTGGTTCCCACCAGCTCAAAGATGAACTGCTTATACACATCGGCCGGTATCCATGACGAGCTGATACGCACACCGATGTCCCCGGCGGTCAGGTCAACCGGCTGCACCGCTTCCAGTGCGGTGATATTCCCTGCAATCAACGGTTTCTTTTCGGCAGGTAACACCTCGTACAGCGCCCTGGCCATGTGGAGCTTGCGGCGCACATTGCCGGACAGATACTCGTCCGCTGTCACAAACGGGAACCGGTCGAGGTCTATAAAGGCTGCCGGAATATCCTCCGGCTTCTCGCCGCAGGAAATGTCCCGGTAAATCACACCCGACAGGTCGGCGGTCAGTTCTTCGGCGGTTTTACCCGAAAGCGCGGACATATACGGCAGGTCAACCCCCGCCTTTTCGGAGATGGATACCGCCAGGGCCTCGCTTGCCGTATCCACCTTTGTCACCGGCTCATGGGGTTTGATGGTGCGCTTGGTGAACATATCCGCCTTGCGCTTGAAATTGCCCTCATCATCCAGCACCTCCAGTGAACACAGCAGACAATAGCTGGAATCATCGCTGAACGCCAGATTGTTGCCGCGGGTATACAGGCGGTCGTATTTTTTTACATAGGCGTCGTACAGCCTGTTCAGCTTTTCCTGCTCCTCCTTTATCCAGTCTTCTGGATAATTCTCTGACTGATAGAGGATAAGCTGCCGCACACAGTCACGCAGGCCGATCATCCCGCGCACGCGGTTTTCGGTGGTCAGCGGCAGCGTGACGGGGTGCATCCGGCTGTTTTCACGGAAATACAGCTTGCCGTCCACAAGCGTATAGCTGAAGTTGCGCACCTCCGGGTCAGCCGGAATAGACAGGTCTTCTTCCTCCTCCATAACCTCCGGCTCATAAGCGGAAATTTCCGCATGAAGATTACTGACCGCTTCCTCCAGCAATTCGGACAGATCCGCATTTTCAAACGGCCTGCAGGTGCTTTCCATACCATGCGGGGAGGATTCCATCACTATTTCGCCGCAGATCATTTCCGGGTGCTGCACAAAATAGCGGTTCATCGTAATCCCGTTTTCATCCGTATCCAGGTATACCCAGTCCGGTTCCATGTCGGTGATGCGGTCGCGCTTTTGCAGGAACAGGATGTCGCTGGTAACATCTGTACCGGCGTTTGCCCGAAACGCATTGTTGGGCAGACGGACAGCGCCGATCAGGTCGGCTCTCTGCGCCAGATATTTGCGGACAGCAGGATTTTTCTTGTCCATTGTCCCCTTTGAGGTGATAAAGGCGATGATGCCGCCAGGCCGCACCTTGTCAATGGTTTTGCCGAAAAAGTAATCGTGTATCCGCCAGTGGTTTCTGTCATAGCGACGGTCGGTCACCTTGAAATCGCCAAAGGGAACATTGCCGATGGCCACATCAAAAAAGCTGTCCGGCATGTCCACCTTTTCAAAGCCCTCCACGGCGATGCGGCTGTTTTGGTATAGCTGCCCGGCGATACGGCCGGAGATGCTGTCGATTTCAATGCCGTAGACCTGGCTGTCCGCCATGTTCTGGGGTAGCCGGCCGATGAAGTTACCGATACCACAGGATGGTTCCAACAGGTTCCCGTTCTGAAATCCCATCTGTGCGAGCGCCTTGTACATGGCGTCGATGACAGCGGGCGGGGTGTAAAATGCCGTCAGGCTGCTGGCTCTGGCCGCTGCAAATTCTTCTTCGGTAAGCAACGCTTTCAGCTCCGCATACCGGCTGTCCATCTCATCAAAGCACTCGGCAAGACCGCCCCAGCCCACATAGCGGGAAAGGATTTCCTGTTCATCCGGCGTTGCCAGCCGCTCCTCGTCCTCAATCTGCTTTAACAGACGGATGGCCGCGACATTGTTGGTGAATTTATCGTTCCTGGTGCCGCAGCCCAGCGCATAATCGGTAATGCGGAAGTTACGCCGCTGCACGGCAGGAATTTCCGGGTGCAGGGGAGTAAAGCGGACACGCTCCCGTTTTGGCTTGGGCGGCGCAAGAACAGCGGGCGGCTGGTCGTTTTTTTCCGGCCTGTCAGACGGAGTATCGACAGCGCTGTGGATTTCTTCCTCAGCGGCAGTATCCTCCGGCAGCGCCTCCCCCTGTTCTTTTTCGGCGGGTAATTCCATCGGCTCCGCAGGGGCGGGGAGGGGCGTCATAAAGGAAGCAAGCGGTTCCTGCGGGCGCTTTTCCCCGAACACGGAATAGGTTCCGGCGATATAGGCGCGGATAGCTTCCAGCCCGGTCTTGCGAATGGTATAACTGCGATCCTCCGGCCGGGTGCTGTCCCAAACAGGCAGCATCATCTTTTCATAGATATTCTGTACCTGCTCCGGATCGGTCAGTTGTCCGAAGACCTCCTGTATATCCCTCGAATAATTCGTGATGCCATCGGCCAGATACGGGCGGGGATATTCAGGCGGCACATCATAGAAAAAGTTATGAATCGCACGCGCGAGCTGCCTGCGCTCGTATTCCGGCATGGCAGCCCTGTCCGCGTCGGTCAGAAATCGACCGGTGGAAATGAGTTCGCTGACACGTTTTTCCACCTTGTTCCATGTCAGCTCAACCTTGGCGTAAGGCTGTGAAATGCTGCCGTGACTGAAAGACAGCGATTTATAGGTGTAAGTCAGATTGTTGTTGCCGTCATGACTGCCGCTGTATTCACCGTGGTATTTCTTCAAATACTGTTCCCGGTCGGCAGCGTCATCGTGGGTGCGGTAGAAAGCATACACATCCAGCCGGTAATCCCGGCTCCCGCGCAGCACCTTGTCGATCTCATCCTGGGAAATATAAAACTGCCGCTGAGGGTCGAAGTCCTCCGCGGCAGTAAATATAACCGGTTCCCGCTGCAAGTCGATAAGCCACTGTAATATTTTTTTCGGCTGGTGACGGCCAAAGCGCAGCAGGCCTTGGTCTTTTTCCCAGGCTGCGGCAAATTCGCTCCATTCATCTATCAGCTTTTGCACCACAGCCGGGTCACAAAGCAGCTCAGCTATCCGTTTTTCCATTTCGGGGAAGCCTCTATTTGTGGAATGAACCTGCATCATAAGCGGCAGATACCCGGCCTGTCTGGCCTCATCAGTCAAGTCGCCGCTGATATATATAAGCTGTGCTGCCAGCGTCATGCGTGCAAAATCCGCCACGCGTTCAATCTCGCTTTGCGGCATATACCGCCCCATGTCTAACAATTCACGGATGCGTTTTGCCGCTTCCGCCCAGGAAAGAAGCGTTGCGGTTGCTTTTTGTGCCGATTCGCCTCTGGCGATCCGCAAGCCGCCGCCATCGTACCAAAGGGAGATTTTTTGCCCGTTCAGTATGAAGCCTGCACCGTTTGTGCCGTAAAGCCCGGCAAGGAAGCGGGCGTTTTCCTCCAGCGGCTTGTCTTTCATGAAATGGGCACAGATCTTCAGGCGGCTGTCCCGGTCGTTCGCCCCTACACAGAGGGCTTCGTCAATGATTTGCTGGGAAAGCTGCGGCTTCGGAAAAAGGGAAAACTGTCCCTGTTCTGCGGCAGGACTGTCCCCAAAGTCAAAATCAAAGAGGGTGAGCTGCTGACTGTCATGTGGTGTCATCGGCTTTACGCTGGTGTTGATGCCGTATTCCTTTTTGTCAATGAGCTGTGCGGTAAACGCTGCGACGATCTCCCATGAAAAAACGGACTCCCTCGTGCGGGAAGCGTATGCGCCCTCCCACATCAGAAGTCCATCCTCTACCGGTTTATACCCCACGCGGATGCCGTCCACGATCACCTCTGTATAGCGATCCTGGTACGCCGACTTCAGGTATTCGGCGCGCTCGGCAGTATCCTTGTGCGTGCCGAAGAACATCTCGACTTGCTGCCTGCGGTATATTAAGTCGTCCGCATGGTTTTTGAGAATACCGAAAATGAGCTTTTCATCCAAAAAAGCAGGAAGTTCATCACTTCCTGCTTTTTCAGCCAGTTCGGAACTTAGCTGTAAATCAGCTCGTTCATCACCGTTTCCTCCGCCGCCTGTTTCAGATTGTTCATCCGTCCGACCCATTGCATCTGGTCGCGGGCTTTCAATTCCTCGGTTACGCCCTCGGCTTTTGCCATCTGCGCTGTGATCTGTTCCACCCGCCGCTGGGCTGTCTGCTGAATCTCCATCAGGTGCTCGTTCAGCCTGCCCGTGGTCAAGAGGTTGGTAAACATCACCGGCCGGCGCTCTTTCAGAAACCGGCGGCGCAGCAGGGCGTATTTCCCAAGGTGTACCTCCGGTTCCTGGGGAGGCAGCAGGTCGGGCAGACGGTAGCCGTTTTTCATCGTGTAGGTCATATTCAAAACTCCTTTCAGCCGGTAAGTTTTTGTCTGTGCCATCAGCATACCCGATTTCGCCTTTTCTGGCAAATGTGCGTTTTTCCTTTTTTTCTTCTTTTTGCAGATTTCGCACCGTCAGCGCAATGGTGGAAAGCGCCCTTTCCGAAATGGCACTGGTGGCCACGCCCAGCGTGTTTATGGTGTTCGGGGTGTTGAAATAGAACAGGTCGCTGAAATCCTGCGGTGCAAAATGTTGATCCGGGACATAGCCGCAGCGGTAAAGAAGCATATATGCCACGCTGTTTTCCACTAAGCGGCGGTACATGACCCCGATATTCAGGTCGTCAAATTCCTCCAGATAGCTGTCGGGCTTATAGCCGAGCAGTTCCGAAAGGTAATCCGGCAGATTATCCCCGGCAGCGTTTTGCGCGGCGGAAATCAACGCCGATTCCAGACCGGCTTTATCCTCCAGTTCGCCAAAGTGGTTTTCCAGCGTTTCCACGATGTCCGCTTCATATTCCGGCTTGATTTTCCATACGGGAACCGGACGGGCCATATCGCTCTCATGGGTGTCGGAAATATCAAAATAGTATTTCAGGCGCTGCTTTCCGGGATGTTCACGGTCAAAGACGGCGATTCCCGTCGCTCCGCGGTTGACCCATCGGCCAAACCGCCTGTTCCACTTTTCAATCTCCAACACCGCTGTCGCATCGGGCCGCTGAGTATAGACAAGCACCTGCTCATCAAAGGTCAGCTTGTAGTTTCGGCAGGCAGAGCGCAGGAAAGCCGCCCATTCCGCCGGATTTCCCGAAAACCTCTGAATACACCGGCGGTAAAGCTCGGTAATGATGTCGTATTTTCGCGCCATTCATGTGCCTCCTTCAACGCTCATGTTCCTGTTTTCTTTTTATATCAGCCTGCCGTGCTTTCCAATAATCCGGGTGCCAGACCCGTAAGCTGCGATTGATGGCGGCTTCAAATTCTCCAGGCTTAAAATGTTCGTTTACCGGGACTTTCATATAGCCTTTATCCATCAACTCACGCAAAGCAACCGGCTCGTCACAGTCCTCCTCAAAGCAGAGGTAACGGTTATACGGCAAAGCACATTTCTGCGCTTCTGCTGATAAGGTATCCTCCACTGCTTCGCTATGAACCATAATTCCACCATGTCTGGCAGTACAAACTGAATAAACGCCAGGGTATAGCTGTAGGCAATGCTGAATTTCTCCCCAGGGAGAATCATATGGTCTGTTCATCATCGTTCACGATCCTCTTTCTTTTTACTTGTCAGTTTGGGCTCATGCCTCATCTGAAATTGCAACTCATTGCCGGCGCGTTTAAGCAAATTCCGCCATTCGCTTTTCATTCTCCATCACTTCGCCCCTCACTTTCCGCTGCTTTCAGCAGTTCATCAATCAGCGGCCCTTTGCGGATATGGTTTTGCTCAGACAGTACCTTGTTCTGCACGCACAGCACGGCGCGAATGTTGGGTACAGTGATACCCGGTATTTCCACCATCTCCTCCGGCGTGACCGTCAAAATACGGGCAGGGGAATATCCGGCTTGCGCAAAGATGCGGAATAACCGCTGTTCAAACCGTTCTTTCTTCATGACAAAACCTCCTATTCATTTTGGTATGTAAAAAAGGCGGCATTTTCAGCCGCCTTTTCCGATCACCTTTTCCTGCTGCGAAAATGCAAAAAGATAAGTCCCGCAACAATTATGGCAACCATAACAACAATAACGATTGTTTTAGCCTCCATCATTTCCCATCCTTTTTCTCTTTTTGTACCCGAAAATACTGCACCCGATAAGCCCCAGCGCAGAGCCGCACAGCAACGTCACCGCAGCCGCTGCCGGCATCGCAACGCCGGTTTTCGGCGTTTCCGGAATCGGCTGGTTCGGAATGGTCAGACTGGCGTTGTTATCGCTGTCGGGCACGGTGGTT